>CAZCOL010000004.1:16229-61299 GCA_964500545.1 uncultured Ferruginibacter sp. | reverse complement strand
ATGATCTCCGAAACAACATCGTTATCAAATTGCTTGCAATTTTCAACATCTACAGCAGGGGTAATTATTATGTAAACAGTTTATTTTTCAACTTTATAGGATTTTTGGGGTGTATTGCATTATACAGATTGTTCTCAAATATTTATCCCGGAAAAAAAAGAGCCATCATCATTGGGGCATTTTTATTACCATCCACCTTGTATTTTACCTCCGGAGTTCACAAAGATCTTCTGATTGCTACATTCCTTTCACTATACATCTATGCGATACATTTTATTAGTATTCATGGAAAAACAGTTAAAAAAATAATATTGCTGGTTATTTCATCGTTGATGATACTTTTACTTAGAAATTTTCTTTTCATCTTGCTTTTTTATGCTACAGTTATCTATTTCTTTTGCAAAAAAACAACCATAAGACCTTTAAAAATATTTATTCTTGCTGCATTGACAGGAATTTTCATGCTATGGTTCACAGAATTTGTTTTTAATTTTCATCCGCTGAAAATAATAACCCAGCGTCAATTTGATTTTTTACAACTTGAAAAGGCGGGCTCTCAGCTTCCAATGAATTACCTTGATCCAAACATTAAAAGTTTTATAGTCAATTTACCTCAAGCATTCAGTCACTCATTTCTCAAGCCATTATTTTGGGAAAATTCACTTGTATTTTCAAAAATCCTATCAATAGAATGGATGTGTTACATCTTTATTTTTATTCTTTTTCTTTATCAGAATTTTAAATTTTCGAAGTATTTCAAAGAAAATCCGATCGTAGTTTTGGGAGTATTTATTTCAATTTCCATGCTTTTAATTACAGGATTTATTGTTCCCAATCTGGGTTCAATTGTTCGATACAAAAGCATCTACCTTCCTTTTTTAATCATTCCAATTTTAGCAAATATTAATATTAGATTGAAAAAATAACTTACATATTATAAAATAAAGAATTTAAATTATTTTCCACTTTTTTATAAAAAACATACATAAATCATATAAAATTTTACCTTTTAATCAAATTTATCCTCTAATTTTATCATTAAATAGCTTTATTTATGAAAAATTTGAGGTTTACCGCAATAAAAAACATAGTTAATAATTCAGTAAATTATGAAGTTGAGTCTTCAGAGAAAGTAACATCTATTTTCAATGAGCATGTTTTTACCTTAAAAACTGCCAGGCATTACCTGAGTGATGAAGCCTACAAAAGTCTGCATGCTTCAACTTTGACAGGTAAAAAAATAGACCGTTCCATGGGTGGTAATATAGCCAATGGAATGAAGGCATGGGCAGAAGAAAAGGGTGTCACCCATTTTACCCACTGGTTCCAACCATTGACTGGTTCATCTGCAGAAAAACATGATTCCTTTTTTACTTTAAAAGGTGATGGAACTCCAATTCAGGAATTTGAAGGTGCTGCATTGATACAACAGGAACCTGATGCATCTTCCTTTCCTAGCGGAGGATTAAGAGCCACTTTCGAAGCGCGTGGATATACTGCATGGGATCCATCTTCTCCTGCATTCATTATGGAAATTGGTCAAGGTAAAACATTGTGCATCCCAACAATTTTCGTTTCATATACTGGAGAATCTCTTGATACAAAGACGCCATTGCTAAAAGCAATTGTTGCATTGGACAAAGCGGCTGTGGATGTTTGTCAGTATTTTGACAAGAACATTTCTAAAGTGAATGCAACCCTTGGATGGGAACAGGAATATTTTTTGGTAGATGCCGGTTTGGCTACAGCCAGGCCTGATCTTCTTTTAACAGGTAGAACATTGTTTGGTCATGCACCGGCAAAAGGCCAACAGCTTGAGGATCACTATTTTGGTGCCATTCCTCAAAGAGTCTATGCATTCATGCGGGATTTTGAGCAGGAAGCATACAAACTGGGTATTCCATTAAGAACCAGACACAATGAGGTAGCTCCCGCTCAATTTGAATGCGCCCCAATTTATGAAGAAATTAATCTGGCTGTTGACCACAATACGCTGCTGATGGATATAATGACGAGGGTAGCTAAAAGACATCATCTTATTGTGTTGCTTCACGAAAAACCTTTTGCAGGAATCAATGGCAGCGGCAAACACAACAACTGGAGCATGAGTACAGATACCGGTGTAAATCTACTTGCTCCCGGAAAAACACCGAAAACCAACCTGATGTTCCTCACATTTTTTGTTAATACCATCAAGGCTGTTCATGATTATGCCGACCTGATAAGGGCATCGATTGCCAGTGAAAGCAATGACCACAGACTTGGAGCAAATGAAGCCCCTCCTGCCATCATTTCAATTTTTATTGGCAAATATCTTACCGATGTGCTCGAACAGATAGAACAAAGAGTTGGCGGGCAATTTGACGAAACAGATGAGGCGATTTTAAAAATGGACATTCATAAAAGTATTCCTGAATTGATGTTGGATAATACGGACCGAAATCGAACTTCCCCTTTTGCCTTTACCGGAAATAAATTTGAATTCAGGGCTGTTGGATCCTCAGCCAATTGTGCTGCACCAATGACTGTTTTGAATACCATTATGGCTGAAACATTAAAGTCTTTTAAAAGAGAAGTTGATTCATTGATCGAAAAAGGAGAAAAAAAGGATGTGGCACTGATGCATATTATTCAAAAATACATAGTTGAAAGCAAGAAAATTTTGTTTGAAGGAGACGGTTACAGCAAAGAATGGGAAAATGAAGCAAAAAAAAGAGGACTGGCAAACATCAAAACAACCCCTGTTTCATTGGATGCTTACAAAACAGAAAAATCAAAAAAATTATTTAAGGACAATAACATTTACAATCAATTGGAGTTGGAAGCGAGGTATGAGATCATGCTGGAATCATACATTAAAAAAGTACAAATTGAAGCCAGGGTTATGGGAGAGCTGGTAACAACCCAAATCATACCTGCAGCATTCAAATATCAAAATATTTTACTTGAAAACATCAAGGGATTGAAAGATGCAGGCTTTACAGATTCAACCATGGAAAATCAAAAATCGATTATAGAAAAAATGAATGTTCACATCAATGGACTATGCAAGAACATAACAGCCATGATTGAAAAAAGAAAGAAGGTCAATGAAATAGAGGATTCCAGAGAAAAAGCCATTGCCTATTGTGAAAAAATAAAGAACAAATATTTTGATGAAATCAGGCTTCATGCTGATAGTCTCGAACAACTGATAGATGATGAAAACTGGCCATTGCCAAAATACAGGGAACTATTGTTTTTAAGATAATTTTTAACTATTTCATGCATCTTCATTATCTTTATCCCATAATTTTAAAAATACAGATATGAAAAAAATTACCATGATTGTTTTGGCTTTAACTATGTCCTTTTTTGGATTCAGTCAAAACAGTGTTGACGCTAAAGCACAGTCTCCTGAGGCCAGAAAAAATGCAGAGATTTCAAAAAGAAAAGGCGACCAACGTTACCAGGAAATCATCAAAGCTTTGAATCTGACTCCCGATCAAAAAGAAAAGTTGAAAGAAATCAACAAGTTCAACAAAGATGCAAAAGCCAAGGTAAATGAAGACAACTCTTTGTCTGAAGACGATAAAAAAGAAAGATTGAAGGAAATTCGTAAGGAAAAGACAAAACGATTCATGGAAATCCTTACCCCAGAACAGATTTCCTTATACAAGGAGTTGAAAAAAAGCGGAAAAGATAACGAATAAATAAAGCTAATGCTTACTTAAAAGCCGGTACTATTAGTGCCGGCTTTATAATTTTAAGGAAATTCTATTCAACAATTAAAAAAGTTCAGGTTGAGCATTATTGTCTTTTTTCTCTTTTATTTCCCATTCCATTTCCACTGATTTTGAAAAATCTATCAATTTTGCACCAACGGCCTTCCATCCTGTTACTTCAACAAAATCCGCTATCTTATATTTTTTAAGGGTCTGTTGTTGTCCCCTGCCGGTCTGTACTTTCAAAATGGGTTGATCAGATGTAGTTATTGCTTCAATGGAATTGTCTTTACCTTCTTTTATAAACAAAAATTTAGAATTCAAAGTAGAGGTTTCAATTTTAAATCGCTTGATATTGTATTGCTTCTTTTCATTGTCGAGATATACTGCTGTCAGTATTTTTGAAGAGTTGAACTTTTCTATGAGCAATATTTTTTCCGGGTCAAACCGCTGTGTTAATTCCTGGGTGGTGATTTCATAATAACCATCGTAATAAACAACTAAAATAGTATCCTCTGCTTCAAACATGCCCAAATACTCCCCTTTTTGTTCCGTATTCAATCTTCCGAATTTATCATCAAACCATAGTTTTTTTGCACCAAGGGTTGACTTTCCCGCTTCTTTGAATTTAACTGATTTTATCGGGTATTTGGTAACCTGATTACCAATACTGCTGCGACCTTTGATTTCAAGTTCTTCAAAATAAAAATCCAGTTCTTTATTTCTTGCACTGCAGTTGGGACTAAGTATTATTTTTACCTGTTCCGCCTCACCGTTGTTATTGGGGGTAAAATAATGTACTTTACTTTTTTCAGCTCCTTTAGTTAAATCATATTCTTTGTCACGTGTAACACCTGTTACATTGAAACGTTTTGCAAAACTGACACCTGTTTTTCCATCAAGGTAAATCATGTTGTAAGTTGTTCTTTCATCATTTTTTTGGAAAACGGCAACATGAATGATATCTTTTCCAATGAATACTTTATCAGCAACTTTAACAACTTTCATCTTTCCGCTTTTTGTAAATGCAATGATATCGTCCAAATTACTGCACTCAACAGCGAACTCATCTTTTTTCAAAGATGTACCAATAAACCCTTCGGCGTAATTAACATAAAGTTTTGTATTGGCAATCGCTACATCTTTGGCCTGAATGGTATCAAACAACCTGATTTCAGTTTTTCTTTCTTTTCCTTTACCGTATTTTTTTAAGAGAGATTCATAATATGCCACTGAATAATCAACGAGATTTGCAAGATCATTTTTAACCTGTTTTATTTCGGCCTCCAAATTTTTTATCTGGCTGATTAGATCTTCAATATCCAGTTTGTAAATTCTCCTGACAGGCTTTTCAGTGAGTTTAAGAATATCATCATTTGATATCTCTCTTTTAAGTTTTTTCTTAAATGGGTCAAATGCTTTGTCAATTGCTGAAATGACTTTTTCCCAAGTTTCATGCTTTTTTTCTAATTCCTTGTATATTTTTTCTTCAAAGAATATTTTTTCAAGTGAAGTATAATGCCATTTTTCCTGAAGTTCGGAAAGTTTGATTTCCAATTCCTTTTTTAATAACTCTTTGGTGTTCTCAGCAGAAATTTTCAGCAATTCGCTAACTGAAAGAAATTGGGGTTTGTTTTCCGAAATAACACATGCATTGGGTGATATGCTGACTTCACAATCTGTAAATGCATACAATGCATCAATGGTAATGTCAGGTGAAATTCCCGGTGCAAGTTCTATGATGATTTCAACAGCTGCTGCAGTATGATCTGTTACTTTTTTTATTTTTATTTTTCCCTGATCATTTGCTTTTACAATACTTTCCATCAGCTGAGTGGTTGTAACTCCAAATGGTACATTTTTTATAACAAGTGTTTTTTTGTCTTGTTCTTCAATGACCGCCCGCACCCTGATTTTACCACCTCTTTTACCTTCATTGTAGAGGCTGGCATCCATAATGCCTCCAGTTTGAAAATCAGGCATAATTTCAAACTTTTTACCACGAAGCGCTTTGATGGAAGCTTCTATCAGTTCACAGAAATTATGAGGCAGTATCTTGGTGGCAAGACCAACAGCAATTCCCTCGGCTCCCTGTGCAAGCAATAAAGGGAATTTCATGGGTAGTGTAACCGGTTCGTTTTTTCGACCATCATAACTCAATTGCCAGTTTGTAGTTTTGGAATTAAAGGCAACATCCAATGCAAATTTGCTCAATCTGGCTTCTATATATCTTGCAGCTGCCGCATCATCACCCGTTCTGACATCACCCCAGTTTCCCTGTGTGTCTATCAATAAGTCCTTCTGTCCCAGATTGACAATTGCATCTCCGATACTGGCATCGCCATGAGGATGATATTGCATGCTTTGACCAATGATATTCGCTACTTTGTTGTAACGGCCATCATCCATTTCTTTCATGGCATGAAGGATCCTTCTTTGAACGGGCTTCAGTCCATCCTCTATTGCAGGAACAGCTCTTTCCAATATAACGTAACTGGCATAATCCAAAAACCAGTTTTTATATTGACCGCTGACACCTTTATCGCTGTGGGTATATTCTTCTTTTGCTTTTTTTGTAGCCATTGTTTAACGCTGGTAAATAATTAATCTGCTTTTGAAAAGTATTTTACTTCAAAATCCTTCATGTTGGATATTTTGCCCTGAACATCAAATATATTTCTGTCAATCATATCTTTCAAACGCCATAAAAGATAGGCTTCACTGACTGTTTGTTTTGATTTTGAAATACAGTTGTGAATTATCTTATTGGCTTTTTGCCAGTCTGGCATAATGAATTTTTTCAGCTCACTGTCAAAATAATCGTACTCGTATTGATTTAATTTTTTTCCACCCTCCAATATTCTGATTCCTTTGTTTTCCAAACATAACTTCATCCATTCATCCGGATCGACTTCAAATTCGCTTAAAGTGATTTCTCTTGCAAGTTTTTTTGCTTTTATAAATTCTTTAGGGGGAATCTCACTTAGTTTAACCGGATAAAATATGTTTCCTTTTTCATTGATGAACGGAAGATTGTTCAGGTATAAAATCATTACCCGACCTTGAAATTCTTTCAATGAATGAAGAAGCCAGTAATAGCCGCATACATCATGCGCATTCTGAGCTGCCCATATCCAAATATTCTCCTCTGGATTGTTGCGCATGAATTCAATCAGCTCATTGATTTTTGCATTGTCATCTGATAATGATTGATTTGCTTTTTGTTCGAAATCACCACCAGACAAAACTGTATTCCACCATTCTTGTCGATTTTCAATTCCGGACTCAGCATAAATATCGGCTATAGGCCCCACAGAATAGTCATCGGTAAATATATTCAAAGTACCATTGATTGTGTCATCCAAAGCAATGGCTTGTTCAAGTGCTTTAGCATCCTCGTCATTAAAAACTATATGTATCATATGGAATCAATTGTTTTCAACAGGTTTAATTAAATAATAAACACAGGTAGTCAGATAATTTCTTAAATATTTCATGTGCTGAATCAAGTTCAGTTGTTTTCTTGCTCTCCAACCAAATTTATATTCATAAATAGGGTTGAGTAAATAATGTTGCTTTTCTACCACATTGTAACCGGTTTTTTTTACAATATTTTCAAATCTCTCAATGGATATCTTTGTTTGTTTTATTTCAGCAAATTCTGCAACATTTTCACCGGATATTTTAAGAATCCATTCATATAAACCAAACGGTAGCAGATGAAAATAAGGCAATTTGCTGAGGTATTTATTTTTCATGACTTGCTGATGTCCACCAAAAGGCATTTGCCATGGTGGAAATCCAAAAAATATCAATCCACCGGGATTTAAAAATGTTTTCATCCAGGCAATCAATTTTGGCTGATCATGAATATGTTCAATTACATCTTTCAAAATGATTACGTCAAATTTTGAAGTAAATTCAATTGCTGCGTCAACCTGATAAATATCTTTTGACAAAAAACTTACTTTTCCTGATTTAAGTTCTTCTTCCATCCACAATCGTGCATTAACCAGTCTGATCTCCTCAAGTTCAACCCCAACACCAGAACAACCTATATCAGTAAAGGCTTTCAATACACCAGCTTCGCCACAACCAATTTCCAGTATTCTTTTTCCTTTGGAAAGATCCATTTTTCTTTCAATAAATGGAATAACATATTTTCTTGTGTTCTCAACCTGAATATCAAAATATCTTTTTCTGTCACCGTGGAATTCAAACATACATTTTCAATTTATTGTTCAATCATATCTAATTCAATCCTTAAATTATCGATGATAAAATCTTGTCTTTGCGGAGTGTTTTTACCCATGTAATATTCCAGAAGATTTTGAAGGTGTTCCCCCTGTTCCGTAATAACCGGCTGAAGCTTCATGTCCGCTCCAATGAAACGGGCAAATTCATCCGGACTTATCTCGCCTAAACCTTTGAACCTTGTGATTTCAGATTTAGCCCCTAATTTTCTAACTGCGGATTGTTTTTCCGTTTCATCATAACAGTATATGGTCTCCTGCTTATTTCTCACTCTAAACAATGGAGTTTCCAATACATACACATGACCATTTTTGACAAGATCGGGAAAAAACTGAAGAAAAAATGTCATGATCAGTAACCTGATGTGCATACCATCGACATCGGCATCAGTTGCAATGACAATATTGTTATACCTCAAGCCTTCGTATCCATCTTCAATATTTAAAGCATGTTGCAGCAGATTGAATTCCTCATTTTCGTAAACAATTTTTTTTGTGAGACCAAAACAGTTGAGCGGCTTTCCCCTCAAACTGAATACAGCCTGAGTGTTTACGCTTCTAGCTTTTGTGATAGAACCTGACGCACTATCTCCTTCCGTTATGAAAATGGTGGATTCTTTTTGTTTTTCTAAAATGGAATCTTTGTCCTTTCCGGTTGGTTCATCATTGTAATGATATTTGCAATCCCTTAGCTTTTTATTATGCAGGTTCGCTTTTTTAGCTCTTTCATTGGCAAGCTTTTTAATTCCGGCCAGTTCTTTTCTTTCCCGCTCATTTTGTTCGATTCTTTTTTTAATAGCATCGGCAATAACAGGATTCTTGTGAAGATAATTGTCCAGCTCTTTCAACAAAAAATCGCCTACGAAATTTTTCATCGTTGGGCCATTTTCAAAAACGTTTTGGGAACCCAATTTGGTTTTGGTCTGACTTTCAAAAACGGGTTCCTGTACCCTCACAGAAATGGCTGCACAAATACTACCTCTTATATCCGCAGCATCATAATCTTTTTTAAAGAATTCACGGATTGTTCTTACAAAACCTTCTCTGAAAGCTGCCAAATGCGTTCCTCCCTGAGTAGTAAATTGGCCGTTCACAAAACTGTAATATTCTTCACCATAACCATTGCCGTGTGTGACAGCAACTTCAATATCTTCTCCGTTTAAATGTATAATCGGGTACCTTATTTCATCTTCATTGGTTTTTCTTTGCAACAGATCCAGTAAACCATTTTTGCTCACAAATTTTTTGCCGTTTAAATTCATGACCAAACCCGCATTCAGGTAACAATAATTCCAAAACTGATTATCAAGGTATTCTTCTACAAAATGAAAATTCTTGAAAATCGATTCATCGGGTATAAAGGTTACATAAGTTCCGTTGCTTTCTTTGGTGGTTGTTTCTTTGTGTTCTTTTTTGAGTACTCCTTTTTCAAATTCCGCAGTTTTTTCTTTTCCATCCCTGAAAGAAGTTACTTTAAAATAATTACTAAGCGCATTAACAGCTTTGGTTCCAACTCCGTTTAATCCAACGCTTTTTTGAAAAGCCTTACTGTCATATTTGGCACCGGTATTTATTTTACTAACCACATCCACCACTTTGCCCAAAGGTATTCCTCTTCCAAAATCCCTGACGGTGATGGTTTTTCCATTGATGTTTACTTCCACACTTTTTCCATAACCCATAGTATGTTCATCAATGCAGTTATCAATTACTTCCTTTAAAAGCACATATATCCCGTCATCCGGACTGCTGCCATCCCCTAGCTTTCCGATGTACATTCCAGGTCTGAGTCTGATGTGTTCCTTCCAGTCCAGACTTCGAATACTTTCTTCGGTATATTCAAACATATCTTTTTCTGCCATCGATCAATTATATTTTATAAAAAAGATTTTAAGGTTATAAAATTACTCTTAAAATATGCGAATTTAATTGAATGAGGTGATTTGTAGTAAGGTAGATTTATCCACATCCAAGATAATATGTGCGTAAATTCATTTTGAATATTATTTGGTTAATCAACCAAGTTTTTTTGCGCCAAGAATATTTGGTAAAACAAATGTTCTTATTCGTTAGCTTTGATGATTATTTACTGTTTAAATTAAACAATTTATCAATTTAGAAACCAACAGAGAAAACATTCAATACCTGGCGAGTCAAAGGGAGCAGGAAAATGAAGCATTCAGAGCATTTTTAAAAAACAGGAAAACTGATTTGATTGATGGTTTGGTTCAAACTATCAATCGTCGCATAGAGCCTTTGATAGATTGTACAAAATGCGGAGCGTGTTGTAAGGGATTGATGATAAACGTTACGGATTCCGAGTCTGAAAACGTTTCCGATTATTTGAATATGAATAAGGATGATTTTGAAGATAAATTCATTGAAAAAAGTTCGGGTGGAATGATGATCATGAATAAGATTCCTTGTCATTTTTTAATTGATACCAAATGTAGTATTTATGAGAACAGATTCAATGAATGCAGAGATTTCCCCCACATTCACAAGCCAGGTTTCAATGATCGGCTTTTTGGAACTTTAATCCATTATGCCATTTGTCCGATCATTTTTAATGTGATTGAACAATTAAAAGTTGAAACTGATTTTTTTAAAAATTAATTACCAAATAATGAATCTTGATTTAACCGGAAAAAATGCATTGGTTTGCGGCAGCTCTCAGGGACTTGGACTTGCTTCAGCCATAGAAATTGCTTTATTGGGTGCGAATGTTGTACTAATGACCAGAGATGAAGAAAAAATAAAAAAAGCAATTGAAAAATTAGATACAAGCAAAGGACAAAAACACTCTTATCTGGTTGCTGATTTTTCTGATGCGCAAAGTGTAAGAAAATCAATAAATCAACATATTTCTTCCGGAAAAATAATTCACATTTTAATAAACAACACTGGGGGTCCTGCAGGAGGCAAAGCCATCGATGCAGATATTGATCAGTATTTGCTGGCTTTCAATCAGCATCTTATTTGCAATCATATTTTGGTACAGGCAGTAGTTCCAGGAATGAAGTCAGCTGGATTTGGAAGAATCATCAACATCATTTCTACATCCGTTAAACAACCCATTCAAGGATTGGGAGTCAGTAATACCATTAGAGCATCAGTTGCTAACTGGAGTAAAACATTGTCAGTAGAGTTGGGCTCATTTGGAATTACCGTAAACAATGTATTGCCGGGTTTTACTCAAACAACAAGGGCAGATTATATTATCAAAAAGAAAGCTGCTGATACCGGAAAATCAGAGGATATAGTAATGCAGGAACTGGTTTCAGAGATCCCTGCCAAAAGGATCGGACAGCCGGAAGAATTTGGTGCAGCAGTTGCTTTTTTATGCTCTCCTTCTGCATCCTATATAAATGGGATCAATTTGCCTGTTGACGGTGGAAGAACGTCCTGTTTGTAAATAATAAGATTGTATAAATGTTATTTCTTTTTACAAAAAAAAGCTCAGCAATATGCTGAACTTTTTTAAATGTGGTGATTGTTACAGTTAAAGATTATCTACTCTTGCTTCTATCACATTTTGAATTGCTGTGGATACTTTTGATAAAATATCATATCCCGTTTCTTGTTCAATAAAATCAACTGAGGTTCTGTAAGATCTCCAGTTTGATCCTATATTATTGTCATTTGGCATTATAACTGCAATGACTCTGGTGTTATTAGCCACTCTTGTTAAATCATTGTTTCCGTTTTTCAATACTACAATAACTTTCCAAATGTTAGCGGGTACAGATACTTTTCCATTATCTATGGTGTTTGTAACAACGCCATTATTGCCTATACCACCTTCGCCATAAACACCCGAGATGATATACAATTCATTTCCAAGCCTGTTTACCAGTGAATCTCTGCAATAGTTTTCCAGATTGGCCCAAGTTCTTTGATTATTGTTTGGTGCCTGAGCAATGATATTGGTCATTAAAAATGTAGATGAATTTGCCTCAATGGATGAAGTACGATCTGCAGACGGACACATGTGGCCCTTGTCAAAAATATAAGGACTAAAACTGGATGGGGTAACTCCATACCAGCTTGATGGTAAATTTGGGTTTTCCCTGAAGTCATCCTGTCTTGCAACTGAACCATAATCAGTTGAAACAACATGCCAACTAACCCAATTTGGTCTTCCCAAATCACGATTGTATGAAACAGAGTAATAACTCTCCTTTAAAAGATAGTTGGAAAAATCAGCTTCATTGACAGTTGCATTGCTGGGGTTTCCCAACAACATGGTACTGTCTGTAGCAGCTGTTGGAGGCGCAACCGGAGAAACTACGATAGGCGAATTGGTAATTCCTTTGATATCCGATGACAATACAGAAGTATTGTCTTTTTCACAGCTGCTGAAAATAACAGCAAAAAGAACAAACGTATAAATTGAATTTTTTTTCATCCTTAAAAATATATTAAATAATCTATTATATATATAATAGAGCTCAAAACTACGGTTTTGTTTTTAAAATGTAGATTTTTTAGCAAATTCAAATGCCAATTTTTTCATTAACAATGGATATTATTTCTTTTTCTAACAATAAGCATCCATTTTCTATTTCATTTCCTTTTGAAATAATTTCATCAACGAATTGTTTGTCGTGATATCCTGAAGCATTGATACGTACATTCATAAACGCTCCTAAAACGGCTGTTCTGGCACATAGAGCTCCTACGCCCGCATCGGAAACAGAATTTGGATTCCCGTTCATGGCCATATCTTTGATAACAGACATACTTTCATATGACAGTTTCATAACTTCAAATGGTACTTCTATTGCATATTTTGTAGCTGATTGAATAGCATCGTTTCGAAGTTTTTTTTCTTCATCGCTTGATTTAGGCATGCCAAATGCGGTCATGATTTTGTTGAATGCATGAGTATCTTCATCAACCAACTTAAGCAATCGGTCTTTTATATATTGCCCCTTTTCAGCCCATTTGCTGAATTCATCCCATCTTTCATCCCAGCCGGATTTATGAGAAGAAAGATTGGCAACCATTGTAGCCAGGGATATTCCCAAGGATCCAACATACGCTGAAATAGAACCTCCTCCCGGAGCCGGACTTTCGCTGGCTGTTTCATCTGCGAAAGCTGCAAGGGACATTTGGGTTAGCTTATTTTGGGAATTTTCCGCAAGCATGTATTCAATAATTCTTTCCTCGGGTTTGAATGGAGACAATTCATCCAGACCCATTGACTTTACTGCAATTTTTATCAATTCTTTTTCACTGACACCAACGGAACGTTTTTGTTTTTGCAGAAAATATTTACCTGCATCTGTTAAAGCTTTGAGAGGTATTAAACCTACTAACTCGCTGCCGGTAACCCTCATTCCCCTGTCTGATGCTTTTTTACAGGCTTCATCAAATGCAATGTGAACAGGTGTTATATTGATATTGGTTAAATTAATGGAAATTTGAGCTATGCCATATTCCTCTATATACCAACCAATTGCTTTTACACATTTTAATGAACCGGGAATATTTACAGGTTTTCCATTTTCGTCGTTAACAACTTTTCCGTTTTCACGTTTAACTCTTCCTGCCTCTCTGATATCGAAGGCAACTGCATTAGCCCTTCGTGTAGAAGTTGTATTTAAATTGATGTTGTATGCAACAAGAAAATCTCTGGCCCCAATTACCGTGGCACCTCTTTTTACATCAAATTCAGCGGGTCCAAAATCCGGTTTCCATTCAGGCAACAATATTTTTTTAAAAAAACCTTCGTACTCACCTGCACGAATCACCGATAAATTATTTCTTTCTTTGTTTGGTTGTGCAGATTCATACAGATATACAGGAATTGACAATTCCTCTCCTACTCTTTTTGCAAGTTTCTGAGCATATAGTGCAGTCTCCTCCATACTGATATTGGCAATCGGTATCAAAGGGCAAACATCTGTTGCACCCATTCTTGGATGCTCTCCTTTGTGTTTACTCATATCTATCAGTTCACCGGCTTTTCGTATAGCCCTGAAAGCTGCTTCAATAATTGCATCTGGCTCTCCCACCATTGTTACTACTGTTCGGTTAGTGGCTTTCCCGGGATCAACGTTTAAAAGTCTTACTCCTTCAACAGATTCTATCTGATCTGTTATTTGCCTGATAATAGATAAATCGTTTCCTTCTGAAAAATTCGGAACACATTCGATTAATTTTTGCATTTGCAATCGTTGTTTAGTTTATAAATTCTCCATTAATCATCACTCTGTCTATCAAATTACTTCCAAAGGAATAGGGAATGTAAGATAAAGAGCTGATAGGTTTTGTAAAAATAAAACTTGCTTTTTTCCCTTTTTGAATACTTCCTAATTCATTTTCAACTTCCATAGCAAATGCGGCATTTAAAGTAGCTGCATTAATCGCTTCTTCAGGAAGCATTTTCATTTGTATACAACTTAATGCTACCACAAAATTCATATTTCCGCTGGGGGAAGATCCGGGATTGAAATCGGATGCCAATGCAATCGCACATCCGCTGTCTATCATTTTTCTGGCAGGTTGAAAGGGCATTCTTAAAAAGAAAGCCGCCGTTGGCAATAATGTGCCTATTGTATTTGAATTGGCCAATACTGCAATATCTGCATCAGTCATTGTTTCCAGATGATCTACGGAAACTGCATTCATTTTTACAGCAGACTGAACTCCACCAATGCTGTTCAACTGATTGATGTGTAATTTGGGTTTAAGGCCATAATGAATTCCTGCATTGCAAATTCTTTCCATTTCTTCTACAGAATAAAAACCGTTTTCACAAAATACATCAATATAATCAGCCAGCTTTTCATTGGCAATTACAGGCAACATTTCCTTTATCAATATATCGATATAGCCATTATGATTTTCTTTGAATTCCAAGGGAAATGTATGTGCTCCCAAAAAAGTGGATTTGATGGTAATAGAAGATTTTTCTTTAAGTTTTTTTATAACCCTTAGCATCTTCAATTCAGAGGCTAACGTCAAACCATATCCGCTTTTTATTTCGATGGCTGCTGTACCCAATTTACTCAATTCATCCAATCTTTTCCAGGCACTTGTGAATAATTCATCTTCAGATGCTTCATTCAACATTTTAGCAGAATTCAATATACCGCCTCCCTTTGCTGCTATTTCAGCATAACTTAGGCCATTTATTTTATCAACAAATTCATTTTCTCTGCTCCCGGCAAAAACCAGATGTGAATGACTGTCACACCATGCCGGTAAAACAAATTGTCCTTGTACATCAATGACTTTATCAAATGATGAATCAATGGATACTTTGAGGTCATTCATCTTTCCAAAAGAACTGATGATAGAATTTTCTATAATTAGGTAGGCATTTTCAATGAATGGAATTTCAGCAAGGGCTTTACCTCTGAGCAATTCATTTTCCTTACGGACACCGGCAAGACATTTAATGTTTGTAATGATTGTAGTCATTGAACGATCAGTTTTAAATCTTCTCCCAAACTTCTTTTGCAAATTTTTCTAAACCAGGATCTCTTGCTCCCATCAACAACAATACACAATTTTCAGTCAGGTGGGATTTTACTTTTTCAACAAAATCATCTCTATTTTCAATAAAAAAGGCATTTTTGTTTTCTTCGGCGATTTTTACAACGAGGTCATTTGCAGATATGTCTTTGACAGCCGATCCTCCTGCATAAAATATTTCACTCATCCAGATTTCATCTTCGTGCCTCAAAACATTTACAAACTCGTGAATGAAATCATTTTTTAAAAATCTGGTTGGTCCATAACCATGAGGTTGAAACCATGCAATTACTTTTGGAGCTATATGTTGACAAGCTTCAATAGATGCAGCACATTTTACAGGATTGTGCGCATAATCATCAATTACATAAACCCCTTGTTTGATTCCCAATAACTGATGTCTGCGATGAATACCTTCATAACCTGCAAGCCCTTTTGCACAGTTCTCAATTGAAATTCCCAATTGATTTGCAACAGCAACTGCTGCAAGTGCATTTTCCATATTGTGTTTGCCAACAGTATTTAATACAACAGGAACATCATTTATTGTAAATGAAATTTTCATTTGTTGCTGGTTAAAATTGTCAGCTACAAATCCTGCATCAATGTGGGCATTTGAAGAAAAATCAAATTGAATGCCCTTACTTAAAGATGCTGAAAATGAATTACATTGATTGACAACAAATAAATCTTTTGAATTATTGCTGAAAGTTGAAAATATAGCCATCAACTCATCCATTTCCTGATGATCTTTATCAACGTTTAATAAGAGTCCAACTTCAGGTGTATACTTTACGATTGACCCGTCACTTTCATCGGCTTCTATAATCAACCAATCACCTGTACCACACCTTGCATTTCCTATTTTACCTTGATTGATTATGCTTATCAGTCCCGCTCCACTGATGATACTTGGATCCATTCCTGCAAATGATAAAATATCAAAAAGCATGGCACTGGTGGTGCTTTTACCTGAAGTCCCTCCTACAGCAATGGTCTTTTTACTTTTGGCAATAATTGCCAGCAAATCACTTCTCTTAATGATGGGAATGTTCAACAATTTTCCCTTTTGAACTTCAGGAACACTGTCTTCAATTGCAGTGGATACTACTATCAAGGAGGTATTTGCATTTATTCCTTCTCCATTCTGAATATAACATTTGATTCCTTCTTTTTCAAGTTTATCTCTTGTTTCATTGAATTCATCAAGATTAAAGTATCTGTCACTACCACTTACGCTTTTGCCAATACCAGACAAATATTGCGCAATGGCACTCATTCCAGTACCGGCAATTCCGATAAAAAAAACATCCTCAAAATCGTTAATTGAATCAATCATTCCTAATAGGATATATTTAACATATTCAGCAAAATTAATGAAACAAATAATCAATAACCATCACAGCTTAAATTAAATTGATTGTTGCAATTTCTTTATTAAAATCAAATTGTAAGTCTTCGTGTAAGGATTCTATTTTTTTAATTATCCTTTTCAATAAAGCGGAATAAATATTTTTCAAGACCTGACTTTTGTGCAAATTCAATCCCGAATCAATTATTTTTTTACAAACATGGATTAATAAAACAATTTCTGTTGTTTCCTGTAAACTGTATTTAATGTAACGATTCACTATTCTGATAATTTTTCGTATATTCTTTTTTGCAAAATAGATATTATCAGTACGAAGATCAGAGAATAATACATCCAATTCGTTTTTCACAGATTGAATGTACAAATCTTCGTTTTGCTGTTCAAACAACAAATAACTTATCAGTTCTTTATTTTCTTTTTTGAATCCGGAAAGACGGGTAATTACAGATACCAATTCATCATTTGTGAGGGTTTTAATACAATTTTTAATTTCTTTAATAGAAGCTGATTTCATTCGTATTTCAAATAAAAAAAAACCTTCAAAGAAGGTTTTTGGAATAAAGTAATAAAATATGTCTATCCGATGATGATAACTTTTTCCATTTTATCTCCTGCAATGATTGAATCGACCACCTCTAATCCATTGGTTACTTTTCCAAAACAAGTATGAACACCATCCAGATGCCGGGTATTCATTCTGTCGTGACAGATAAAAAACTGAGATCCTCCGGTATTTGGACCTCTGTGCGCCATAGAGAACACTCCTCTGTCATGTATTTGCTTCTTACCTTTTGTTTCACAGGGTATTGAATAACCGGGACCACCTGCACCTGTTCCGTCGGGACATCCTCCTTGAATAACAAAGTTTGGAATTACACGATGAAAAGATAAACCATCATAATACCCTTGTAAAATTAATTTTTTAAAATTTTCAACAGTGATTGGAGCATCGTCGTCATATAATTCAAATGTTATGACACCTTTGTTTGTATGCATTTCTCCTTTTGTTAACTGAACATCAGACATTGAAATAATTTAAGAATAGAAAAAAATAAATTTTAAAATGCAATATACTGCACTGAATTTTAAATAATCTCAAAAATTGAAAAAATCAAGTGAATTATTGATTTATACAAATTAAAATCAATACTTTCACAAAAAAAAGCCACGCAATACTTATTTGAGAAAAGCCTTTTACCCAGCGGGAATCAGTATTGACAGCACTAAACTTTTTATAACAGATATCTTATTACCTTAGTAAAGTAAAAATATACACATGAAATTATTTGTTGCAGGATTGCCCTATGATTTGGATGATGCTGAATTGGAAGAAATATTTGAAAAGTTTGGTCCTGTAGTATCTGCAAAAGTGGCATTAGATAAAGAAACGGGAAAAAGCAAAGGATTTGCATTTATTGAAATGCAAAACAGGCAGGATGGATTGGACGCAATTGAGCATTTGAACGATATTTATCTGGGTAAAAAGCCCTTGGTAGTTAAGCAGGCTGAAGAAAGAGTTTCCAATCCAAGGCCCGGCGGTTTCAGACCCGGTAATCAATTTAACAGAAGAGACCGGTAATGTAAAAACTATAAATCTTAATCTTTGCTGTAAATATCCTTTCGAAAATTCAAACGCCCTAGTTCATCAACCCAGCAACTGAAATATTCGATGAAAATTGTCATTGGTTCTTTGAGTTCTACATAGTTCTCTACATTGGCATTTATTGATTTTTTTATTTTTTCCTTATCCCAATTGGGTTCATTTCTAAGAAGATATTGTGCAAGTTTTTCTGCATCTGCAATACGTATACACCCATGACTGAAAGCTCTTATCTCATTTTTAAACAATGACTTTGCAGGTGTGTCATGCAAATAAATGTTGAATTTATTTGGAAATAGAAACTTTATTCTACCCAATGGATTATCCGGCCCTGGTCTTTGCCTTAATTTATCACCAACCCACTCCATATTGTGATCATTTAAGTAATTTTTATTCCTTTTCAACAATGGAAAAATCTCATTTCGTAAAATACTGTTTGGAATGTTCCAATAGGGATTGAATACAACATACTGAATTTTATTGTTAAAAACCGCAGTTGGATTTTTAATTTTTCCAACGATGATATCCATACTCCACATCAATTGGTTTGCCTCAAAAAGATGCAATTTAAATTCTGGAATATTAACCAATAGAAAATCGGAAAATTTGGCTGGATTAAAATTTCTTAATCTTTCAATATTGATTTTTAATTGCCTGATTCTTTTTTCAATTGGAACGTTCATCTCCGCAATCAATGGTTTGGTTAAAATGCCTGTAGTGTCAAACCCAAGTCTTTTTTGAAATGATTTGATACCAATCTGTAATACTGAATTAAAAATAAATCCGGTGTCATTTATAAGTATGTCTCCTGATTGAATCAGGTATTTTTTAATCAATTTAACATTGAATGAAGTGTCGCCAAAGCGGGGAAATTTATTTTTTAAGGCTAATTTTACAAATCCCCCTTTTTTTTCTATTGCTGAATATTTAAAAAGAAAATTCAAAAGCAAACTTAATCCCATTCTTCCTGAATCATTGGCCTTTCCATAAATAGATTTGGTGTGAATTGGAATTAATGTTTGTTGTTCGATCGATGCACATGTATTCTTTTGAGTGCATTGAATTTCATTATTTCCCAAAATACTTGTGGTATATTTAATTTGAGCAGCTTTTGATTCAGTTGAAAAAATAATTATTAGTAAAGTATAATTACAATTGAACTCAAAAAATTTTCGAAATATGCCAATCAGATTAAGCCAAAAAAACATAGCCAAAAATCTGACTAATTATTTAATTAGAAATTATGAAAATGCAGTAATTGAACTGACAAAAATCAGCGTTTGAGTCTTTAAATAATTTCTAAATAAATC
Organism: uncultured Ferruginibacter sp.; assembly: GCA_964500545.1. Lineage (GTDB taxonomy): Bacteria > Bacteroidota > Bacteroidia > Chitinophagales > Chitinophagaceae > Ferruginibacter. The sequence goes on along the minus strand of CAZCOL010000004.1, from coordinate 41,575 downwards.
ATTCACCCTTATTGATCCAAATTCACATTGCAACTGAAATTTTTCCCGCCAGTGCGGCATTGCTAAGAATCAATTCTATATTCGCTTCCAGACTTTCTCCTTTGGAATTATCTGCAATATATTTAAGTAAGAATGGGGTAACTTCTTTACCTTTTATATTACTTTTATCAGCCTCTGAAAGTGCTTTAATGATAATACGTTCAATTATTTCCTGAGGTACTTCTTTACTCTTAGGTAAAGGATTTGCAATGAGTATGGAACCATTTAATCCAAGATTCCATTTGGTATTACACATTTGTGCCAGCAGTTCAACACTATCAGCTCGTAATGGACTTATAAAGCCGCTTTTACTGGAATAAAAACTTGGAAATTCATCTTGACCATACGTTACTACAGGGATACCCAATGTTTCAAGATATTCAAGGGTTAAGCCAATATCAAGAATTGATTTTACTCCTGCGGAAACAACCGCAACATTTGTTTGGGACATTTCAGTCAGATCAGCAGAAATATCCATTGTTTGCTGAGCATTTCTGTGTACCCCACCAATGCCACCGGTAGCAAAAATTTTAATTCCAGCCATAGCAGCAATTCTCATAGTGGCTGCTACTGTAGTAGCTCCCGGAAGTTTTTGGGTAATCACATAAGGCATATCTCTTATACTCACTTTCCATACATTTTTTTCCTGGCCAAAATATTCGAGTTCATCGGAATTCAACCCTACTTTACATTTTCCATCAATCAGGGCTATTGTAGCCGGAATTGCTCCTGTATTTTTAACTGCAGTTTCCACTGCAATGGCTGTTTCTACGTTTTTAGGCCAAGGCATTCCATGAGAAATGATTGTTGACTCCAAAGCGACAACAGGTTTTTTTTCAATGATTGCCTGTTTGACTTCAGGATGTATTTCTAAATAGTTATTCAGCATCGGGATAATATTTTTTAAATGATTCTAGCAAAATTGAAAATGAAATATCTTTTTTTACAGCTCCATTAATTTGCAAAACTTCAAATGCAAGTGTGTGACCTAACTGAAGGCATTTAAGATGGCCGAAATTTTTAACATGACCGGCAATCCATGCACTAAGCGCAGCATCTCCCGCTCCTGTACTGTCTTTTATATTAATTAACTTTGCGGGCAAATTGATAGCATCAGATTTTGTGTAAAATACAGAGCCCTGATTCCCTTTTCTTAACCATATACATTTAACTCCCCTTCCCAATAATTCATTGACTGCATCAACTTCATTGTTGTGCTTTTTATTGCATAATGCATATAACTCGTCTTCATTAGGAGTCAACATAAACAATTTGTCAATATTCAGGGTTGCAACTTTACTCGCTTTTGCAACAGACACAGGTTCGATAATCAATGGAATATCCTGTTTTTCAGAAAAAATTATCAACCATTGCAAACTTTCAGAATCTATATTGGTATCCGCTACAATGATATCCGCAGATTTTAATTTTATCGAATTAGAGGACAAATAAGATGTAGTAAGGTATTTTGCAGTATTGTCAAAACAAACTGCCGTAAAAAGTGAACCATCATTATTCAATATCGAAACGTATTTGCCAGTGGAATCTTCAATTTTTAATGAATTATCAATATTGATACCTGAACTTGAAAGTTCATCACTTATCCATTGACCATCTGTGTCATTACCAATTACGGTCAATAAATCAACCTTACAATCCAATAACGACAGATGCTGTGCGATATTACTGATTACTCCACCTGTGTATTTTTTCAATATTGCCGGATTCGATGTTCCAGTCAATGTAATATCCTGACAAAAATACAATTCATCAATCAATGCAGAACCAACACAAACGATATTTGCTGACATTCGACAAATATATCAAAAAACAATTTAAAAGATTTCTTCGATTGTACTAATCAAAAATACCAAAGTGAAGCGGGGCTGAAAGATAATGAAACATAGTCACCCTTTTTAATAATGAAATCTCTTGTAAAACATTTTAATTTTATATCACAGTAATTAACTAAGGCTATGGAGTGATTGCCATAAAAAAATACCTTATCCACCAAAAATAAATTTTCATTTTCTGATTTTTCTATTTGCAGATACTCGGGCCTGATAAATAATCTTTTGTTTTTAATTTCATTAAGCGATGGGAATAGCGGATATTGAAATGAATTTTCTACCAAATCAAACATTCCCATCAAACCGGCACAGTATTTTGAAATTGGCTGATGGTAAATTTCAAAAGCAGTTCCTTCCTGAATAATATTTCCCTGATCCATAACATAGATATAATCAGCCCAGGGCAAAATTTCATCAGCATCATGGGATACCATCAAACAGGTTATTTTTAATTGTTGATGAATTTGATCGAGCAGATTTCGGATGATTGTTTTATTGTGTCCATCAAGATTTGAAAATGGCTCATCCAAAATCAACAGTGAAGGCTTGGACAATAATTGTTTAGCCAGAGCAACACGTTGACGTTCTCCACCGGAAAGCTCATGTGTTTTTCTAAGAAGCAAGTGGTCTATTTTGCACAATGAAAATAGGGACGCTGAATCTTCTGTATTGTATTTATTATTATAAGAAAGAAATTCATGAACGAAATAATTATTGAACAATTCAAAATGCTGACTCAGGTAAGCAATTTCAGGATGCCCGGGAATCAAACAATCATCCGGACCTTTTACTTTTTTTTCTTTAAAAAAAATTGATCCTGCGTCTGGTTGTATCAGTCCAGCAATCATTTTCAACAATGTTGTTTTGCCGGAACCGGTTTCTCCAATTATTGCTGTATTTTGAAGTGCCTTAATTTTTAAATTAATTTCCTGAACGGCTGCGGAATATTTTAATGATTTTTTTAAACCACGAACTTCCAATAAGATATTTTCATTGACAACCATTGATAGGAAAATTTGAAAATTAGTTTTTTAATAAATTAAAATTCAATAAAATTAACGATTGTATTTTCTTTTATAAAATTTAAATATTTCGAACCACCAGGTAAAAATAAATGAAACAACAAAGCAACATAGAAGTCCATAAATACTCAATTTAGAAAGATCAAACAGATTGGTAACCGCAGGCACTAACTGAATTACAGCAATCAAAATGAATGTTATGATTATCATATAAGTTATCAGTGGATTTTTGTTTTTAAATGTAGTGAACACACCAAAATAAAAGGAACGGTTTGTGAGAGTCAGTAAAATATTGCAAAATAACAAAGTAATAAAAATGGCAGTTCTTATTTCAAATTCATCTCCCCCATTAAGCAGGTAAAAATAGCCGGAAAGGAAGCACCCTGCAGTTATCATTAAACCCTGAACTATACTATTGAACATTTGATTGAATGATAAAAATGTATCGGATAATTTTCTTGGAGGACGTGACATTGTTCCGGGTTCAATGGGTTCGTTCTCATAAATGATTGAGCAAGTGGGTCCCATTATCAATTCAAGGAAAATAATATGAATTGGAGTGAATAAATTATTGAATACGGACCCCGTCATTAATGGCAGCAACACTAGAAGTATAATGGGAATATGGATAGATAAAATATATTGAATCGCTTTTTTAAGGTTGTCATAAATTTTTCTGCCTAAAGCCACCGCATCAATCATGTGTCCAATATCATCATCTGTAATGATGATTGCAGCTGCACTTTTAGCAACTTCACTTCCTTTTATTCCCATTGCAATCCCAATATGGGCAGCTTTTAATGCGGGTGCGTCATTCACACCATCACCTGTCATGGCAACTATTTCACCTGTTCTTTTCAAAGATTCAATCACTTTCAACTTTGCCTCAGGAAACATTCTTGCAAAAATATCAACTTGATTGACCTGTTTATCCAGTTGATCATTATTCATTTCAATTACTTCTTTTCCTGAAAGGATATGTCCATTTGATATCAAATTTATCTGTTTCGCTATAGCTGATGCTGTTTCGGGATAGTCTCCCGTTATCATCTTGAATGTTATACCTGATTGTTTAAAATCTTTTATTATTTCAATCATATTTTTTTTAGGAGGATCATAAAATGCCAATAATCCTAAATAATCAAAAACAAACTCCTTCTGACTGGATGGCCAAATTTCACTATCCCATTTGCTTTTTGCAATACCTAATACCCGATAACCTTTTATTGCGTATAGTTTTATTTGATTTAAAATTATTTTTTTTTCATTTTCATTTAAATTGCTTGATTCCATGATTGCTTCAGGTGCTCCCTTTGCTGCGATTACAACTTTATCGTCTTTTTTAAAAATATGAGTCATAAAAGGAGGATTTCCTTTTAGCGGGTATTCATGCACTTGTTTGTAAAATTTTCTTACATCGGCTTTGGTTTTTTGAACATATAAATCATGTATGGCCTTCTCCATTGGATCAAATGGATTCATTTCACTGCTCCACATTGCATATTCGATCAATTCATCCGGTAAATTGCTATCTTTAATGGAATCATAAGAAATATTTTTTTTTGAATCATAAACTGCGGCTATGGTCATGCTGTTTTCGGTGATTGTTCCGGTTTTGTCGGCACAAATTACTGTTGAGCTTCCTAAAGTTTCAACGTACTGTGGTTGCTTCACAATGATATTGTTCTTCTTCAATAACCTGTAAGCACCCAAGGCTTGAAATGTACTGAAAGCAACGGGTATCTCTTCAGGTAAAATACTCATGGCTAGTGTCAGACCTTTTAATATTGCCCAAATGATATTTTCTGAATGATAATAATTTACTGCAACAACAATAATAAAAGCTAGTGCTCCAAACGAAACCATATATTTTACAAAATTTCTTATTTGAATTTGCAAGGGTGTTTTTTCTATGGAGATTTCCTGCAATGAAATACCTAGTTTTCCAAATTTTGTTTGGTTTCCTGTATAAATTGTTTTTACGATAGCACTTCCAGAAGTTACAAGTGTTCCACGAAAAACCAAATTATCGCTGTTTATTGATTTGAATACAGTAAATGATTCCCCTGTTAATACGGATTCATTTACAAAAAAATCATTTGAACTTAAAACAATGCAATCCGCAGGAATTATTTCTCCTTCTTCCAATATAACAATGTCATCTACTACAATATCGTTTGGTTCTATTTTTATCCTTTGGCTGTTTCTGACTACCGTACATTTTGATGCAACTATTTTTTTTAATGCTTTTATACTGTTTCTGCTTCTGTACTCTTGAAAAAATGAAATGTTTGCAATTAAAATAATTGAACACAACATAACTAATCCTTCATTATTCCATCCAACTGCAAAATAAATACTGCATGCTATCAATAACAGAAAGAACATTGGTTCAGTAACAACATTTTTCAGGACTCTGACAAATACCTTTTCTTCTGAAAGGGACAATTTATTATCTCCGAATTTTTGCAGATTTAAAGCTGCCTGATGGTCATTTAACCCTTTATATTTTTCAATTGAAGAAATCATAACAGCATTTTATCATTTAATATTTAAGTGATGTTTAATGATAAATACCATACCTAAATACAAAACCATATTACAACAGAACTGAGTAATCAAACCATTAATTTATGAAATTCAACAGCATTTATCATTGATTGATAAGCATGATATTGATTACATACAATTTGTAATTCAGTCATTATTACTCATACCCTTCAAACTGTATTTTGCACATAAGAAAAAATATTTTAAACAAACAAAATTTACTTTTATGAAAAAAATAATAATGCTATTTCAGTTTGCTTTAGTTTTTACATTTGCAGGAAAAGCTCAGGATTCTGGTAATAAGAGCTCTATTGTGGATGACACTAAATTTTTTGTTGGATTATCCGGTGGGCCTTCAATTCCTGTGGGGGTTTTTCAAAAAAAGGATTTTTCCGTTACAAGTGAAGCAGGGTTAGCTAAAGTGGGTTACGTATTAAACGCCAATTTGGGATATAAGTTCCATAAAAACTTTGGTATTGCTTCAACTGTTTTTTATTCCATGTATAAATTGGATCAGAAAGCAATAAATGATTTTATTGGAAAGTCCAACACAACTATTGTTGGGGCAACTGCTGACCATTGGCAATATGTCGGTGTGGTAGCAGGTCCGATGGCAACTGTTCCGTTGGTTGAAAAATTGTTTATCGATTTTAAGGCTATGGCGGGTTATGCTCATGCCAATATGCCTGTAATCAAAGTGCAATTGGAAGGTTTACCTGCTCCGATTGATGCTTCTGAAGAAAAATGGGCTGATGCATTCGCGTGGCAACTTGGAACTAACTTACGTTACAACTTCACCCAAAAATTTTGCCTTTTTGCCAATGCAGATTATAATTATATGAAACCAACATGGAAAATGAATGATGGATCGGAAGTTGTTCAAAAAATGGGTGTTGTTGATATAAATGTTGGTATCGGAGCTAATTTTTAAAAAATGTGTTTGTGTGAATTGTCCTTTAAAAAAAGACCCCGAATTTCAGGGTCTTTTTTTTTATTGAATCAATCTTTTTCTAATATCCAGATTATTATCGGCAGCAGTTTTAAGAGCAATGTCATATCCCGCATCAGCATGCCTTATCACGCCCATACCTGGATCGTTTCTCAATACCCTTGACAGTCTTGCAGCAGCATCAGCAGTTCCGTCTGCTACTATCACCATGCCGGAGTGTATGCTGTAACCCATACCAACTCCACCACCGTGATGCAATGATACCCAACTGGCGCCTCCTGCTGTGTTGACCAATGCATTTAATATCGGCCAATCAGCTACTGCATCACTTCCATCCAACATAGCTTCAGTTTCACGGTTCGGACTAGCCACTGAACCTGTATCTAAATGATCACGACCAATCACGATCGGAGCTTTTACTTTTCCTTTTTTTACCAGTTCATTGAATGCCAATCCCGCCTTTTCCCTTTCTCCTTGTCCAATCCAACAGATGCGTGCTGGCAATCCCTGAAATGCAATTTTTTCCTGTGCCATTTTAATCCAGCGAATCATTCCTGAATTTTCAGGAAACAATTCCATCATCAATTCATCAGTTACTCGAATATCATCCGGATCACCACTAAGTGCTGCCCATCTGAATGGACCTTTTCCCTCACAGAACAAGGGTCTGATATATGCCGGTACAAAACCTGGAAAATCAAAAGCATTTTCAAGTCCTCTTTCCTTTGCTCTTGCACGCAGATTGTTGCCATAATCAAATGTCACCGCACCCATTTTCTGTAATTTCAACATCAGTTCCACATGCAAACGCATGCTCTCATAACTCATATTAACATATTCTTCCGGATTTTCTTTTCTTAAAACATTCGCCTCTTCATTTGAAAGATGGTGAGGAATGTAACCAATCAATGGATCGTGAGCACTTGTTTGGTCCGTAAGTGTGTCGGGAACAATGTTTCTTTCAATTAATCTTTGTAATAGGTTTACCGCATTACACAAAACACCGATGCTGATTGCTTTTTTATCATTTTTATATTGCAACGCCTTGTCTATTGCCTCATCAATATCGGTAAACTTTTCGTCGAGATATTTTGTTTCAATTCTTTTATCGATTCTCCATTCTTCAACTTCAGCTACCAATGCAACTCCTTCATTCATAGTGATTGCAAGTGGTTGAGCACCGCCCATTCCACCCAAACCTGCGGTCACATTCAAAGTACCCTTCAATGTTCCTCCGAAATGTTTCATAGCGGCAGATCCATAGGTTTCATAAGTACCTTGAACGATGCCCTGACTTCCTATATAAATCCAGCTTCCTGCAGTCATTTGCCCATACATCATCAAACCTTTTTTTTCCAACTCATCAAAATGTTTCCAGTTGGCCCAATTAGGAACCAATTGAGAATTGCTAATCAAAACCCTTGGAGCATCTTTATGGGTTTTTAACATCGCCACAGGTTTTCCACTTTGAATCAATAAAGATTCATCTTCTTCCAGTTCTTTCAATGCTTTAATAATCAGGTCGAGGGATTCTATATTTCTAGCAGCTTTTCCCCTACCTCCATAAACTATCAATTCTTCGGGACGCTCTGCTACATTGGGATCCAAATTGTTCAATAACATTCTCAACGCAGCTTCCTGAACCCAACCCTTGCAATTTAGTTTTGATCCGGTAGGAGTTTTATATTTTGCAAAATCATAGACCGGTGAAATTGTTGACATAATGGAATATTAATTAATTATTGATTGTAAAAATTTCAAATAGTATAATTACTGATAAATTGAACAGCTTTATTCATATCCTCGTGTAATATTCTGTCAGCATCGTTGAAAGAAACCTGTTCCCTGAAGGAAACAATTATTTTTTCCAATTGTTCAGAAGTTTTAAAGGGTCTTCTGAATTCAATAGCCTGAACAGCGGTCAGTAATTCAATTGCAAGTACCTTCTCAACATTATCAATGACCCTCTTGCATTTTACTGCACCATTTGCCCCCATGCTGACATGGTCTTCCTGATTGATGCTTGATGGAATTGAATCTATGCTGCTGGGAGTAGACAATTGTTTATTTTCACTGACTATGCCTGCAGCAGTGTATTGTGGAATCATAAAACCAGAATTCAACCCGGGATTTTTAACTAGAAACGGAGGGAGATTTCTCAAACCACTGATCAACTGATAAGTTCTTCGTTCGCTGATATTCGCCAATTCACTCATTGCGATAGTAAGAAAATCCAAAGCTAGTGCCAGCGGCTGTCCATGAAAATTACCCCCACTGATGATTAGGTCTTCATCAGGAAAAATATTTGGATTGTCTGTTACAGAATTTATCTCTTTTATAAAAACAGATTGTACATAGTTGAAAGTATCCAAAGTGGCACCGTGAACCTGAGGAATACACCTGAAAGAATAAGGGTCCTGAACTTGCGATTTTTTTTGACTTGCAATTTCACTTCCTTCCAATAAATTTCTCATTTCACGAGCAACGCTCACCTGGCCATTGTGCGATCTTACAGCATGAATGTTTTCATTAAAAGGATAAGTCACACAATCAAAAGCTTCAAAGCTTATTGCGGCTATGATATTTGCCCATTTCAACAACCTATCCGATTTTATTAAATTATACATCCCATAAGCGCTCATAAATTGAGTTCCATTGATCAAGGCCAAACCTTCTTTGCTTTGCAATTTGATGGAATTCCAGCCGAGTAATTTTAACGCAGATGAGGTGGGTTGCTTCTTACCATTGTAATATACTTCTCCAAAACCTATCAGTGGTAAACAAAGATGACTTAATGGAGCAAGATCACCTGATGCACCCAATGAACCCTGTGTAAAGATCACCGGCAATAAATCATTATTGTACATATCCACCAATCGTTCAACTGTTGAAGTTTGTACACCGGAATGACCATAGCTGAGTGATTTAATTTTCAACAACAACATAAGTTTGACAATATCAGATGGCACCTCATCTCCCATTCCGCATGCATGAGATTTGATGAGATTCTCCTGCAAAATTTCCAACTGGGAATGGTCAATTCTTACATTCTGCAAATAACCAAACCCCGTATTGATTCCATAAAATAATTGGTCACCTGATTTTATTTTTTCATCAAGGTATGTTCTGCAACGTGCAATTTTCTCCTTCGTTGCTTTATTCAGTTGAATGCTGTTGAAGTGTGATATATTTTTTAATTGTTCAAAACTGATATCTCTGTTATCAATTTCATAGATATTTTCTGACATGGTTATTTATTCGTTGAAAAATAATAGCGCAAAATTAAAGAAAACTGCTTTATGATTAGAGTGTAATTGACTAGTTTTATAAGTAAAATCAAAATATGGTAAGATTTTTATTCATAGGGATCTGTTTATTATGTCATTCAATCGGTTACACCCAATCCATAGCATTATTACATTCTGGAACTAAATCATCTTTCAGAGGTTTATCTGTGGTAAATGAAAAAATAATCTGGGTCAGCGGAAGTAATGGCACAATAGGAAAAAGTACCGATGGCGGCACCAATTGGGAATGGCATATTGTCAAAGGATTTGAAAAAACTGATTTCAGAGATATAGAAGCATTTGATAAATCGAATGCGATTATCATGGGAATTGATTGTCCGGCTGTCTTATTAAAAACATGTGATGGAGGAAATAATTGGAAAGTCGTATACAATGACAGTACAAAGGGAATGTTTTTAGATGCGATGGATTTTAAGAATAAAAAAAAGGGAATAGTGATTGGAGACCCTTTAAACGGCAGAATCTTTTTATGTAAGGGCTCATTCAAAAAAAATCATTGGAAAATAATTGACACTTTTGAAAGACCTTTAGTTGACAGCGGAGAAGCCTGTTTTGCAAGCAGCGGAACGAATATTCGAATTATTAATAGAAAGAAATACATCTTCATAACAGGAGGAAAATCATCACATTTATTTTACAAGGGAAAGAAAATTAATATTCCAATTGTACAGGGTACCGAAAGTACCGGTGCGAATTCAATCGCATTTAAAAACAAAAAACATTTTATTATTGTTGGTGGAGATTTCAATGATAAAGAAAACAGTAGCAACAACATAGCAATTACAAATGATGGTGGAATCACTTGGGAAAAACCAATCACTCCACCCAATGGTTACAGAAGTTCAATTGAATATATTCATTTCGGAACATGGATTACCTGCGGATTAACAGGAGTGGACATTTCCCTGCATGATGGAAACAAATTTCAGAAAATAAGTGACATCAGCTTTCACGTATGCAGAAAGGCTAAAAAAGGAAATGCGGTATTTTTTGCAGGTGGTGGTGGAAGGATTGGAAAACTGGTTTACTGACCAGCAATTCTACTTTAATTTTAAAAAATAATTGCTTAATCTTAGCTATGCAATTTTCTAAAAAAAATAATTCATCCAAAAAAAATACCCGATAAAAAATCGGGTATTAAAAATGATTGATTCAATAAATTAATTTAGACTTCTAAAATCCACGGGAACAAGTTTACTCACGCCTGCTTCCTGCATAGTTACACCATATATCACGTCTACTGCACTCATCGTCATTTTATTATGGGTTACAATAATGAACTGAGAGTTTTCGCTGAATTGCTTGATCATATTCGTAAACTTACCAACGTTTGCATCATCCAGTGGTGCATCCACCTCGTCAAGAATACAGAATGGAGCAGGTTTTATAAGATAAATGGCAAACAATAATGCAGTTGCCGTCAATGTTTTTTCTCCCCCGCTCAACTGGCCTATACTGCTTGGTCTTTTTCCTTTGGGTTTTGCTACAATATCAATTCCTGTTTCAGCCAGATTTTCCGGATCTACCAGTATCATATCTGCAGTATCTTCCTCAGTAAATAATGCTTTGAAAACTTTTTGGAAATTCTCTCTTGTTTTGTTGAAAGTGTCCAAAAATTGCTGATTGGCAGTAGCTTCCACTTCCTGAATGGTTTGCATTAGACTGTCCTTGGCAGTTACCAAATCATTCTTTTGTTCCAGAATGAACTCATACCGCTTTTTCATTTCTGTGTAAGCTTCGATTGCTGTAGGATTCACTTCTCCCATGTTTTCCAATCGCTTCTTCATTTTTTCATTCTTATCCTGAAGCTCTTCCAAAGGAATTTCTGTTGTCCTGGGTTCATCTATAATTGCATCAAGGTCAACTTTAAATTCAACATTCAATCTTTCTTTCATACCGGCTAGCTGTAGTTTAAGCTCTGTTAACCGGTCTTTGATCTCATTCAGCAAATGATCAATTCCTTCCTTGGATTTCTGCTTTGATCGTAATTCACTCTCTTTTTCACTAAGCAAATTTCTTACATTGTAATAATCCTGATCTGCTTCGTTCAGTTTTTTCTCATCGGACTCCTTGTTTTTCAGCAATTCTACCAAAAGCGATTCAGTCTCTTTTAATTTTTCAGCTGTTTCATCGATATTGGAAACAGCCTCAGTCAATTGATTTTTACTGGATTCAATTTGACTGCTTAAATCATTTAATTGATTGGATTTAAACTCCAGTTCCTGATTAATGGAGGATATTTTACTTTGCTGTTTTGTTACTTGCAAATTCGCATCATTGAATGCTGCAGTCGCTTCATTGTAGGATGTTTCAGCAGAGGAATAATCCTGTTCGACAAGTTGCATTTTTTGCTGCAGTTCATCCAGTTGTTTGTTGAATGCATTCAACTCATCTCTTGTAGCTGAAATGTCATTTTGCTTTTCTTTTAGCTGATTGTTTAGATCATTGAGTTTATTTTCAGCAGCAAGTTCCTGATGATTGAGGTTTTCAATTTTATTATGGAGGGCAAACACCTGATTGGTCAGCTGATTGATTTGCTCCTGAATTTGCTTGATGGCATTTTCTTTTAGCTGTGTATTGAAAGCAATTACTTCGTTGTGACGTTTTTGTATATCTGCTTTGAGGTTATTTACAATTTTATCCTGAGCCTCAATTTCCTTCACCAGTTTTTCAAGATTCTTCGCTCTTCCGATTTTTTTTCCTTCAAACAATCCTACGCTTCCTCCGGTAAGAGAGTATTTGCCTTTAACATATTTTCCTGTTTTTTCAAGCACAATGGCATCAGTGCTGTCATTCAAAGCATCTTCGTTTTCAGCAATAAATACATTGCCGAGTAAATGATGAGCGAGATTGGAATATTGGCTGTCTATCTCAACAACATCCAAAGCCCTGATGGTTCCATTTGGTTGATTTCCTTGTTCAATATTTGAAAATTTATCCAACAAAAAGAAATTGGCTTTACCTTTCTTGTTGTTGTCCAGCAAATGAACAGCTTGTAATCCTTCCTGCAAATTGTTTACAACATAATAATTAAGGTATGGATCCAGCACGTTTTCAACTGCAGCACGATATTCTTCTTTTACATAAATGATATCAGACAACAAAGGAGCAGCGTGATTCCAATCTTTGTTTTTGTGTAAAAATTTAACACTTTCAGGATAGCCTTCCATTGAATCCACTAAACTTTTCAATAAATCATGTTCATTTTTCTTGGCGTCCAGTTTTCTGTTTTCCTCGGCAAGATTGTTTCGCAAACCTTCCAGTATGCTTTGGGTTTGAAAAATCTGTTCTTTTGTAAATTCATGTTGTTCCTGCAATTGCTGTAAACTCTGCTTGCTTTGGGTCAACTCCTCCTCTTTATTTTTCTTTTCCACTTCCAGATCTGCAATTTGCTGAATTCTCGATGCTTTTTCGTCTTCGAGCTGGGTGATTGATCTTTGTATATTCTGAATGGAAGTATCAGCAACGGCTACTTTTTTCTCAGCATCAAATTGATTGCGTTGGATGGATTGATTTTCTTTTCTGATGATATCAATGGCACTTCTTTGATCGTCAAATATGGTACGCTTTTGTTCAACGGTCTGCTTTAGATCTTCCAGTTTTTTATCAAGTTGTTCAAGTTTTCCTTGTTCTTCGATAATCTGTTTTCCTGTGAATGAAATGCTCTCCTCCAATCCACTCATTTGACCGGTAGCTTTTGCGAGAAAATCATCCAGACTCAATTTTCGTTCTTTGAGATGTTGTAAACTTTGAGAAGTCAGGCTTTTTTCATTTTCTTTATTGCGCACATTGTCAAGCATTTCATTGAACGCATGTTGCATTTGTTGCAATGCCTTTTCTTTTTCCACAAATGCAAGTTTCTCCTGTTCTAATGCAGCTTCTTCTTTTGCGATAGAGGTTTCCAGTTCAATTCTTTTATCAACCTCCTCCTGTTGCTGTTGATTGAGGTCCCTGTAAGTTATATTGAATCCTTCCAAAGCGGCTTTGGCAAGTTCGATGCTGATTTCCTTGTATTCTTTTTTGATTTCAAAATATTTCTCGGCTTTTTTTGCCTGATTTTCCAAACTTTTCAGCTGATTGTTGATTTCAAAAAGTAAATCTTCGATACGTGCCAGATCCTGTTCAGCGGCATCCAACTTAAGTTTAGCTTCTTTCTTTCTGGTTTTGTAAATCGTAATACCTGCAGCCTGCTCCAGCATTTTTCTACGACTGTTTTCTTTGTCTTTTATGATATCATCCACCATGCCCAACTCAATGATGGCATAACTGTCGGTGCTTACACCGGTGTCCATGAAAAGGTTGTGAATGTCTTTGAGGCGACAGGTAACATCATTCAAACGGTATTCACTTTCTCCGCTTTTGTAATATTTACGGGTAATCGTTACCGTACTAAATTCTGTAGGTAGTAGGTTTTTGGTATTTTCAAATGTAAGGCTCACTTCAGCGAGTCCGCTCGCGCTGCGAGTTTTACTGCCGTTGAAAACCAGGCTTTCCAGGTTTTCACTTCTCAGATTACTAATTTTGTGCTCTCCTATTACCCAACGGATGCTATCAATGATATTGCTTTTACCGCAACCATTAGGACCTATTACACCAGTAATTCCTTCATCAAAATTGAGTACAGTTTTATCGGCAAAACTTTTAAATCCTTTGATTTCTAAACTCTTTAAACGCACTTTTTCAAATTTTTATTAAGTTGGCAAACCTACGTAAAATACATGATTTTATCCAATAATTAAATCCACTAACATATCCACAATGATATAAAATATTTAGTTTATTTATTTCTAAGAATACAAGTCTGAAACGTTTTAATAACAGCAAAATTTTTACAAAGATCTTTTTATATAATATTAAATTGATTTCTTGTTCAATAAAATAAGTCGATTGATTGGCATTCTTGATTAATTTAGCAAAAAATAAAATTATGAAATTTAGCCTGATCAATTTTTTGTTATGGATGTCATTATTTGTTACTGCACAGGAAAATGTCCGCCAGCAAGCTGTTATTTACACTACCATGAACATCATTGCTCCTGAGGAAGAAGATGTGCAGAATCTACAAAGCAATCAGGAAATCCGAGGGGGTATGAATTTCAGAAATATGATGGATGGTGAAACAAAATTCATTACCTATTTGAAAAACGATTCAGTTAAAACAAATATCAAATCTGAAATGGGGCGTTTTGCCATTTACAGAAATAATGCTTTAAAAAGCACTGTTTCCATTGTAGAAATGATGGGCAATAAAATGGGGTTTTATACCTCAGATTCTGAACAGGTAATGATGCAAAAGCAAAGAGATAGTATGATGCAGGAAAGAAGAAAAAAAGATACCTCCATGAAAAGAACCCCACCAATCGACAGGGATAACGCTACAGTTGAAATTATTAAAACAGACGAAACAAAAAAAATTGCCGGTATTATTTGTAACAAAGCATTTATTGTTTCTACAAGATTTATGATGAACAAGGACACCGCTGTTGTTTGGTATGCACCTGACATCAAACTTAAAAATTTAAATTCTACGGGTGGATTCAATAATTTACCCGGAATGATGAGCAACATGGTTCCTGCATTAAAGGGACTTGACAATCTGGAGGGATTCGTGATGAGTTATAACACAAAAATGCGTCGTAACAGAATACTGGATGTAACAGTTACAAAAGTTGAATTGGATAAAGAAATAGACAACAAAGAATTTTCACTTCCCAAAGACGTTGAATTGAAGCCAATGAGAGAAATGCGCATGATGTTTGGCGGAGGCAGGGATGGTTTTAATCGAGGAGGAAGGGATTGAAAAAAATAATTTAAAAGTGAAAAGTAAAAATTAAAAAAACTGATTGTCAGATAAAGTACTAGCTATTACAATTATTTCATATTACAATTCAATTTTTGACTTTTAAATTTTCAATTTTAACTTCCTCTACATCCTATCCGCTGCTGCATTTTTTTTGTCGTATTCCGCAGCTTTAACCGGATTCTTTTTTAAGTTGTACATATCACTGAGGTAACCAAGAATGATTTTATAACTGGCTTTTTGAATGGCAGATTTTGATGAAATGGCTTCGTAGAATTTCACCATCTGATCGCAATAGACAATGCATTCATCCATGGTTTTGTTGGCTAAAGATTTTAAATCGGTTTTCTTTTTCAGATCCTCTGGTTTAGGTCCTTTGATGGCATTTGATTTGTCAATCAATTCAGCAGCCATATTATACAAATGATTTGTCATCAATGTTGTAGCTGTCTTTTCATCATTGGATTCATTATTGATAGCTTTTTTAATGGTTTCTGTAAGTTTGTTGCTGATATCAATATTGCCTGCATTAACCGCATCTTTACCATATAGAGTGTTGTACATCTCAGCGGCATAATTGTAGGGCAAAATGAAATTTGAAGGATTTTCAGCAATCAGCTGATCATACTTTTTGAATATAAGGGACAAATCGCCTTTTTTGGTTGCTGCTTTTATTTCGGTATCCAGCCAGGTATCAATGCTTTCAGGATATTGCTGCTTTACAATTTTCAATATTTCATTCATGGACACTTCATCCTCCTTTCGCATGTAATGAACCAATAAGTATTCATAAATAAATTTGTAGTCCGCACCAAAAACATTGGCATTCATTATTTCCCTGTAGTACTTAACCGCTTCATCTTCTTTATTGGCATTATCGGCTGCAGCGGCCAAATTCATTACCAATGAAGTATCCAGCTTATAAAGTTTTACTTGATTGTATTCATACTTTTTAAAAAGGATATAGTCCTTTACCTCTATAGCTTTTTTAAATGCATCCATTGCGCCGGAAAATTCTTTTTTATTGAACTGTTTTACTCCTAAATCATACAATCCATAGTACAGATCAATATAGGATACATAATTTTCGAGCATCATGAATAAATCCTTGGAATCAATTGACTGATATTTTTTGAAGGCATCGAAAGAGGCTGACTTAAATGAAAAAATTGAATCCATTGGGAAGTTGCTGTCCTTGGACAAAGAATTGTAAATTATTCCTTTTCTATACCATCCCTCTGCATCCGATGATTTTTTGGGATTAAGCAAATAGTTATCAACTGCAACCCTAGCTTCATTGAACTGATTTTTACCAATCATCTCGTTGATATCATTCATTTTTTGTGAATATGCAGAACATACAGCAAGGCTCAACATTAAAATCAGTTTTATTCTCTTCATGTGAATTTTATTTTTCAACGAAAATAAGATAAAATGAATATTATTTTTTGAAACTAAAAAAAATTAGATTTTTAAACTATTACGCATTTTATTTTTTTAATAATTATTTTCGAACAAGAAAGTCAATAACTATTATAAAAATTACATAACTATTAAATTAGTTGGTATTTAAAGCATAAACACAACTCTAAATATCAAATTAAGTTAACGATAAAATGGATATTTTTACAACTTGATTACTCAGGAAACCATACAACAAATTCAAAGCAGAATCGATATCATTGATATTGTCGGCACTTTTGTAAAGCTTAAAAAAAGAGGCGTCAATTATTTAGGAAATTGTCCTTTTCATCACGAAAAAACCCCATCATTTACTGTTTCTCCCTCAAAAGAAATTTACAAATGTTTCGGATGTGGCAAAAGTGGTAATGCCATTGGCTTTTTGATGGAACATGAAAAATACAGTTATGTAGAGGCTTTAAGATGGCTGGCAGACAGATACAATATAGAAATTGAAGAAACAGAGACCAGCCCCGAATTCAAAGCACTTCAGCTTACTTCCGACAGTTTGTTCATCATCAACAATTTTGCAAGAGATTTTTTTGCAGATGCATTGATCAATTCTGATGAAGGAAGAGATATTGGCTTGAGTTATCTCAAAGAAAGAGGATTCAGGGAAGATACCATTAAAAAATTTCAAATTGGATTTAATCCCGGTGCAAAAGATGATTTTACCTCAGCAGCCCTTGAAAAGCAATATAATAAAGAGCTATTGGTAAAAACGGGTTTAGTGGTCAGTAGAGATGAAAAATTGATGGATAATTACAGAGGGCGAATCATATTTCCCATTCACAATCAAAGTGGAAAAGTTTTGGGTTTTGGTGCCAGAATCATCAAATCCAACGACAAAGCCCCCAAATATATCAATACCCCCGAAAATGAAATTTACGTAAAAAGTAAAATACTGTATGGATCGTATTTTGCAAGAACTGCCATTGACAAGGCCAATCAGTGTTTGCTTGTAGAAGGTTATACAGATGTTGTAAGCCTTCATCAGGCCGGAATTGAAAATGTAGTGGCCAGCGGAGGGACCTCCCTTACAGTAGATCAACTAAGGTTGATTAAAAAATATACCGACAATCTCACCATTATTTATGATGGAGACAGTGCGGGAATCAAAGCGGCTTTGCGCGGACTTGATCTCGCTGTAGAAGAAAGCCTCAATGTAAGTTTGGTATTGATACCGGATAATGAAGACCCCGACAGTTATGTAAATAAAATAGGTGCAGCTGCATTCATTGATTTCATCAACAAGGAAAAAAAAGATTTCATTTTGTTTCAAATGGAAATTGCATTGAAAGATGCAGGTAACGATTCATCCAAAAAATCGCAAGTTGTTACCCAAATAGCAGAAACAATCTCTAAAATCAACAAAACGGAAGATTTCACCAGACGCCAGGACTATATCAAAAAGGTTTCTGAAATATTAAAAATTGAAGAAAATGGATTCAATGCTCTGGTGAATAAAATGATTCGAGATAAATTATACAAAGAGGATATTAAATCTCAGCGCATTGACATTCCATCGAATACTTCAGAAACTGATGCCACCACAGAAACGGATAAGTTATTCAACAAAGACGAGTTGCATGAACAGGCCATTGTGCGCACATTAATTGAATTTGGTTTGAAAGAATGGGATGAAAATCAAAAAGTGGCCAACTTTATTTTCAATCTGATGGATGAATCCGATTTGCTGGAAATGATTGACAATAAATTGCTCTTAAAAATTATCCATATTTACAGAAAATGGTTCGATGAAGGGATTGAGCCTTCTGAAAAGAATTTCCTCTACATGGATGACCCTGAAATAAGTTCTCAAGTAGTCAAGTTAATGAAGGTAGATACCGAAATAAGTCCCAATTGGAACAGACATTACGAAGGTTACATTCCTTCGAGAGAAGAATTATACAAAGAGGAGGTACTGTCAACCATGAATTATCTTCAATTGAGAAAAATAAAAAAGCTGATAGCTGAAAATCAGTCAGACCTTGAAAAAGCAGCCAATCAGCAAGACCAATTGATTTACATTCAAACGCACCAGCATTTGAAAAAAATTGAAGTGGAACTAACCAAAAAAATCGGCACAGTGATTTTCAAGTAAATGAAAAGTCAGTTACTTTATAACCGGATTTGGAAAATAATTATGGAGATTTAAGAAAGAGCCATTTCTTCCACTTCTCTTACAATCAATAGATGACGAGGAATGGTGTTTTTGTCCGGATGAGCAAATCCCGATAGTTTAAAATTGGTGGCGCACCATACATTGTCCAATTCAATCTGCTCAATTGCTTCCAAAGAATTGTCTTCAATCACCTGCCAGTGGTTGTGGCGACACAAATCACTGGCAATTTTAGCAGTGGGCTTGGGATAAGCAATCCAAAATTTCGCCTCGGGATTCAGGGCAGGTAAAACATCATTCAATATATCAGTCAACTGTTTGATACTTACAGCAAATATTAATGCAAAATCGACTTTCTTTGTTTTTAAAAGCGGGGTTACGCTTTTAGCGAAATTCAATTTGATGAATTGTTTTTCAATGGATGAAGGCAGACCCTGAATGAGTATATTTTTTTCATTGTTGTACTGCAATTTTTCGAAGACGGTTTGAAGAGCCATAACTGGAATCTGATTATTATTATAAAAAACAATAACAGAATGTAATATGACCATGCATATTCATTCAATTCAGTATTCAAAGGGACTGCAAATTTACTGAATTTAGTGAAATTGAACAAAATTAGCTCAAAACAGCAGTATAATAATTTTAATTATTATTTATATAATATTTAAGCGCTTCATTCATAACCTTTTGAAGCTGACCAATTCTGTTTTCATCTGAAGGGTGAGTGGCAAGAAATTCCGGTGTTTTTGGACCTCCCCCTTTTGACATCCTTTGCCAAAATGCTATTGCTTCCCGTGGGTCATACCCTGCCATTGCTGCAAATATTAATCCATAGCGGTCTGCTTCATATTCTTGTTTTCTGGAGTTAGGCAAAATAAAACCAACCTGTGCCCCCGGAACAAACACATCATTGAATAATTTATTAGCTTTTTGACTGTTTTCAGTAAAAATATTACCTGCAATTTGAATTCCCTGAGCAATAGCTGCCTGGCTGATTCTTTCATTTCCATGATGTGCAACCGCATGTGTAATTTCATGCCCTAAAACAATAGCCAAAGCTGTCTCATTTTGAGTAATTGGTAAAAGCCCTGTATAAACAACAACTTTACCCCCTGGCATACACCAAGCATTTACTTCATTACTGCTGATCAAATTAAATTCCCAGTTGTAACCGGTTAATTCTTTACTCAACCCCTTAGCAGAATAATATTTTGTTATTGCCTGCTGTATTTTATTACCCACTCTTTGAACCATTGCAGCATCATTATTGCTTGCAGAAGCAATGGATTTATTTGTTACAAGAAAAGCTCTGTATTCGTTAATCGCCTGGTTTTGAAGCACAGATTCGGGAAAAAGCGTCAATTGCTTACGGCCCGTAATGGCATTTCTGTCGCAGGAGAGCAATAACAAAATCCATAAAAATGAAAGTTTGCTCATTTATTTAAAAATTGAATGATTAAAAACAGGTTAGTCTTGGATGCCGGATTTGTTTTTTTTACGGTCTCGGTGCCTGAGAATGGGGATTCTGTTTTCTCGGCCTTTTATCAATCGCCCGATATTTTTCTGATGAGTTATGATAACCAGCAATGCAACGGATAATGCAAAAATTCTGTAGGACAATTCATGTTCATTCCAGATCCACAAAACAGAAACAGGCAACATGATGGCGCCCAGAATGGAACTGAGGGAAACGTATCTTGTAAGCAATAATACAACTACAAAAACAGCCACACAACATACAGCAACCACGGGCTGAACAGCAATCAGCATACCCAAAAGTGTAGCAACACCCTTCCCTCCTTTAAAACTTGCAAAAATTGGAAATATATGACCCATAACCGCAGCTAAACCTAAACCCATCATAAAATTTGTTCTGGCTAATTCATCCGAAAGATAATACGGTAGCAGATAAAATAATCCTACCGCAATCATACCTTTTAATATATCCAACACCATGATGATGGTCCCGAATTTTGGGCCTAAAATCCTAAAAGCATTGGTGGCACCCATATTACCACTACCATAATCTCGTATGTCAATACCAAAAAAATTTTTGCTGATGATCAGCGCGGTAGGAACCGAGCCGATAAGGTATGCAAGTATTATGAGAAGAAATTCCTTCATTTTTTAATATAAAAGAAAGTGAAATTACTTAAAATTTTCACTAATTGTGACTAATTTAATCCACATCAGTGGATATTCTTAAACATTTGTATGAATTAGCAACCAATTGTCTTTATGTTTTATTTGTTTAATTGTAAATTGTTCTATTAGCAACTCATTAATGATTTTTTGTTCATCTTCTCGCAATATTCCGCTGAACAATACTATTGATGATGGTTTAGCAGATTTTTTTATGGATTGAAGGTTCGCAAGAATAACATTCAAATTGATGTTTGCTAATATAATGTCAGCATATTTTTCCTGTGAATTGCAAGAATCGGCTTTAACCAATTCAATATTATTGCATTGATTGATCAGCAAATTTTCACGGGCATTGTTGATGCTCCAATCATCATTATCGATTGCAATTATGTGATTTGAACCCATTTTTTCTGCTAAAATGGAAAGTAAACCTGTGCCTGTACCAAAATCAATTACCTTTTTATCCTCAAAATCAATTGTACTCATTTGCTGCATCATTTGAAATGTAGTTGCATGATGACCTGTTCCAAAACTCATTTTGGGCGTTATTATAATATCGTATTTTGCAGCAGTTATTGCCGGATGAAATGAAGCCCTTATGTAGGCAAAAATCTCCTGTTTATCGAGATATTCCAAAGCTACCGGCTCAAAACCACTCTCCCATATTTCATTCCAATTTCTTACCTCCAGCTTTGAACTTGTAAAAGAAACTTGGTGCAATTGAACAATATTATTGAAAGCATCATTATTAAAATCAGACTCCAAAACATAAGCTTTCAAACTATTTTCAAATTCTTCAAATCCGCTGAAATTCAATATGCTGAGTTCAGCTATCAACATTTCAGCTTTAGATGAATCAATATTGTTAAAGATGAATTCAAGATGTGCCATAAAAAATAAAAGCTGCAACAAAATAACTTCTGTTGCAGCATGAGAATATAATAGTTATATTAATTGTTGTCAGTGGATGGTTTTGCCGGTGCTTCCGGTTTTGGCATCAAAGCTTTTCTGCTTAATTTGAACTTTCCTGTTTTTTGATCGATATCCAGCAGTTTGACTTTTACTTTATCTCCCTCTTTGAAAATTCCTTCCATTGATTCGAGTCTTTTCCAGCTGATCTCACTGATGTGGAGCAATCCTTCTTTTTTTGGAAGGAACTCAACAAACGCACCAAATTCCTTAATACTCTTAACAGTCCCTTCATAGGTATCGCCAACTACAGGAACTGCAACAATTCCGTTGATCCATGCCAATGCTCTGTCGAGACCATCTTTTTCTTTTGAGAAGATGCTAACCTCACCCTGATTGTTTTTCTCTTCCAAATTGATGGTAGTGCCGGTTTCGCGCTGAATTTCCTGAATCACTTTACCTCCTGGCCCTATCACTGCTCCAATGTATTCTTTATCAATATTGATTTTAACCATTCTGGGCGCATGTGGCTTCACATCAGCCCTGGGTGCTTTTGTGCATTCGTGCATTGCATCCAAAATATGCATTCTTCCTTTTTTAGCTTGTGCAAGTGCCTGACGCATTACATCCATACTTAACCCATCAACTTTTATATCCATCTGAACTCCACATATTCCATCACGGGTTCCTGTAACTTTAAAATCCATATCACCCAAGTGGTCCTCATCTCCCAAAATATCGGTCAATACTGCATATTGATCTCCTTTTGTTATCAATCCCATGGCCACACCACTGACATGCTTTTTCAATGGAACGCCGGCATCCATCAAAGCAAGCGATCCTGCACAAACAGTTGCCATAGAAGAAGATCCGTTGCTTTCCAAGATGTCGCTCACCACTCTTACTGTGTATGGATATTCTCCACCAGGCATCATTTTTTTGAGTGAACGCATGGCCAGATTTCCATGCCCAACTTCTCTTCTGCCTACACCCCTCATCATTTTAACTTCACCCGTGCTGAATGGGGGGAAGTTATAATGCAGGATAAATTTACTGTATTCGGAAGAATGAGCACTTTCTATCAATAATTCATCTAAAGGTGTTCCTAAGGTAACAGTTGTAAGTGATTGGGTTTCACCTCTTGTGAATAATGAAGATCCGTGAGGTGTTGGAAGTATATCTATTTCCATTTCCAATGGGCGGATATCTTCTGTTCCTCTGCCATCCAGTCTTTTACGATCATTTAAAATCATATCACGAACAACATAATATTGAAGTTCTCCAAAGTAATGACCAATTAATCCTTTGTCCTCATCACTTAGTTCCTCGCCCAAATGTGCAACCAATTCCTGATGAAGTGCTTTGAAAGCATCACTCCTTTCGTGTTTTGCAGAAGCTGCAGAAGCTATTGCATGCATTTTATCCTTTGCAAATGCTTTTATTTTGTCATTCAATTCTTCATTTCTGTATGGCTTAGGATATTCTCTTTTTTGAGTAACCCCAACCAATGATCTCAATTCTTCCTGGGCTTTCACCTGAATTCTGATGGCTTCATGGGCCAATTCTAATGCTTGTATCAAATCTTCTTCCTGACATTCATCGCTTTCCCCTTCAACCATCATGATATTTTTGCTGGTAGCGGCAATGATAAATTCCAAATCACTTTTTTCCATTTCAGCCCTCGTAGGGTTGACAATCATCTTACCATCAATTCTGCCGATTCTAACCTCTGAAATGATTTCCTGAATGGGAATATCTGATAC
The DNA here is from genome assembly GCA_964500545.1 of uncultured Ferruginibacter sp. Taxonomy (GTDB): domain Bacteria; phylum Bacteroidota; class Bacteroidia; order Chitinophagales; family Chitinophagaceae; genus Ferruginibacter. The sequence continues at coordinate 17,654 of CAZCOL010000004.1, read as the reverse complement.
AGCCAATGCAGCAGAAGCAGCAAGACAAGCGAGCGCATCCGGCATCACCTGATCGTCTGATGAAATTAATGAAACCAATACTTGTACATCACACAAATAATCTTCCGGAAATAAAGGCCTTAGTGCTCTGTCTATCAACCTTGAGGTCAATATCTCATAATCATTCAAGCGCGCCTCTCTTTTGAAAAAACTTCCGGGAATTCTTCCAGCGGAAGCAAATTTTTCCTGATAGTCCACTGATAGCGGAAAAAAGTTTTGTCCGGCTTTGGGTTCTTTATTAGCTACCACAGTTGCAAGAAGAATGCAATTCCCTTGCTTAACAGTAACTGCACCATCTGCTTGACGGGCTAGCTTGCCTGTTTCTATGATAACTTCGCGACCTCCGCCTATATCGAATTTTACTGATTTTGGTTTCAAGAACGACATGATAATATGTTTGTTCCGACGAATTAAACTAATTGCCGGATGATGAAATAATTACGTACAAAGAATAATTCCCAACGGCCTGGTAAACTGTTGGGAATATTTCAAAGACATTGATGAATTTAATTTATTTACGAAGACCGAGTTTTTCAATCAAAGATCTGTAACCTGTAAGATCATGTTTGTTCAAATAAGTCAGTAAACGTTTGCGTTTACCTACCATCATCATCAAACCTCTCTGAGAAGAGAAATCTTTTTTGTTACTCTTCAAATGATTGGAAATGTGGTTAATGCGCTCGGTGAGCAATGCTACCTGTCCTTCAATGGAACCGGTATTTGTTGATTTACCTCCATATGTAGTGAATATGGATACTTTTTTTTCGCTGGTTAAATGAGACATTTGTTTCTTTTTTAAAACGCTTTGTTTTATTTCTTTATTTTTATCGGGTGCAAAGCTAATGATTTTTTTCGGATATCAGACATAAAATTCATTAGAATGGCTAAATTATCCGATAGTATGCTATTTTGCGAATAAAACCATTATTTCCATCCTATTTCCTAAGAAATTGGGAGATATTTAATATTTATAAATAAATTTAAACATACGTTGCCAACTGTATATTTTGCCGTTACAAACGATTTGTCCTATGATCAGCGAATGATGCGTATATGCGAATCTTTGTCTGCTGCAGAATTCAACGTGCATTTGGTTGGGCGAAGAAAACGCAATTCAATTCCATTACAACAAAAAAAATATCAACAAACAAGGTTGAATTGCTTTTTTGAAAAAGGAAAGCTATTTTACATTGAATACAACATCAGACTTTTTTTATTCCTGCTTTTCAGAAAAATGGATGGAATTTGTGCTATTGATCTTGATACGATTTTTCCTTGTTTATGGATTTCTAAAATCAAACGAATAACCAGAATTTATGATGCTCACGAATTGTTTTGCGAAATGAAAGAAATCGTAACAAGACCAAAAATATATAAAATATGGAA
>CAZCOL010000004.1:2988-16129 GCA_964500545.1 uncultured Ferruginibacter sp. | reverse complement strand
TGTTTTGCGAAATGAAAGAAATCGTAACAAGACCAAAAATATATAAAATATGGAAATGGATTGAAACCAAAACAGTACCTGCATTTCACCATGCTTATACAGTAAACACAACCATTGCCAAGGAATTTAAAAAAATGTATGGAATTGAATTTGAAGTTATCAGAAGCATTGCCAAATATCAGCCGCCTCCCCCTCAAAATATCAGAGATAAATTTATTTTATATCAAGGCGCAGTTAATGAAGGGCGATGTTTTGAGTCCCTTATTCCTGCCATGCAATGGATTGAAGGAATTTTGATCATTTGCGGGGATGGTAATTTTATGGGTCAAGCAAAAAAACTGGTCAACCAACATAATCTGCAAAACAAAGTGCTATTCAAAGGAATGTTGGAACCTCAGGAACTTAAGGAAATAACTCAAAAAGCATACATTGGAACTACATTTTGTGAAAAGGACTCCCTAAGTACGTATTATTCCCTTGCCAACCGATTTTTTGACTATATGCAATCAAATACACCTCAGGTTTGCGTCAAATTTCCTGCTTATGAAGAACTGAACAATTTATATGATATTGCTGTTTTAACGAATGACTTAACGCCAAAAGGTATTGCATCCTCAATAAATACCCTTTTGCATGATCAACAACTTTGGCAAAGATTGCATGAAAATTGCAAAATTGCTGCCAAAGAAGTAAACTGGGAATTGGAAGAAAAAAAATTGATACATTTTTACAGGAAAATATTTGGATAAACATCTGCATATCATCACGCACGAAGTACCCTGGCCTGCAAACTATGGCGGTGTCTTTGATTTATTTTATAAAATAAAATCATTGCATCAATCCGGTGTTAAAATTCATCTACATTGTTTCAATAATAAAAAAGTTGAACAGCCATTTCTGGATAAATATTGTGAAACTGTACATTATTATGAAAGAAAAAATAATTTTTCATTTTATTATTTGAATGTTCCATTCATAGTACAGTCAAGAAGAGATTCCAGATTACTGATCAATTTAAAAAAGGACAACTTTCCAATTTTGATGGAAGGAATACATTGTACTTTTTTTCATCAACAACTTTTTCGGAAAAGAAAAATATTTGTAAGACTGCACAATGCCGAGAGCAGGTATTATTACCATCTCGCAGTACATGAAACAAATACTCCAAAAAAGCTGTACTATAAAATTGAGTCGCTGCTATTGAGCCGATACGAAAAAAAACTCGCAAAAACTGGCAATTACCTGGCTGTAAGCAAAAGCGACATTGATTTTTACAAACAATATCCATGCTCAGAAAACATAATTTTTTTGCCGGTATTTATTCCGTGGTCAACCATAAAATCATCAACAATTCAAGGAAATTATTGCCTGTATCATGGCAATCTTTCTGTAATTGAAAATGAAAAAGCTGCAATATGGCTTTTGAAGGAAGTTTTCGGTAAAATCAACATTCCATTTGTGATTGCAGGGAACAACCCATCAAAGGAACTTATAAAACTTGCACATAGTTTTACCCATACCTGTATAGTAGTTAATCCTTCAGAACATGAAATGGAGGACCTGATCAGAAAAGCACAGGTAAATATTTTACCATCTTTCAATTATACAGGAGTAAAAATGAAGATTATACATGCATTGACTAATGGAAAGCATTGCCTGGTAAATCAAAATGCAGTGGATGGAAATGAACTTTCAGAATATTGCCATATAGCCAATTCAGCAGAAGAGTTCCGTAATGAAACTAAGAGGTTGTTTTCTACTGAATTTTCAGAAAGTGAAATAAAAGAAAGAAATAAATTAACTGAAGACTTATTCAACAATGCTAAAACAGCAGCGTTGCTTATTGAACAACTATACTAGCGTTGTCCCACAATCTTCTGTTCTCCGTCTTGATTGTTCTTGCAGGGAATTTATTGATAACCATGTAATCATGGGTAGCCATAACTATACTGGTGTTTGATTCTCTGCAAATTTGAAAAAGAAGTTGCATGATTTCATCACTTGTTTCAGGATCGAGATTTCCCGTGGGCTCATCAGCCAAAATCAATTTAGGAGAGTTCAGCAAAGCCCTTGCAATGTCCACACGCTGCTGTTCTCCCCCACTCAATTCGAAAGGCATTTTCAAACCTTTATCCTTTAAATTTACTTTTCCCAAAACATCCGCAATTTTTTCCCTCATCAATTGCTCATCTTTCCAACCTGTTGCTTTCAAAACAAAACGAAGATTTTCATTCACATTTCTGTCTGTAAGCAATTGAAAGTCTTGAAACACCACGCCTATATTTCTTCTGAGGTATGGAACCGTTTTCCAGGTGAGTTTTGAGAGATCGAAACCAACCACCCAACCATGTCCGTCCGTTAATTCAATATCTCCATATAATGTTTTCAACAAACTACTTTTTCCTGTGCCGGTTTTACCAACCATGTATACAAACTCCCCTTTTTCAATATTGATATTAACATCCGTCAAAACGAGTGAATCTCCCTGATAGATGTTTACGTTTCTTAATTCAATTACAGATTGTGACATTTCTGAAAATTTTGTAAAACAAATTTAATGTTTAATAATTTAATAAACAATTGACTTGAAAAATTATCAAAACCTTATGAATTCATTTTTCAATAAAACAACATCATTGATTCTTAACCTCTATTAACAATTATCAATTAATTTTGCGGAATAATTTTTTAATGAACATAATCAACGATATCAAGGATTTACCTGCATTCCAAAATGCAGTCATTACAATTGGTTCATTTGACGGTGTTCACAGCGGTCATTCCAAAATCATTCATCAACTGACTGAGGAAGCAAAAAAAATCAATGGCTGCTCAATAGTGATTTCATTTTATCCGCATCCAAAACAAATCGTTGGCAACCAAAATTTTATCATTTCATTACTGAATACTCCAAAAGAAAAGTCGTATCTGCTTGAAAAAGCAGGTATTGACTACCTTGTTATTATTCCATTCAATAAAGATTTTGCAGAGCTGTCTGCAACATCCTATATCACAGATTTTTTGGTCAGGTATTTTCATCCTCACACCATCATAACAGGATACGATCATAGATTTGGAAAAAACAGAACAGGCAATTATGAACTTCTGGAGCAATATTCAGAAGCATATGGGTATGTCGTTAAGGAAATACCAGAATATGTTATAAATGACAGCACGATAAGTTCTACTGCGATTAGAAATTACATCAATAATGGTAATATCGAAGAAGCAAACCGACTCTTGGGTTATACTTATTTCTTTGAGGGAAAAGTTGTCAAAGGCAGAGAAATTGGCCGTTTAATGAATTTCCCTACTGCCAATATCCATGTTGACAATCCTGACAAACTGCTTCCTGCAAATGGGGTTTATGCAGTTTATGTCAAAATAGAAAACATGCCGAATGAATTCAAAGGGATGATGAACATCGGTATCAGGCCTACATTTGAGGATGGTCAAAAAACCATTGAAGTAAACATTTTCAATTTCAATGAAGATATATACGATAAAAATATTCAGGTAATTGTAAAAACAAGGCTTAGGTCGGAAATTAAATTCACCAATTCCGAAGCATTAAAAAAACAATTGCTAATGGATAAGGAAATGTGCGCTTCGATACTTTAGGATTTTTCCAGCATGACTATTTTTGCAGCCATTTCCTTCAATAATGAGCTGCTTTCTGAACCGCTGTCTCCAATTCCTAAACTTTTAAGATTATAATGGTTTAGAAGTAAAATTATCTTTTCAGTACCAGAGTAGCCATAATTTTTCATAGCAGTAATACCCTGTTGCAGTGCAACCGGATTGAAGTAAAAATGCTGTTTTAAAGCATTTTCTGATTGAGCCGACATGCTAAATGCTACATAAACTTTTGCAAAAAAACTATAAAGAGCCGGCAGTACCATTTGTATAGGACCTGATTTTGGATTGGATTCAAAATAACGGATAATTTTCAAAGCTCCCGATAAATTTTTCGTAGCAAGGGCTGCCTGTAATTCAAATACATTGTATTCTTTACTGATTCCAATGTATTTTTCAATATCATCCTCATCAAGAGATTTTTTACCTGCACAATTGATGATCAATTTATCTATTTCGCTGACTATACGACTCAAATCATTTCCAATATGTTCCTGCATCAACATAGCAGCTTTTGAATTGATCTTGTAACCAATTGATTGAACGTATTTCAATATCCATTCCTGTATTTTATCATCTTTAATTTTAGAGGATACAAGAATCTCTCCGTTTTTTTGAAGAAGCTTATAAAATTTTGTTCTTTTGTCATAGGACTTCCCTTTGTAACCTGCAATGAATACAGTCGTTAACAAAGGGTTTTCAACATAAGATTCCAGTTTATCTATTGAACTCATGAGTTGCGCCTCTTTCAATATAACTACCTGAAATGCTGAATAAACAGGGTGTCTTTTGCAGGCATTTATCACATTAGTCCAATCCGCATCTTTGCCATAAAAAACCGTAAGATTAAAAGATGCCTCAGTTTCTGTAAGTAGTTTTTTTTCGGCGAAATGAATCAGATGGTCAATATAATAATCCTCTTCACCTTCAAACCAGTAAAGCGGTTTGAATTCTTTTTTCTTCCAGGCCTGTATGATATTTTCAACACTCATTATGATTCAAAAATTACATTAAAAGAAACTAAATAATTGTATACGCTAAATTAAATTATTCTTATCAGAATATTGCCCGAATGGTCGCCCTTCCAATATTGATTACTTTTCCATTACCGGGTTTACGTCCTTCATACTGCATGCTTAACTCAATATTTCCTGCAAATCTTTTTATGATGTCCATATTCCACAATATATTTTTACCGGGTGACAATCCTTCAAGCATCACATAGCCTACAGTTGAATTTTCAGCGTTTTTGTAGGCATCGAATCTCACTTTGTTATACGAGCATTTTAAACTGATACTTGTCTTTGAATAAATGTTCAATTTAAAATCAGCTGTCCACACATTGTTGACTGATTTTTCCAGTGAGTCTATCTTATTTTGTTTTTCAGAATAGGTATAAGATATGGTGGTTCTAAATACAGACTTATAAAGATAGGCGCAATTGGGTTCAAAAGTATTTTGATTGATTGCGTAATTTCTGTTTAAAAAACGAAATCCAATAAATGATACCGAATTTTTTATATTCTTAAATTGCATTGTGCCGGATAGATTTCTTAAAATATTTACCCGCATTTTCCCTGATATGTTCTCGGTGCTTGTATTTTCATATCCCAGTGACAGGATTGATTTCCCTGATGATTTGGAAGTATTGATATCAAATCCCCATTTTGAATTGTTTCTGTTATAAAAAAAACTGTTGCTAAAAAAGGTATTTACAGTTACCAGATTTGTATCGTTTAATTTGACATTAAATGGAGAGTAAGTAAATTCATTGCCGGATATGGACTTCCTGAAAAGCTGCAGAGAAGAGCTTAAAAAAGTATTGGAAAGAAATTTATTCCAAATGGTTTTTTTGTTTTTAATTATAAATGAAGGGTTGATATCCAGGCTGTAATTGAACTGCACATAATTTGCTTTTACATATTGATTGGTTGGAGTAAAAATTCTGATATATTTCCGCTGATCCTGAAAAACCGCAATTTCAAATTCGTTAATTTCTTCTACACCATTTTTGTTGTAGTCATTCCATGCGTAAACACCTTGTCCTGCAGGGACCTGAACATAAGCGTATTCTCTTTTCTGTTCCTGCCCCCCACCCAATTCGTATAAAATATTGCCGTTCAGCAACCCATTCAATTCATTGGCATAGTATTCCATCCTTCCGGTCAGGTTCTTGTCTTTTTTCTGAGACGTTAAATCCTCCCTGAATATATTCAATTCCCTATAGCTGGTATTTAACCTGATCTGATGTTTTTCATTTTTCAACAACTCAACAAAAGCGCTGTAGTTATCACTTTTGTCAATAGCAATCAAAGAATCGAAATGTGGTTGATAATTTTTTCTGGAAAAATAATTTATTTTCCATTTATTGTATTGCTTATTGTCTGATTGAATGAAAAACTCATAAACACCGAATGCATAACTGTTAGCGGACAATGAGTCTTTAGACAGCAGTCTGAGTTTATTGTATTCTCCAGACAATTTACTGCCTATTTGGAAAGTTGATTTTTTAAATGGATTAATCAAACATTCAAGAAAAGGAGTTAAGAAAACACCATTATTGTTATTGTCCGAGAAATTCAATAATCGAAGCTCACTTTTTAATTTGATGTATTTTGAGTTTAGATTTTGTGAGAAGGTATTTTTAAATCCATTATAACCATCACTTCTGCGATAGTTTTCCAGTAAATATTTCAATTGATTGCCTTTTGTACTTTTTAAATTTACATCAATTGAACTCAATAGCTCATCGGCGTTTCCTGAATTGAGTGAAAGACTCCAGTTTCGTAGAAATTCAATGTCTCTTAGTCTTTCTACAGGCTTGAATTGCCTTTGAACATATTCAAAGGAAAGTTTGTTTTCAAGACTGCAGCTTGATAAGAATATGTTTAAAGAAGGAATGATGTTTTTAAAAGAGAAATTCCCTGCAATCCCTTTATTGTTTTTTTTATCTAAATTGGAAAAAAGATTTATATCGTAATCACTCAAGGATAGTTCAGATTTCAATGAGGATCTATTTGATATTTTGTAATCAATCCCAAGCGAATATATTCTTTGTCTTTTTGGAGTAACTAAAAAAGAAACCGGCTCCCAATCTCCATTCATTTCTTTGTTGGCTCCCGGTTGTTGCCATTGATATATTCTACCATTTACTCCATTCAATATTTGCTTGTAATTCCCTTTGCCAGGGCCAACATAAGTAAATGAAAGATTGTACAAAATATCTGAGTCGTTGTTGGAAAAGACAAAAATTGAATCATGGGTATTGTTGTAAAAAGTATCAATTTTTTTATAAAGTATTTTTCCTAAACCAAGTGAATCCCTGTATGCATTTTGAGTAAATGCATTTTGAATACTGTCCCCTATTCCTGCTAAAAATATTTTTTGTCTGCTGTCCAAAACCTGATCAATACTGGTATTTTTTGAATCAGAGTTGTTGTAAAATCCAAAATTTAGTTCAAGTTTATCATTGAAAGTGATTTTATCATTGATGAAATATTGGGCATTGAGATAGTTGCGGTCAGAATATTCAAACTCAACTTGTATACGAACGTCCTTTGTAATTTGTCGTTTTGGGGTAAATTTAATTTCTGCAGTATTGTAATCAATGGTGTAATCTTGATTTTCTCCTCGTTGCAACAATTCGCCGTCAATATATACTCTTTCTGAACCAGCAAGGATGATGAAATAATATTCATTGTTGTTCCCTCTAAGTTTATAGGGCCCCTGAATTCCTTCTACAGGGGTAATGATATTTTTTACATATTTCCCTTTTGCTACAGCGCCACTTAATAAGATACTATTCTTTATACTTTTGGAAATCTTGCTGTTGGCAGAAAATGACAATCCCTGAATTCTTTTGTTGAACCTTATATATTTCAGTTGATTCTGCAACAATTCAATGTCACCGAAATTCAATTTCCAGTCCTTTTTTTTCAATTGAAAAAAAATCCTGTCAAAATCTCTGATATTTCTTGTATTTCCATCCGGTTGAACAGGCAGGTTATTGTCTGAGATTGCAGCTGATAACTCAATACTGTCTCCAATTATGCCAGTTAATTGAAGGTTCATATTTGAATTGACAATGGCATCCTGATTGTTTCCAAATGATATTCCCCTGCCTATACTTCCAAATGAGTTGAGGTTCCCAAAATCAAATAAAGGGTTTTCAGATTCATTTTCACTTAAATTGAAATTACTTTGAGGCTCGGCTATAAAATTGTATCGGTACAGCTCATAGTCCAAATGCCTGCGAACTGCATTTAGTTTTATCGGGAAAATCCTGTATTCTACATCAACACTATCAAAAGCAGGTTTATGAATCCAAATGATGGCTCCATTGACATTATCAGCGATATAATCATCTGATGATACTTGAGCTATCGATATACTGTTAGGAATGATGCTAAAGGAATCAATTTTTATATAATTTTCCAGGGTTGAAATTCTTTTTTTTCTAAAATTTGATAATGATTGACTAGACTGTTGCGCGTAAGATTTATCGCCAAGCATCAAAAAAATAAACAACAGGTATATAAATCTATTTTTCAATATCAAATAATAATATCTTCCGAAATTAACAATTATCAAATGTAATTGCAACAATGAAAAAGCCACCCGTAAAATATTGGGTGGCTATATTCAAATATTGTATTAATTTTTACTTTTCTTCCGAAGTCAGGCCGGCTTTTATGTATTCTGAATTAAGTCTTGCGATATTCGCAACAGAAATGCCCTTAGGACATTCCGCTTCACAAGCATAAGTGTTGGTGCAATTACCGAATCCTTCCTTATCCATTTGTGCTACCATATTTAAAACCCTGGATTCCCTTTCAGGAGCACCCTGTGGCAATAATGCAAGTTGTGATACTTTGGCGCCAACAAACAACATCGCACTTCCGTTTTTGCAAGTAGCCACACAAGCTCCGCAACCGATACAAGCTGCAGCCATGAAAGCATCATCCGCATCTTTTTTATCTATAGGTATCGCGTTTGCGTCTACAGCATTACCGGTATTCACACTTATATAACCTCCAGCCTGAATGATTCTATCAAAGGATGAACGGTCTACAACCAAATCTTTTATAACAGGAAATGCTGTACTTCTCCATGGTTCAACCACAATGGTATCACCATCTTTGAAAGCACGCATGTGCAGCTGACAGGTAGTATTTTGTTGCCAAGGGCCATGGGCCTGTCCATTGATGAACATGCTGCACATCCCGCAAATTCCTTCCCTGCAATCATGATCAAATGCAATCGGATCTTTCCCTGCTTCAATCAGTTGTTCATTCAATACGTCAAACATTTCCAGAAAACTCATTTCTGAAGAAATATTTTTAACGGGATATGTTTCAAAACCACCTTTGGATTGATTGTTCTTCTGGCGCCATACCTTGAGGGTTAAATTCATATTGTAATGCTCCATATCAATTATTTTTTGATTTTCAGATTTATTAAACGGATTATTTATAGCTTCTCTGTGATGGTTTCACAATTTCGAAATCAAGTTGTTCTTTATGCAACTCCCATTGGTTATCGCCTTTATTTTCCCAGGCAGCTACATAATTGTAATGAACATCATCCCTTTTGGCTTCTCCATCTTCGGTTTGACTTTCTTCTCTGAAGTGACCACCGCAGCTTTCATTTCTATTCAAGGCGTCAAGACACATCAATTCTCCCAATTCAATGAAATCGGCTACCCTGCCGGCTTTATCCAATTCAGGATTGAATGCATTAATTTCACCCGGTATCCTAACATCGCTCCAAAAGTCATTTTTCAATTGTCTTATCTCTTCTATTGCCTGTTTCAATCCTTGTTCATTTCTTGCCATTCCGCACTTGTCCCACATGATCTTACCCAATCTCTTATGAAAGCTTTCAACTGTTTGCTTTCCCTTGATGTTCATCAGTTTGTTCAACCGGTCATTTACTGATTTTTCAGTTTCAATAAATGCCTCATGATCGGTTGAAATAGAAGCTGTTCTTATTTCATCAGCAAGATAATTACCCAAAGTATAGGGTATAACAAAGTAGCCATCGGCAAGTCCCTGCATCAGTGCAGAAGCCCCAAGTCTGTTTGCACCATGATCACTGAAATTTGCTTCACCTAGCGCATACAATCCCGGAACTGTTGTTTGCAATTCATAATCAACCCATAATCCACCCATGGTATAGTGAACGGCAGGATAAATTCTCATTGGAGTAAGGTATGGATTTTCACCTGTTATTTTTTCATACATCTCAAAGAGGTTACCATACTTTTCTTCAACAACCTGCCTACCCAATTCAAATACTTTTCTGTCGTCAGGATTGATTAAACCAGATTTTCCTGCTTCAGTTCTTCCATAACGCATAATGGCATCTTTGAAATCCAGGTAAACGGCCATTTTTGTAGTTCCTACTCCATAACCTTCGTCGCATCTTTCTTTAGCTGCCCTGGAAGCAACATCTCTGGGTACCAGGTTTCCAAAAGCGGGGTATCTTCTCTCAAGATAATAATCGCGCTCATTTTCAGGAATATCAGTAGGTTTTCTGGTATCATTCTTTTGTTTTGGAACCCAAATCCTTCCATCATTTCTCAAGCTTTCACTCATCAAGGTGAGTTTACTTTGATGATCTCCGCTTACTGGAATACAGGTAGGATGTATTTGGGTAAAGCAAGGATTTCCAAAAAAAGCCCCTTTTTTATGAGCTTTCCATGCAGCAGTCACATTGCTGCCCATTGCATTAGTACTCAAGTAAAATACATTTCCATATCCACCTGAACATAACAGTACCGCATGTCCGAAATGTCGTTCCGTCTTTCCATTTACCAAATCTCTTGCTATGATGCCTCTGGCTTTTCCGTCAATTTTAACAATGTCAAGCATTTCGTGACGGGAATACATTTTTACATTACCAAGAGCAACTTGTCTTTCCAATGCGCTGTAAGCACCAAGAAGAAGTTGTTGTCCGGTTTGTCCCGCTGCATAAAAAGTTCTTTGTACTTGAGTACCGCCAAAGGAACGATTGCTCAACAATCCACCGTATTCACGGGCAAATGGGACACCCTGAGCCACACACTGATCAATAATGGATGTACTAACTTCAGCAAGTCTGTGAACATTTGCTTCTCTTGCACGATAATCCCCACCTTTGACAGTATCATAAAATAACCTGAATACAGAATCACCGTCATTTTGATAATTTTTCGCAGCATTGATTCCTCCCTGAGCTGCAATACTATGTGCACGACGCGGACTATCCTGAAAACAAAAAGCTTTTACCTTGTAGCCTAGCTCACCCAAAGAAGCTGCAGCTGAAGCACCGGCAAGGCCAGTACCAACAACAATCACTTCCAACTTACGTTTGTTGGCAGGATTAACCAGTTTGACATGACCTTTGTACTCGGTCCATTTTTTATCCATTTCACCTTTAGGTATCTTAGCATCTAAAGCCATAAATTCTATATTATTGTGATGATAATTTTATTAAGCAATTTAAAGTCTTCAATTATTGAATCCATTGCAAGTGAATGGCAATTGGCATCAGTGCAAACAACAAACAAATGATAAACGCATAAAGGGTACCAATTGTTTTTATTATCGGAGTATATCTTTTGTGATTGAAACCAAGGGTTTGAAAGGCACTTTGAAAGCCGTGATGCAAATGCCAGAATAGGGATACTACACCAATAATATACAGTAAAACAACCCAGATTGATTTGAATTCATCTTTCATTTCCTCAAATAAATCATGTGGCTTATCTCCGCTGTACAAAGCAATTTTGGTTCCTACATAAAAATCATTCAAGTGCATAATCAAAAAAAACAATAACAAAGTGCCAAGAATTCCCATAGATCGACTATACCATTTGCTGTTTTGAGATGACTTGTTGATATGATACTGAACAGGCCTTGCTTTCTTGTTATAGTAGGTCAACGCAAGTCCCTGAAAAATGTGGGCAATTAATCCTGCAAATAATCCAATTTCCAAAAATCTAACTATCCAGTTGTGACTCATGAAATGAGCCAATTCATTGAATGTTTCACCATTGTCATTTAAAAAAATACTGGCATTGATACCGGCATGTACAATCAAAAACAAAATCAAGAAAATTCCGGTAAAGCCCATGATGAACTTTCTTCCGATAGAGGAAGTGATAAAATGTTTCCAGGTCATAGAATGTGTTTATGATATTATTTTTGCAAAGTTAAGGCAGTAAAAATGATTTTTAACAACAAAAAATACATTTTAAGGCCTTGCAAAAAATATCATCTTACTGACATTGTTTTCTATATTCTGCATATCCAAAGCATCGGTTGCTCCATCACCCGTACAGTCGGATTCAAAATAACCATAGGAAAAATTGAAAGCATCATTTTCAGTTTGTTGAAGATCATTGATGTCAATTGTACCGTCATGATTAACATCCCCACCATAAAAGGCGTATTTTCCAACCTCAACTTGTCTCATTGGCGGATTTATTCCATCCTGAAATGCCTTTACCTGACTGGTTGTAAAATCATAATTATTATTTTCAAGGAAATAAACAGGGTTTCTGCTCCAGGTCTCTATACTGTTTCTGTGTTTGACAACCAGATAATAGTAATTGCCATAGCTCAATGCAGGGAAAGTCATAGTTGCAGTTCCATCGGAATGTAAAACAACTTTTCTTTTATAGTCAGGTGTGTCTGCATTCAATCTGTTTTGCCTCCATAATTCCACATAAATACTATCTGTTTCATTGTTATTTGAACTGATACCCAAATCATATAATGTGGATTTCATGATTCCTGCACTTAAATAATATCCCTCAAGGAATATTTTTATATTTAATGTTGTAAGTAAATTATAGTTAACAACACTCAAATTAAGAGTCATTGTACTATCGCAACCTTCCTGATTCACAAGGGTATCACGATATACTCCACTTACAGAATAATCATTGCCATTCCAAACAAATGGAATTTGATTGCTGAAAATTGTCACATTTTCTGTTGATGAAGTTGATTGTTTGATGGTTAAGTTTAAAGTAGCTGTTGAATCACATCCGACAGCATTGGTACCTGTCCATGTTTTTGTGCCGCTTGTTGTATAAGTGGTTCCATTCCAGGTATATGATCCACATGCAGAAATTGTTGAGCTTGATGAACTGAGTTGTTTAATGGTTAGATTTAAAGTAGCTGTTGAATCACATCCGACAGCATTGGTACCTGTCCATGTTTTTGTGCCGCTTGTTGTATAAGTGGTTCCATTCCAGGTATAAGATCCACAGGCAGAAATTGTTGAGCTTGATGAACTGGGTTGTTTAATGGTTAGATTCAAAGTGGCCGTTGAATCACATCCTGCTGCATTAGTACCTGTCCATGTTTTTGTACCGCTTGTTGTATAAGTAGTACCATTCCAAGTGTATGAAACACAATTTGAAATGTTTGTTGTTGAGGTCGTTGGCTGCTTTATCGTCAAATTCAAAGTGGCCGTTGAATCACATCCTGCTGCATTAGTACCTGTCCATGTTTTT
>CAZCOL010000004.1:0-2888 GCA_964500545.1 uncultured Ferruginibacter sp. | reverse complement strand
CTTGCTTGTTTAATGGTTAAATTCAAAGTGGCCGTTGAATCACATCCTGCTGCATTGATACCTGTCCATGTTTTTACACCGCTTGTTGTATATGTAGTTCCATTCCATGTATATGATCCGCAAGCTGAAACTGTAGTGTTTGATGAGCTTGCTTGTTTAATGGTTAAATTCAAGGTAGCCGTTGAATCACATCCTGTTGCATTGATACCTGTCCATGTTTTAGTGCCGCTTGTTGTATATGTGGTTCCATTCCAGGTATAAGATCCGCAAGCGGATGCATTTGTAACAGATGAATTTGCTTGTTTAATGGTTAGATTCAAAGTGGCCGTTGAATCACATCCGGCTGCATTGGTACCTGTCCAAGTTCTAGTACCACTTGTTGTATATGTGGTTCCATTCCAAATGTAAGATCCGCATGCTGAAACAGTTGAGCTTGATGAAGTTGACTGTTTGATAGTAAGGTTTAAAGTAGCAGTTGAATCACAGCCAGAGGCGCTGGTTCCATTCCAAGTGTAAGTCCCACTTGTTGTGTAAGTGTTTCCATTCCAAATGTAAGCACCGCAAGTAGAAACATTAACTGAGGAAGAAGCAGCAGAATTGTTATTGGTAAAGTTCAGATTTAAATCATCAATTCTCCAATTAGATGTAGCAACAGTTGATGATGAAACCGTTCCAACGAATTCCAAGCCATTGGATGTATCACTGGCATTGGCTGAAGTGAAACCCCAACCACCTGTTGAAGTTTGCCCACTTGCATAATATCTAATATAAACAGTTGTACCACCTGACACATTTTGAAGTGCGGCAACAGATGATAGATCTACAGTTAATTTAGAAGATGTGCTTGTTGATGGGGATCCGATTAATGTAAAGTTTATATTATCCAAACTATAAGCAAACTGAGAAGTCACCCCTGGTGCAGCATTAAAAGATGATGTACCAGCTAACCTTGCATTAATAGTCGAAAGTGACATATTATAACCTGAGAGCGGCTTAAGAGTTATTTGAAAATAATCTTTATTGGATGTCGATATGCCATTATTCTTAAATCCTGTGGTACGAAATGAATTGCTTGCTGAACTACTCAATGCACTGTCTCCACGTGTAATATTATTTAACGAATCACTACCACCAAGATCCAAATTAGCGTTAAAGATTGTGGCTGCAGATTTAGGAGGGCTTGTTTGTCCAAAAAAGTTCCAACCGGCAATTTTACTGGCAGTTGGGGTCGTAGTTGAAGTATCCCCTGCACCATTGAAACCATAAATTCTAAATGTGGTATTTGTTCCTGATAAATTAATACCTGTTTTTGATTTTAATGACCATGTGCTATTGTTGGATAATGAACCACTATCAATATTGGTCAAATAATTATCCGAACTGCTTCTGATAACATAAGATTGAGGGCCGGATGCAGTACTATATGAGCCAAAGCTTATTCCGTTCAAATTAAAAGTTCCATTGTTGGGTGCAGTTACATTAAAACTAAAATATCCGGAGCCATTATTAGCAGTATTTAACAAACCTGTCCGAGCAATTAAGTTTGCATTGTTACCACCGGATGCACCTGTATATCCAGAGGATTGAACATTGGAATTCAACAAAGAGACTGTTCCATTACTGTTACCCTGTGATAAATCACCAACAGTAATATCTGTTGCTTGACTTGGGGATGCTGTATTGAAGTTCCATGTTGCATTGGATGAATTTACTCTTACAGTAACGGTAGCTGTTGAAGAAATACTCTTACTGCAATTTGTTGCCGGGTTGGTAACTGAAGTCAAATTAATCGTTTGATTGATTGTAGCATTGGAAACAGATACATTTGCAGTACCGTTAGTTAGCGTGATATTGGCACTGGGTCCTCCGTTGATATTGTAAGAAACAATAGCACCGGAAGTACCATTAATATTAAAACTAGCAGTTGAGCCTGAACATATCTGATTATTCGCATTTGTAACATTTGCATCAGGTAAAGCATTGATTGTAAGATTTAACGTTGCAGTACTGTCACAACCAATTGCATTGAGAGTTGAATACGTATAGGTTCCTGAAGAAGTATAAGTTTGACCATTCCAGCTATAACTACTACATGCTGTAGCCGAAGAAATACTGGTAGATGATTTCTTCAAAGTTAAATTCAAAGTCGCTGTACTGTCACAACCAATATAGTTTTGAGTTGTATAATTATATGTACCGGATGAAGTATAAGTTTGGCCATTCCAAGTATAACTTGAATTACAAGTTGATATATTGGTAGTACTGGAAACTCCGTTGAAAATAGTCAGATTTAGTGTTACAACTGAATCACACCCTACAGCATTGGTACCAGTCCATGTTTTTGCACCACTTGTTGTATAGGTTACTCCTTTCCATGTATAAGAAGAACAAGCTGAAGCCGACTGTGTTGAAGATGTACTGTAATTGATGGTCAGTTGCAAAGTGGCCGTTGAATCTACGCCCCCAGATCCTGTAGTGGTATATGTTTTATCACCTGAAGTCGTATAAGTTGTTCCATTCCATGTGTAGCTGTTACAAGCAGTTGCGGTAATGTAAGCTGTTCCGGAAACTGCTACATTTTGAGTGGTTGCGCCGGTGGCGCTGCAAGCTATATTTCCAGAATAGATTTTTAATCCTGTTGGATTAAACCTAACATAAATTGTTCTGCTAGTCAAAGTTCCTGATGAAGGAGTTAATGTTAAAGTTGTGGCAAATCCAGAACCCGATGTTGAAGAAATTTGAAAACCGGCTGGTGCTGTTATTGTTACATTTCCTGTCAATGCAGTACCTGAAACTGTAAAAGTTTTTTCAGCAGATGTTGTGTTCTGCAATTGCTTGCCAAAGCCTGTTAATGATCCTGCCGTAATGGTTGGAGTTGCTACAGCATT
>CAZCOL010000003.1:82102-84473 GCA_964500545.1 uncultured Ferruginibacter sp. | reverse complement strand
GCTTTACATAATTATATTTATTTGCTTTACAAAAATACAGCACTGAGCGAAAGGAGTTTTTCATTATCTACAAAATCTAGAATATTAACAAATTATCAAAACTTACATTTTTTGCAAGTTTTGATAATTGTTAAAAATTAATATCCCTTAGAAAAACTTATTAAATCTTCCATAACTCGGTTAGATAATTCTCCCTAAGATAGTACTAAAGAGGATTTTTCAAGCAAATTTTGAGAATCGACTTTTTTGGCCCCAAACGTATAAAATCTTCCATCAAAAAAAATCCCGGCTGAAATTTCAACCGGGATAAATGCCAGATTATTTTTTAGAAACTTTATTCAGCCTTTGGTTCATCTGAAGTTCCTTCAGATGAGGTTTCTCCTCCATCCATTTTTGCTTTTAGCCCGGCCAAAACACCTAAGTCACCCAACGTAGCTTTTTCTACCTTGGATTGAATGTTCTTAACTGCTTTTTTAGTTTGCTCAGCTTCAGCTTTCTTCTCTTTTAATTCGGCTTGCTTCTCTTCTTCTTTTTCCTGTTCCCAAAGACGAGTATGACTTAAAATGATGCGTTTGTCGTTGCGGTCGAATTCAATAACCATGAATTGGGCAACCTCATCAGCAGCTATCATTTTTTCATCCGCTTTCATCAGGTGGCGAGCTGGAGCGTATCCTTCTAATCCATATGGTAATTGAATTACAGCACCCTTTTCCTCTCTTTTGATTACAGTTCCTTCGTGAATGGATCCGATTGTGAAAACTGTTTCAAGAGAGTTCCATGGGTCCTCTTCAATTTGTTTGTGTCCCAACTGAAGTTTACGACCTTCTTTATCAATGCTCATGATAATGACTTCGATTTCTTTGCCAACTTTCGTGTATTCGTTGGGGTTATTGAAGCGCTTCAACCAGCTAAGATCACTGATGTGAATCATTCCGCCAATACCTGTAGATAGTTCAACAAACACGCCATAAGGAGTGATGTTCTTTACAGTTCCCATGTGACGGCTTTGTTCAGGAAAACGAGTGTCAATGTTGTTCCATGGGTCTTCTGTCATTTGCTTGATGGAAAGACTCATTTTTCTGGTTTCTTTATCCAGTGTAACAACTTTGGCTTCGTGTTCGTCACCTAGTTTGAAGAATTCCTTTGCATTGATAGGGGTATTTGCCCAGGTAATTTCACTTACGTGAACCAAACCTTCCACGCCAGGCATGATTTCCAGGAATGCACCATAATCTTCAATGTTTACAACCTTACCTTTGATGATTTCTCCTTCTTTAAGATTCTCAGTCAAAGTATCCCAAGGATGTGGTGTAAGTTGTTTTAATCCTAAGCTTATACGTTTTTTGTCATCATCAAAATCAAGTACCACCACATTTATTTTGTCATCCAGTTTCAGTACTTCGGATGGATGATTGATTCTGCCCCATGAAATATCTGTTATGTAAAGCAGACCATCCAAACCGCCAAGATCTAGGAATGCACCAAAATCAGTGATGTTTTTGATCGTTCCTTCCAATACCTGTCCTTTTTCAAGTTTGCCGATGATTTCAGCTCTCTGAGCTTCGATATCACTTTCAATGAGCGCTTTATGTGAAACAACTGCATTCTTTATGGTTTCATTGATTTTAACCACTTTGAACTCCATTGTTTTTCCAACGAACTGGTCGTAATCAGTAACGGGTTTCACATCTATTTGAGATCCCGGTAAGAATGTTTCCATTCCAAATACATCTACAATCAAGCCGCCTTTTGTTTTGCTGGTAACAAGACCTGTAACAATTTCGCCGGTTTTATTAACCTCAACAATTCTCTCCCAAGCCCTGGTAATTCTTGCAGACTTCCTGCTCAAATGCAAATTTCCCTCTCTGTCTTCTTTTTCAACTACCATTACTTCAATAACATCCCCCACTTTAATACCGCCTGGAATATCTCTGAATTCATTTAAGGAGATCAATCCATCGCTTTTGAAACCAATGTTAACAACCGCGTCGGTTTTTGTCAAAGATTCAATGGTAGCCTGAATCATTTCACCATCATTGATTTGCTTGAAAGTGTTGTCGTACACAGAGTCGTATTTAGCCTTCTCTTCCTTTGAGTAAGCTACTACATTGCGTTTGTCACGGTTCCAGTCAAAATCATCGTGAGCAGTTTCTACTACAGGTGTTTTTTCAGCCTTTACAGCTACAGGTTCGTTTGTTGTCGCAGTAGCTTCTGTTTCTGAAGAAGACATCGGCTCCTGTTCGTCTGCGTTTAGTTGTTTAAAAATATTGAATGACATAAAATTAATCCCGTGGTTTTTTAACGGGGTCGCAAATGTAGGTATTTTTTAAGTCAAAAAGTAATAAAATTCCAATATTTACGGGCAGTTTAT
>CAZCOL010000003.1:79487-82002 GCA_964500545.1 uncultured Ferruginibacter sp. | reverse complement strand
ACATAAATAACTGTACATGTCAATTGAAATAAAAGTACCAACTGTAGGGGAAAGTATCAATGAAGTAACCCTCGTAAAGTGGCTTAAAAATGACGGGGAATGGGCTGACAGAGATGAAGTGATAGCGGAACTGGAAAGTGAAAAAGCGACTTTTGAGATCAATGCTGAACAAGCGGGCGCAATCAAGCATATCGCAAAAGAAGGAGATAATCTTTCCATAGGAGATGTGGTTTGTTCCATTGACACTGATGCAGTGCGTCCTGCAGAAATTCCATCAGCTCCCCCAAAGGAGGAAATTATTCCCGTTGTAAATAAGGAGGTAAAAGCTTCGGATGTTAAAGCTACTCCTGTGGCAGCTGCAATCATTGCTGATAAAAAAGTTGACAGTAAAAAAATTAATCCCTCCGGATCCAACGGTAAAATTTTCAAACAGGATGTATTGAATGCGTTGTCCAATCCCGGCAGAATGCCCGGGGTTGAAATGTTCAGCAGAACGGACAAGCCTGAAAAAATGAGCAATCTTAGAAAGACAGTAAGCAGAAGATTGGTTGAGGCCAAAAACACAACTGCGATGCTGACCACTTTTAACGAGGTGGATATGGGGCCAATCATGGAAATCAGAAAAAGAAATAAAGATAAATTCAAAGAAAGTCATGGAGTTAATTTGGGTTTCATGAGTTTTTTCACAAAAGCTTGTTGCTTTGCATTACAGGAATTTCCTGCAGTCAATGCATATATCGACGGAGAAAACATCGTTTATCATGACTATTGTGATATTTCAATTGCAGTTAGTGCGCCAAAAGGATTGGTAGTGCCGGTTATCAGAAATGCCGAAAGCTTGAGTATGGCAGAAATAGAGTCTGCAGTTGTTGACTTGGCTACAAAGGCTAAAAATAACAAACTGACAGTAGAAGAAATGACAGGGGGTACTTTTACAATAACCAATGGAGGTATTTTTGGTTCTATGATGAGTACACCAATTATCAATATTCCTCAAAGTGCAATTTTGGGGATGCATAATATAGTGGAAAGACCTATGGCAGTGAACGGACAGGTAGTCATTAAACCCATGATGTACCTGGCTTTAAGTTATGATCACCGTATCATAGATGGCAGGGAGTCTGTGGGTTTTCTTGTTCGGGTAAAGCAGCTTCTGGAAAATCCCTCGTTAATGTTATTCGGAAAAGATCCCGTAGATGCATTGCTGGAGCTATAATTCTAATTTCTCAATAGGTCCTGTTTACTATCGGGATTATTTTGCATGAGCAGATTTCATTCTTATTTAGACAATGCAGCTAAGATCATTCATTCTTATGAAAAGGGAGTTCCATTGCATTTTCATCTTAAAAAATTTTTTCGGGCAGAAAAAAAATACGGATCAAACGACAGAAAAATAATCTCATCTCTTTGTTATAATTATTTCAGGTGCTTTAATCTTTTCAAAGGGGTAGATTTCTCATTTCAACATTTACTTAATGCATTTTTTTTGTGTGAAAATACAGATACACAGTTGTTGAAAACATTGGATCCCGAGTTGAATGAAAGAATCAAATTTCCGATTGTTGAAAAATTGGTTCATCTAGGATTGAAAATGGATGATGTATTTGGGTTCAGTGGAAGATTATCCGAATTGATAGATGAAAAATTGTTTTCCATTTCGTTTTTAATACAACCCGCTTTGTTTCTAAGAATCAGGCCGGGGAAGAAAGAAAAGGTTTTGGAATCTTTAAAATCCATTGAAATGGATTTATTGAGTGAAACAAGTTTGAAAATTGCGAATGGCGTTAATGTGGAAAATGTTGTTCGATTGAACAAAGATGCAGTGGTGCAGGATTTTTCATCTCAAAATATTTTCAATGACTTTATCCCCCTGTTACTTCAATCGCCTAAAAATGAAAAAAAAATAAGTGTTTGGGACGTTTGTGCAGCCAGCGGAGGGAAATCTATATTACTGTATGATTTACTGAAAGGGTATGTTAAACTAACAGTGTCGGACATACGAAAAAACATACTCAATAATCTTGAGTCCCGGTTGAAGGATGCAGGAATCAATATTTACAAGAAATTTGAACAGGACATTACGATAGCTTCCGGTTTGGAAAAGGAAGAGAAATTCAATGTTGTATTATGTGATGTGCCCTGCAGCGGAAGCGGAACCTGGAGCAGAACTCCGGAACAACATTTCAGTTTTGAAATCAGCAATTTATCCGTATTTGTCGAAAAGCAAAAGTCAATTATAAAAAATGTCATCCCTCATCTAGCTGATAACGGCTTTTTGGTCTACATTACCTGCTCTGTTTTTAAATCAGAAAATGAGGATATGGTTCAATTCATCCAGGATAATTTTTCGCTTGAACTAATTCACATGAATTATGTCAGCGGCTATGAAATCAAGGCAGACTCAATGTTTACGGCTATTTTCAAAGCTTAATTAAAGCTTGATGAACTTTCGGGTGATCCTTTTTTGCCCATTCAAATTAAATACTACAAAATAAATACCCTTGCTAAATGATGC
>CAZCOL010000003.1:72918-79387 GCA_964500545.1 uncultured Ferruginibacter sp. | reverse complement strand
GGTTCGTTTGTTTGAAAATTTTTGACAACTGAATAGAATGTATCTGTAGGGAATTTTCTCTCAATAATAATATTCATAGTTGAATCCATCTTGGCGGAAAGGTTAATAGACATATTGCAATTCAAGGGTAATGTCTCAAATGAAAAATATTTTTTTTGAAGTGCAACAAATGATTTTTTTACATCGGGAATACCATAACCTGTTCTGTTATCAGGATTTTTAGCATTGGATGAATTCGATTCAATCGCTTGAATGATCTCCATATTGCTGGCCTCAGGAAATGCCTGCCATAGACAAGTGGAAATGCCTGCCAAATTTGGGCATGCATAAGAGGTGCCGCTGCCTAAAGTGGGCGATCCGTCAAAATAATTTGCAATTACCGTATTCCAGCCAACAGATGCAACAGATGGTTTTATCTGTCCGTCACTAGAAGGGCCATAGCTGCTGAACCCTGCTACTTCCCCGTTTGAATTTACCGCACCAACAGCCATGCAACTATCGGCATCAGCTGGTGTATTAATAAAATGCCAGACATTGTTTCCTTCATTGCCCGCAGCAACCACCATCAGCATCCCTTTTTTCGCTGCATTGTCAACAGCCCTCGCGCTCATGCTTGTATTTCCATCCATATCGCTGAAGGTATAATCAAACAGTGGTTCATCAAATGAATTGTAACCCAAGGAAATCGAGCATACATCTGCACCCAGACTGTCTGCTTTTTCTGCGGCACAAGCCAGATTGTGTTCTTCAATTGGGTATTCGCTGTTAACATCTTCTGAACGAAATAGATAAAAACTTGTTTTTGGGGCAGAGCCAACAAATAATCCGGGAATGTTAGCTGCAATCGTACTCAGACAATGCATGCCATGATAATCATCGTCCGTCACATCACTATTATTCGAAACAAAATCCCAAGTCCCTAGAATTTGCTGATTCAGAACAACACTGTCAAAAGTAGACAGGGAATTGTAATGATAGAATCCATCGTCTATCATTGCAAGCTGCATCCCATTTCCACTGAATCCATGGTTGTGTAAAAAATCGGCACGATGAATCCTGATTTGTTGGGTCGATTCACCATAGTCAAAGGCTGCGGAATTCGATTTTTTTAACGTGTTTCTATGATCGATTTGTATCGGCTGATTGTTAATGGCTGTTTGAGCATTCAAAAGGAATTTGGGTGCAATTGGATTTATCTGCTGAACAAAAAAATACTGATTGATTTTTTGAAGAGCAATTGTATCATCAGTTTCAATGGAAACTTGATTGAGCCATTTTGAAACATTTAATAAACTAACGTTTCCGGATATGCGAATACTGTCCAGATAGGCAGGTGATACAGGCAAATCGGTACTGTCAAAATTTATATTATACCTGCTTCTTCTTTCAATGGATCTTTCCGACAAATAAACCTCCGGGGCATCCAATGAAAAATTATTGGAGCCCTTGTTTTTGAACTTTACAATGTATTTATTGTATTGCCCAAAGCTGACGTTTAATAAAATCAAACACAAAAAAAGTACTTGTAATTTTTTCATTTCAATGCTATGAAATCCAGATTTTTTTATTTGCTGTCATAAGCCCATTTAACCCATGTTGCACCCCAGGTAAAACCGCCTCCAAAGGCAGCCAAAATGATATTTTCACCCTTATGCAATTGTTTCTCCCATTCCCATAAACATAGAGGAATGGTTGCAGCAGTGGTATTACCGTATTTTTGAATGTTGATCATTACTTTTTCTTTTGGTAAACTCATTCTGTTGGCTGTAGCATCAATAATTCTGAGGTTTGCCTGATGGGGAACCAGCCATGAAATGTCATCAGCTGTTAAATTGTTTTTCTGCATCAACTCATAACTCACATCTGCCATGCCTTTTACAGCAAATTTAAAAACAGACTGTCCTTCCTGATATATGAAATGTTCCTTTGCATCAACTGTATGATGAGAAGCAGGTTTCGCAGAACCGCCCGCTTTCATGTGCAGAAACTCTCTGCCGCTTCCATCGCTTTTAAGAATGCTGTCCATAACTCCCATCCCTTCTTCGTTCGGCTCCAATAATACAGCTCCGGCACCATCTCCAAAAATGATACAGGTTGTTCTGTCTGTATAATCTACAATAGCACTCATTTTGTCAACTCCCACAACAATTACTTTTTTATATCTTCCCGATTCAATCATCGTGGTTCCCAATGTAAGAGAATACAAGAAACCCGAACAAGCAGCGCTAACATCAAATCCAAAAGCGTTTTTCATGCCGGCTTTATCAGAAATTATATTTGCAGTAGCAGGAAATACCATGTCGGGAGTTACAGTTGCACAGATAACACAGTCTATTTCATCCGGTTGAATTCCTCGCTTAGCTAAAATTTCCTTGACAGCCTCCACACCCATATCGCTACTTGCGAGTCCTTCACCTTTTAATATTCTTCTTTCGTCAATGCCGGTTCTTGTTTTTATCCATTCATCATTGGTATCTACCATTGTTTCCAGAATTTTGTTGGTTAGTCTGTATTCTGGCAAATACCCCCCAACAGCCGTAATTGATGCATTAACTTTTTTCATAAATAGAATATTTTCATAAATTATAATACTTGTAAAAATACGATAAAAAAAACTTGGGACTATTTTTACACTTCAACCTCACAATAATTTCTTATTTTCGCTTGCTATTCATTACATTGTATGTTCGCGTATTTGCAGGGAAAATATACTTATAAAAGTCCGGCTCAGGTTTATGTTGATGTCAATGGAATTGGATATGAAGTAAATATAAGTTTGAATACCTATTCGGATATTCAATCATTGAACGAAGGTCGTTTGTATACTTATTTGCAGGTAAAAGAGGATGCGCAGGTTTTATTCGGATTTTCGCAGAAAGAGGAAAAAGATATGTTTTTACTGTTGATCAGCGTTTCCGGAGTTGGGGCTTCCACTGCCAGAATGATGTTATCTTCTGTAAAGCCTGAAGAAATATCAAAAGCGATTTTACAGGGAAATGTGAAAATATTGGAGGGCGTTAAAGGAATTGGAAAAAAAACAGCGGAGAGACTGGTATTGGAGCTTAAAGAAAAGGTGGGAAAAAATGTTGCATCAGGAGGAACTTCAGCCAATACTGTAAATGGAATTGATCAAGACGCATTACATGCACTGACAGCATTGGGCATTTCAAAAATACAGGCCGAACAATCAATTCAAAAGATTTTACGCGCCGAACCAGGGGTCAACAATTTGGAAGAATTAATTAAAAAATCTCTTAAAGCCATTTGACAAAATTCTACATCAACTAATTCGCTGAATGTTGCTTACGTTAAAGACATTTAACACGCTTTTGAAAATTAGTGTGTGTAAGATTTTGTTTTTGTTTTTTTGTCCGGCTTCAGGGCTTGCAAACAATCACAGCAATTTTCCATTTTTTGCTGGGGACACTTCTGTAACCCCCGCTTCTGTTTTGCCTTATCCGATTTACGATAGGCTGGGTGATGGCATTTCAGGATACAGCTTCAATATTTACAATTCTTTTCAACCCGCCGACCAGAGAGATTCCATTGTTTATGATTACGATTCAAAGAGGTATATTGTCTATGAAAAAATAGGCAATCAATTTTTCAGAACTCCTGTAAGTTACACCTTTGATGAATATTGGGCTATTGTCAGCAGACAGACGGAGATGGATTACTTTAAAAAACGCTCTGCCACAACAAGCATCCTCAACAGAGGTAAGTTATTGAAACCCAAACTATCCTTAACAGACAACTTATTCAATCGATTGTTTGGCAATGGTAAAATTGAAATCAGTCCGCAGGGAAATGTAGATATTACTGCGGGTTATCAGGGTCAAAGAATCAATAATCCCACTTTGCCGGAGAGAGCCCGAAAAAACGGAGGACTTGATTTTCAGATGAATGCCCAGATGAATGTGAATGCAAGTATCGGCGATAAACTCAAATTTCCCATCAATTACAATACACTTGCAAATTTTGATTTGGACAATCAGCTGAAACTGGATTACTCAGGACAAAGCGATGAGATATTGAAACGTTTTGAGGCCGGTAATGTGTCTTTTCCGGGAAAAGGAACATTGATTCCCGGGGCACAGCAATTGTTTGGATTGAAAACACAACTTCAATTTGGAAAGCTTTTTATCACCGGTGTTTTAGCCAATCAAAAATCACAAAGACAAAATCTTAATCTTCAAGGAGGTGCTGCAGCAACTCCATTTGAAATTAAGGCAGATGAATATGAAGAAAACCGACACTTTTTAATTGGTCAGTATTTCAAGGACAATTACAATAAGTTCATGTCCAATCTTCCTGCAGTCATTTCACCAATACAGATTTTGAGAATGGAGGTTTGGGTAACCAACAAAAATGGTACTACCACTGATACCAGGGATATAGTTGGATTGGCCGATTTGGGTGAATCAAATCCCCACGCAGGTTTTCCAATTATTGATGAAGTAAGTACAACAATACCTTCTACAAATAATAATGCAAACAATTTGCTGGATAAAGTATTGAATCTTCCTAATGCAAGAAACTCGAACCTCATTTACAGCAATTTGTTGAGCATAGGTATGAGTCCTGTTCAGGATTTTGAAAAGACTTTTGCGAGAAAACTTGATTCGACACAATACACATACAACAAGCAGGTTGGAATGCTGTCGTTGAGCCAACCCCTTCAAACAGATGAGGTTCTGGGAGTAGCTTATCAGTATTCTTATAGAGGAAGAATTTATCAGGTGGGTGAATTTTCTCAGGATGTACCGCCCGATACCAGTTCTGGTTCTCAAAAAGTTATTTTTCTAAAATTGCTAAAAGCCACTTCACAAAGACCTTCTTTACCCATTTGGGATTTGATGATGAAAAATGTATACTCTGTGGGATATGGTACTTTGTCTCCAACTGATTTCAAATTGGATGTATTATACCAGGAACCGGGATTGGGAGCCAAGAGATATGTTCCTTATGGTGACAGGAACTTAGGTTCTCCGATGATCTCATTGATTAATTTGGACCGCCTTAACAGTCAACTCGATCCTCAGCCGGATGGCGTATTTGATTATGTGGAAGGATTTACAGTTATATCCCCATACAGCAGAGTTATTTTCCCTGTTCTTGAACCATTTGGAAGAGATTTGGCTAAAAGCATTTATACTTCAGTTCCAATAACTGCAGGCGATACACTTTTCTATGCATTGTATGATTCCATCAAGTCAGTGGCACAGCAATTGCCTAATTTGAACAGATTTTTATTGAAAGGTACTGCTAAAACATCCGGCACATCTGATATCAGCATTGGATACAACATTCCAAAAGGCTCTGTAAGAGTGACTGCCGGTGGAAGAACATTGCAGGAAGGAATTGATTACGACATCAATTATGATCTGGGAACAATAAAGATGATCAATCAGGCAATTTTAAATGCAGGATTGCCGGTTCAGGTAAATTTTGAAAACAATGCTACATTCGGTTTGCAGCAAAAAAACTTTCTTGGACTTAGGTTTGATTATCTCGCAAAAAACAATTCGAGGGAACAATTGTCTCTTGGAGGCACCATCGTTCGTTTGGGAGAAAGACCATTCTTCACCAAAGTCAATTACAATGAAGAACCAATCAGGAATTCCATGTACGGCATCGATGTCAACTACAGAAAAGACCTACCGAGACTTACAAAGATTTTAGATAAGCTGCCTGTTTATAATACCACTTCACCCTCAGCAATCAATGCATACTTAGAAGGGGCTTATCTTCAGCCCGGGCACGCACCGCAGATTGGAAGAGGAAGTAATGGCGTAGTTTACATTGATGATTTTGAAGGAAGTAAATCCGGTATTGATTTAAGATTTCCACTGGTGAGTTGGACAATGGCATCCACTCCTGCAAATGCTACCGACAAGAATGGAAATATTTTATTTCCTGAAGCTACAGCCAACAACAATTTGAATTATGGTAAAAGCAGGGCAAAACTCGCTTGGTATCAGGTTGAGCAAACCCTTCAGCAGGTGGATGCTCCTAACAATCCAATCACGGACAGAAATTTATTGAGCGACCCTCGGGTAAGACAAGTGTATCAGAAAGAAATTTTTCCGCAACGAACCACAGGATTTGGAGAAGGACAATTGACAACATTTGATCTTGCATTTTATCCAAAAGAAAAAGGTCCTTACAATTTTGAAGATGACATCTCAAAGTTGAATCCGCAGGGTCAATTCACCGATCCTAAATCTAAATTCGGCGGCATCATGCGCAGTATCGATCAGCCTGATTTTGAAACAAGCAACATTGAATTTATAGAGTTCTGGATGCAGGATCCTTTTATCCTTCCTCAATATGCCAACTCTTCCGGAGGAAAACTGTATTTCAATCTGGGAAATATTTCTGAAGACATTCTGAAGGATGGCAGACGTTTTTTTGAAAACGGCCTCAATACACCCAGCGCACCCTCTACTGTGGACAATACTATTTGGGG
>CAZCOL010000003.1:43255-72818 GCA_964500545.1 uncultured Ferruginibacter sp. | reverse complement strand
GAGGATCTGAACAAAGACAATACCCTGAATGAAACTGAAGAGTATTTTCAGTATGTGGTGGATATAAAACCCAAGAATGCTACAGAAATGCTTATTGGAAACAACTTCATAGTTGATAAAAAAGAAGTTGCAATCAATCTGGCAAACGGTACTACAAGAAATGAAACATGGTATCAGTTCAGGATTCCGATTGGAGGATATGAAAGAAAGATTGGAAACATTCCTGATTTCAAATCCATTCGTTTTATGAGAATGTTTTTGACCGGTTTTGAGGACAGCGTAGTTATGCGTTTTGGATTGTTGCAGTTAACAAGAAATGTTTGGCGTAAATTCAGATATAAGCTGGATTCTACCGGATTGTATAATGCTCCTTCAGCCACCCCATTCAATGTTGAAGCTGTTAATATTGAAGAAAATGATGCGAGAAGCCCGCTGCCTTACAGAACACCAAAAGAAATCAAAAGGGTACAGACACTCAGTAATAATGGAGTAAACCTGTTGCAAAATGAACAGGCTATGAGTATTAACTTTTGTAATTTAAGAAAGGGAGATGCTAAAGCTGTATTTCAAACTTTTGCAAACAGGGATATCAGACAATTCAGGAATTTATCCATGTATATTCATGCCGAGCAGGCTCAAAATCCTGCAAACACTATTGCTAACAGAGACTTGACTGCCGTAATCAGACTTGGTACGGATTTTATCAATAACTATTATGAAGTGAGAATTCCGTTAATGCTGACTCCACTGAATTTGGGTTTGAATGCAGATACTGATCAGTACAATGATTCTCTTTGGTACCCTTCAAATTCTTTGGATTTAGATCTCGAAGCACTTACAAAAATAAAACAATCACGAAATCTCTCTTCTGTCCCCTCTGGTCAAATTTTCAGACAACTTCAATCCAATGGTCAGGTTTATGGTGTTATGGGGAATCCGAATCTAGGAGAAATAAGGGGGGTATTACTGGGTGTTGAAAATTCAACTTCACTAAGCGCATGCGGACAAGTTTGGTTGAATGAATTGAGATTGTCTTCTATCAATGAACAAGGTGGAATGGCCGCTTTGGGAAGAGTCGATGTTAACTTGGCTGATTTGGGTACATTATCGCTTTCAGCCAATGCCCATACAAGAGGATTTGGTACAATTGAGCAACGGGTTGTGGAAAGATACAGAGATGATTTTTTTCAATTTGATGCAGCAGCCAATATTGAAATTGGAAAATTGTTGCCTGAAAATTCCGGGTTGTCTGTGCCGTTATATGCAAGCTATTCTCAAACAATCAGTTCCCCTCAATACGATCCTTATGACATGGATATTACTTTGAGAGACAAGCTAAGAACCAGTCCCACAAAAGCAATCAAAGATTCCATCAGAAATAATGCCATAGATTTCACATCTATTAAAACGGTTAATTTCACCAATGTAAGAAAAAGCAAAACGAATGGCAAATCCCCTAAAATTTATGATATTGAAAATGTGGATCTAAGCTATTCTTTCATTAAAACGGAAAGCCATAGTCCTCTGATTGAAAAAAATGAAGTAACTCGGCACAGAGGTGCAATCGGATACAACTATTCATTGCAACCCAAATACATTGAGCCTTTCAAAGGGCTATTTAAAAAAACAAAAACAAAATGGCTTGATTTGCTGAAAGATTTCAATTTCAGTTATCTTCCATCGCAGCTTAGTTTCAAGGCAGATATCAACAGGCAGTTTGGAGCAATCAAACCTAGAAGCGTTGGAGAAAATAAATACATCATTCCTGAAACTTATGATAAGTTTTTTACGATGCAAAGGGATTATGTGATGAGATGGAATTTCACAAAGTCGATTAATTTTGATTATACAGCAACCAATAATTCAAGGGTTGACGAACCTGCCGGAAGAATTGATACCAGGTCCAAGAAAGATTCTGTTTTGAATAATTTTTTAAAAGGCGGAAGAAACACCATTTTCAATCAGGTGGGTAATTTTTCATATACACTTCCTACCCAAAAATTTCCGCTCTTGGACTGGACCACAATCAATTTCAGGTATCAGGCTTTGTACAAATGGATAGGTGCTTCCCGACTTGCAGTGAACCTTGGCAACTTCCTGGAGAATGGTTATCAGGAAGAGGCTACTCTTCAAATGGATTTCAACCGCATTTATCAAAAGTCAAAATGGATCAAACAACTGGATCAGCCTTCTGATATTGAAAACAAAGAAAGATGGAAAAACAGGGTGACAAAAGTCAAAGATTCTGTGTTGACCAGATCAGGTAAAAAAGTGCTGCGTACAAGGAGAATCGTGGATCCTTCAGCAATGCCATATGAAAGCGGAACTTTCAGATTTTTCGGCAAGCTTTTGACCAGCGTCAAACAAGCCAATATTTCCGTTTCTCAAAATGCAAATACAAGACTTCCGGGTTACATGGACAGTACAAAATTCTTTGGACAAAATTTCAACAGCATGTCTCCCGGATTTGATTTTATCGCAGGCCGGCAACCGGATACTTCATGGCTTAACAGAAAGTCAGATCAGGGACTCATTTCAAATGACAGCAATTTCAATTCATTGTTTCAGCAGAATTATGATCAGAAAATTACCCTATCCGCCCAGCTGGAACCTGTAAGAGATTTGAACATCACCCTGAATATCAGTAAAACATTCAGTAAAAATTACAGCGAAACATTCCGGTATTTGGATACACTTAACGGAACCAATCCGCGGTTTCTTCATTTAAATCCCTACGCAGGGGGGAATTTTGATGTAACCTATATCTCTTACAAAACATTGTTCGGTAAATTTTATCCCAACCGGGTATCAGAAACTTTTAAAACATTTCAGAACAACAGGTTGATATTGTCTGAAAGACTGGGTAGACTCAATCCTTACAGCTCGGGTCAGCCCGTCGGAGCCGATGGGTATTATTATGGATATGGAAGGTATGCGATTGATGTGCTGATTCCTTCATTCATCTCTGCATATACCGGACAAGATCCTAATAATGTAGCATTGATCAAACAGAAGAATGAAAATGTCAAATCAAATCCTTTCAGACTGATTCTTCCAAAACCCAACTGGAAGCTCGATTATAATGGATTAAGCAGGGTCAAGCCATTTGATAAGATATTTACAAATCTTACCTTATCGCATGGGTATACCGGAAATCTGAGTATGAACGGATTTACATCCGCTTTGTTATATCAGGACGTTTCCAAGTATGGTTATCCTTCTTTCTATGATACCGGATCGAAGAATTTTGTTCCTTATTTCTTAGTTCCAAATATTTCCATACAGGAGCAGTTTTCTCCATTGGTTGGGGTGGATATGATGTTTGTCAATCAAATGCAGGGTAAGTTTGAATACTCCAAAACAAGGCAACTGAGTTTAAGTTTGAATGATTATCAGTTGAGTGAGGTTAGAACAACTGAGTTTGCTATCGGGGCCGGTTACCGTAAGAAAGGATTGAAATTGCTGGGCGGTTTGGCTTTGCCCTCATTCCTGAGTAAAAACAAATCATCAAAACTCGACAACGAAATCAGCTTTAGGATTGATTTCAGGGTAAGAGACAATGTGACTTCCAACAGCAGATTGGATCAGGATAATAATTTCACTACCGGAGGAAGCAAGGAGATATCAATCAATCCAACTATTGATTATTTTTTAAACAGCCGCATCAATTTGAAATTGTATTTTGACCAGAGAAAAATAAAACCATACATTTCTTCAAGTGCTCCCTCAACCAATACAAGAGGCGGAGTTCAAATAAGAATCTCCCTATCTCAATAGAATCATTCAACTAATTGGTTGAATATTACACATGAGCATCCATTTTGTTTCTAAGAATTATTTTTATGGAAGTAAATCGCATTCGCTTGACTGGTACAAGTAATGGTTAACTCATTGATGCATACATGAGGTGGAAGGGTTGCTGCATGAAATACACTTTCTGCAATATCTTCAGCCGATAGTGGTTTGAATCCCTTGTATGCTGCAGCTGCTTTGTTGCTGTCTCCCTTAAAACGTACAAGTGAAAATTCGGTTTCAACCGCACCCGGATGAATAGCAGTTACTTTGATGCCATACTTCAACAAATCAATTCTCATCGATTTGGAAATTGCATCTACTGCAAATTTGCTGGCACAATATGCATTTCCATTTTCATAAATTTCTTTTCCGGCTACAGAACCGATGTTGATGATGTGGCCTTTTTTGTTTTCTATGAAAAATTGTAATACAGCTTTCGTAACATACAAAAGTCCGTTTACGTTCGTCTGCATCATCGTTTCCCAATCTTCAATAGAAGCATCTGCAAAACTGTCTCTGCCAAGAGCCAATCCGGCATTGTTTATCAGGATGTCAACAGATTTCCAACTATCGGGCAGGCTATTAATATTTATAAATACCTCTTCTTTATGCTGAACATCAAAGCAAAGCGTTTTTACCTGCACTTTGTTTTTTGATTCAATACTATTCTTAATTTCTTGAAGTTTATCTTCTCTTCTGCCTGTAATAATTATATTAAACCCGTTTTGTGCAAACTTTTCAGCACATGCTTTTCCTATTCCCGATGTGGCACCTGTAATAAAAACTATTTTGTTCATTTGGATTTTTAAGTTGAATTTTTTTAAAAAGACTTTGTCAACTTCATGTTTACCTGATTAAAACAAGGGTACCTTTCTTTTGGATTTTTTTATTTTTATAATCCACAGCATTGGCATACCACACATAAGTTCCGGGTTCCTGTAAATTTCCTTTGAATTTTCCATTCCATCCTTCGCCGATGGTAGAAGTGGAGAAAACAAGTTCACCCCATCTGTTGAATATCTGAAAAAGTTCCAAGGATTTTACTCCAAGTGCAATAGGCTTGATTACTTCATTTGTTCCGTCGCCATTTGGAGTAAAAGCATTTGGCATATAAATATCTGGGAATACCTGATAATAATACACTTTGATTGAGTCAATCCCTTTGCATCCGATTTCACTGGTTGCTTCTACAAAATAAATGACGTCATCATCCGGCGTAGCTACTGGATTAGGAATACTCAAACTGCTCAACCACAAATTTTCCGGAGACCATTGATAACTGATATTTCCATTGGCGCCATAGGCATTTGCATTTAATTGCAAGGGTTGGCCATTTACGATGGATGTGTCACTTGGCCCGGCATCTGCAATCACTTGCTGTATATTTATCCTTACAGTGTCTTTTCCGGGTTTAGGGCAACCGGCAGTATCAGAAACATAAACAACGTAGTCTATGTAATCTCCTCTTGGATTAACAGCTGTTGGATTTGAAACAACAGGGTTGTCCAAATAAGGACTTGGATACCAAACATAACTGATTCCGCCTGATGCCTGAAGATATGCTGAAGTCCCAAGGCATATCAAGGTGTCATTTCCTGCTTGCGCATTTGGATAGGGTACTGTATAAATATTGATGCTTTTTGTACTGCTGCAGCTGCCGATATTCGCCACCACGGTGTATGTTGTAGAGGCATCTACAGGCTTTGCAATAGGGTTCTTTATGAATGCATTGTTCAAACTGCTTGCCGGAGTCCAGCTAAATTGAAGTCCGTCACCATTTGCAATAATTTGAATTGAGTCGGTTAAACAAATGGAAGTATCTTTTCGAAGTGTCAATGTAACGGTATCGACTACACGAACTTTTACGGAATCTCTGGCAGAGCAACCCGGATAACTGGCATTTACATAAAATACAGCATTATAAACGGTATCTTTTTGTGGAAAAGCAACCGGAGAAGGTATGGATGTGCTGCTTAAATTGTAGTTTGGATACCAGCTGTAATTTCCATTGATGATATTGCTTGAAGCGCTGAGCTGTAATCCGTCAACTTTACAGATGATTGTGTCATTGGTAATATAAATCTTTGGTTTGTCAATGATTTTTATTGGTAAAACTGCAGTGTCTTTACAACCTTTTATGCTGCTTGCAACAAGCGTTACATTGTATGTTCCTGTATCGGTAAAAACAAATGTAGGGTTAGCAAAAGAACTGGTATCGGCATTTGAATTGAAAACTCCAAAATTCCAGGACCATTGACTGGCATAACCAAATGCAGCATAGGTATTGTCATTAAATACCACCGGAACACCTTTGCACATAACTGGAGGATAATTGAAATTTGCTACAAATCCCGGAAAAACCCTGACAATGGTTTCGGTTGAGTCTGCACAAACAGGATCATCTTTATTTACTACCAATTTAACACGATATACTCCCGTATCTGAAAATACATGCGTTGGATTTGAAAGATTTGAAAAATTGTTTTGCAATGAATTTGGATCGCCGAAGTCCCAATAACTGGTCAGATTGAGCGGCGAGTTGCTTAAATTGGAAAATGTATAGGAAAATCCATCGCAAGTAATGTATTCTGGACTCAATGAGGCATTTGCAAAATTGCAACCGGCAACCGTAATGATAAAATCCTTTCTGTGTGTGGAAATATATTCTCCGTTTCTGTATGAACTAACACACACTGAAACAACATATTTTCCTGGAGCAGGTGCTACACCTGTTATGATACCTGTGCTGGGATTGATTGTTGCATTTGGTCCCAAAGGAAATATGCCTGAAAAACCTGATTGATAGATTAAATCTCCATAGGGAGTAGGTTCAATAGGAGAGGCATCTGTTGCCGAACCTCCATTGTATCCCGAACAAAGCGTGTAAACAAGCGAGTCGCCATTCGGATCTGTGGCACTGAAATCTAATGAGAAAGCATTGTCATAACAAACGACCGAGATGGTTCTTGAAAATCTCGGACTTCTGTCTCCATTCAAGGGCGAAGGCCCCAGTTGGTTATTGCCAGGAATGAATGCAGGATACGTTGCACCTTCACCATTTGTTCCTGTGGGAATAATATTGGCGATATTGCTAATTCTGCAACAGGTTTGATAAGCTGCCGTATATCCGTTGTTGTTGTTTTTAAGGGTGACAATGATTGAATAAAAACCAACTTTATAAACCAAATTAGGAACGCTGGTTATACAGCCGGGAGTATTTACAAGTGATAAGGGACCAACAACCGAATCAAGATCCTTGTCAATGGTTGCTGAAGTGCCAATTCCATTGTAGGGAGTATTGTCATCGTTGTTGTAAATACCAATTCTGACAAATGCAGGCATTTGAGCACAATTACCTGTGCAGTTCTCGTCCCTGAATAGTATTAAAGTGATTTTGTATGTTCGTGTATTTCCAGATCCATAGAGATAATCATAAATCATTTCTCCTCCGGTAATATGTTTTGCATGTGACGGACTGAACCACAAAAGTGTAAAAAGTAATAAAGTGATTTTTCTCATGCAGCAACAAAATTACACAGGTAAAAGTTAAATAAAAATCAATCAGTCATTTATTTGGTGGTGATTTCTGTTATATATCCTAAAAAATCATCTATCGCTTGATTGATTTTCTTAGGTTCTTCTTTCATTCCTATGTGAGCTGATTCTTTCAATATGTGAAATTGAGTAATATTGGATAGATGTGACTGGCACAATAAGTTTTTCAATGGAATGATACAATCATTTTTTCCGGCAATCAATAATAAGGGAATTTTCATTTGTTTGAGAAGCTCGGTGTAATCAGGCCTTTTCATAATGGCCCGATAATATTGTATTAAAATATCACCTTGAATATTGGCGCATTTTTCAATTAATGAATGCACTTCTTTTTCGTATCTATAGGGTTCGTGAAATAGTCCCGGAATACTGGTTTTTAAAAATGCTAAAGAGCCATGTTCTTCAATAAACAAAATCGATTTTTTTCTTAATGTCATTCTTTTCTGGCTGTCCGCCCCTGCAGTTGAATGGATTAAACCTATTCCCAGCAAATCGCCCGGGAATGCATTCAAATAAGCTAAAGTGACATAGCCACCCATGCTATGACCCAGCATTACACAGGTGTCGATATGTTCATTTAACAGAACTGCTTTAATACTACTGACAAAATCTGATAATTCAGCTTCATTTTTTATTAAAGGGTCACTTCCTCCGAAACCTGGCAGGTCTATAGACAGCACCAAATATTTCTCTTTTAAATATGTTTTCTGAATATTCCAAAGGGTATTGTCTTCCGCAAAACCATGTATCAGTACTAACGGCAAGCCTTTGCCGCAAATATCATATTGAATCGTTCTTCCATTGGACTTCAGCGTTTTTAACATAAAGATGATTTGTCAGTTTTTCATGGCTATGCATCATCAAAAAAATCTCAATGAATTTAATGGACTAGAATTATTTTAATGAAATTTTGAATGATCGGTAAGCCAACAAAATAACAAAAGGAAGCAGAGAAATGTTTAACTGCTGAGGTATAAAAAACCAGCTCAATACAAGTAAAGTCTGCAGGATGGAAAGCACTAAAAAGTACCTCTTGACATTTTTGTAATTACATTGTATAAGAAAACAGGCAAGTATATTGGTAGGAACGGCCCATAAAAGATTGAAATTATTTTTTGTCATGCTATGGTCGGTCATCGTCCACATGAACACAAATAATATTCCCAGCAAACCAGAAGAAAAGAAAATAATTCTGTCCATCATTGAAGTGATGAATACAGCAAAATGATTTTTAAATAAACTAATGATAAGATGAAAGAATAAAATGGAACAAAAAACCAGCATAGGGGTTAGCATTGCCGAATTCATTTTTTGTATTGGTTCATTTATTATGGTGGATTTTGACTCAACGAGCGGATAGTTTTTGCAACTATCAATTGATTTCATCAAATTGTCCGGAAGGAAAGCCTGTTCGGCATCGGTCATTATTTTATCAGCAGGAAGACCCAGCAATAAATCAATTCCGAGTTTACTCCAGTAATGCCCGCTTTTGTCAAGGTATTCATGTATCGCCTCCCTGAATTTTGTGTTTGGAGGCATAACTCCGGGAAGTTGAGCTTCGGGGGATTTGTTTTTTGTGATTATGTCCCTGAGTCTGGTCGTACAATTGTCCAGGAAGAAATCGTATTTGTAATATTTATTTTCTTCTTTTAAATTCTCAATTAGGGAGTTTTTGATATTGTTTTTTTCCCTGGAAGTAAGTTGAAGGACTTGTTCTGTGATTCCTCTTCCGTCTGAAGCATATGCGTTGATGAAATCAACTGTTCTTTCCAAGCTAACATAATACAGTAGTTTGCCGCGGGTAAATTTGAGGTAAAAATCTTCATCATCAAAATTAAAAGTTCCGAAATTGAATACATAATCTGCTACATTATTGCTGTCTATGATTCTGATGGCACTGTGGCCAAAAATTGAATACAATTCCTGCCCCGGGGTGCAGGTCAACAAGGATATTCTGATTCGTGAAGAATCCTGTGCTTTGATAAGATTGACTGATAAAAACAGCGTTGCTGAGATAATAATTAATGGTACAATTGCTTTTTTCATATTTGAAGACTTGTGCTCTTAAAGGTAAAGTTAGCAAACAGAAATTTTATATTTTGATTTAAGTCAATTAAGCGATGAAAACACTTTTTATTTCAAAATAACTCAGGTAAGCTTGTATATTTTCCCGGGTAAAGTGGTGATAATATTTTTTATTTCCAAAGACAACAGTGATCCTGCCAAATTACTGTAAGTAAGATTACTTTTTATGAATATGGTGTCAAAGTGAGCCTGACCAAGATTGTGCAATATATCACAGATTGTTTTTTCATCTTTGCTTAAATCTATAAATAACTTTGGTTGTTTTTCCTTTCCGGATATTTTAGGTTGATCCCATCCCATCAATTCGATGATATCCTCAGCATTGCATATCATATGAGCTTTGTGCGATTTGATCAGGTAATTACAACCTTCACTTTTTGAATCATTTAATCTTCCGGGTACTGCAAATATGTCTTTATTATATCCATTAGCCAACTCAGCTGTTATCAGTGATCCGCCTTTTCTGCCTGACTCTATAATGATCAATGCATCGCAAATTCCTGCGGTGATTCTGTTTCGTTTGGGAAAATTTTGTCTGTCAGGATTGCTTCCAATCCCAAATTCTGTAAGCAAACCACCATTTTTTAAAATTTCACAGGATAGCCCTTTGTTTTCCGGCGGATATATTTTGTCCAATCCATGAGCCAAAACAGCAACCGTTGGCACATCATTGAAGACGCATGATCTATGTGCAATGGTATCTATGCCGTAAGCTAGCCCACTTACCACCAGAATATTCAATTTTTTAAGCGCTTCAATCAATGTATGACAGATTGTTTTTCCGTATTCTGAATTTTTACGGGTGCCTGCTATAGAAATGATTTTATATTCATTTAAATGTACATTGCCCTTGTAATAAAGTAATACGGGATTGTCATAACAATTAAGCAATCTTTTTGGATATTCATCTGAAGTCAGAAAAATTGGCCGTATGCCTGATTTTTCCATGTACTTAATTTCTATTTCACAGGAATGTATGTCTCTGAAAGATTTAATATTTTTAGCTCTGATACTTCCAATCCCTTCAATTTTTTCGAGATGACGGACTGGAGCCTTAAAGATATCTGAGGCCTTTCCATATTTGTTAATGAGTGTTTTTGCATGGATATCGCCAATCTGCGGAACCCTGGTTAATGCAATCTGGTAAATCAGTTCATCGTTCATGATTAAGAACAATGATAGTCAATGATTTAGTTTGAAAGAATGTGAATTTCCGTTCTTCTGTTGTTGCTTTTCCCCTTTTCGTTTTCGTTTGAATCTATAGGCATTGTTTCACCAAATCCTTTATAGTGAAGTCTTTTAGATGAAATGCCTTTTGCAGTCAGATAGTCGGCAACTGATTTCGCTCTGTTGTTGCTGAGTGTAAAATTACTTTCTCTGGATCCTGAATTATCGGTGTGACCTTCAATTTCTATTACAAGTGAAGGATTTTCATTCATCAACGCAATGACTTTTCCCAACTCTTCCCATGAAGTATTTTTAAGTTCATAACTGTTGTTTTCAAAAAAAATATTTTTAAGAGTAACTGATGCACCTTTTTCCAAAGGATTGAGTGCAATGTCCAAATTGTAAAAGGAATCCAGTATGTTTTTATCAAGGGTAAAATTGTTTGAATGAAACAAATAGCCTTTTCTGTTTACATTGAATGAATAAGTTTTACCTACAGGCAGCGTTAGAAAATAATTGCCATCCTCATCTGTTTGAATGATAGAGATATTCTTATTGTTGTTGATGTCTGCAAGCTCAACGGTGCTAGGTAATCCCTTCAGCGATTTTTTATCATACACATGTCCTTTTACCCAAAGTGTTTTGAATGGCCTGATGTCTTCTCTTAATTCAAAGCTGTAAATATCCAGTCCGTTTTCCGCATTGCCGAAATCGCTTGCATAGAAAGAAGTTTTGCCGTCAGATGAAACAATCAGCGAGCCTTCATCGTTGATTGTATTGATGGGATATCCAAGATTTTTTGGTTTCATCCAATTGCCGCTGTCATTTTTTGAGGACACAAAAAGATCCGACATTCCATATCCTTCATGGCCATTGCTGTTAAAATAAAGATGCTGATTGTCGGCATGGATGAAAGGGCATGTTTCGTCATCTTTTGTGTTGATTACCGGACCTGCGTTTTCAGGTTTTCCCCAATACCCTTTATTGTTTTTATGCGAAACCCAAATGTCTTTTCCGCCGAACCCTCCGGGTCTGTTACTTGAAAAATAAAGGTCTTTTTTGTCGGGTGAAAGAGAGGGGTTGGATTCCCAAAAATCTGTATTGATGGACAAGCCGATGTTCTGAGGTTCTGTCCATTCGTTGTTTTTATTTCTGTAAGAAACATACAGATCGCAACTTCCTGCACCATTGGGATAGTTGCAGCCGGTAAAAATCAACAATTGCCCATCCTGTGAAATTGTCTGAGCTCCTTCATTCATGGTGGTGTTGATGGAGCCGTTTATTGGAACGGCATCGGTCCATTTTCCATTGTCAACCCGGCTTACATAAAAATCTTCATCACCATTGACTCTGCGATTGAAAACCATTTCCTTGCCATCAATTGTTATGGAAGGAAAATATTCAAGTGCTTTTGTATTGATTCCACTTCCGACATTTTTTGGTTCAAAAAGAAAATTATCTGAAATGTGTTCAAGTTTATATTGAATGGCAAACTGATAAGTTTTTTTTCTGTAATTGCCGGCTTCAATGCTTTGACGATTCAGTTTTTTAATGTTCAGGAATGTGTTGATTGCAGCCAAAGCTTTTTCAAAATTTCCGGTACCAGCCAGTGAAATAGAATAAGGAAGAAAATAGTATTCTGAAAAAACACTATCCAACCCAATGCCTGTCTCAAAATCTTTTACTGACTGTTGGTAGTTTTTCAAATCTGCATAGATACCAGCTCTTGAGAGATAGGCTTCTACATAATTGGGATATGCTTTGATTGCCTCTCCGATTTTTTCAATGGACTCTTGATATTTTCCCTCTACAGCAAATGAGTAAGCCTGCTCGTATAATTTTGTGGCTTTCTTGTTTACTTTTTCGGGATCATACCATTGTGCATTTGAAAAAATAAAACCAAGAAGAAATAATACCACACAAATCAGTTTTTTATTCAAGGATATTTTTGAATTGAATGTGACCATGTAGTACATATTTAAATAATCAAGTTTAATCACTCTTGGCCAATTGATAATGAAAAGTAGGATTACTTTTAAGTTATCAGCTTAAGGGATTTGTAAAAATTTATGTGTTTGGAGAGACAATGTCCACTGTGGGTTTGTTTTTAAATAATCTATAATCATGGGCGTAATCGCTTCGGCCTTACTCCATTCCGGTTGCAAATAAAGTTTACAGCAGTGATTTACTTTAGCGGCAAAATTTTCAGCCCATTCAAAATCTGATTTATGATAGATGATCATTTTTAATTCATTTGCCACCGGCAGAATTTCAGGTAAAGGGTCTTTGAACTTTTTTGGGGAAAGGCAAATCCAGTCCCAGCTTCCGCTTAATGAACTGCTGCCGGATGTTTCCAGATTTAGTTCATATCCTTCCTTTTTCAGTTGAGTCGTCAAATCTTCCAGCGGATGCATCAACGGCTCTCCGCCTGTGATGACTATCAATCCTTTTGAAATTGAATTTTTCACGGAATCAACAATTTCTTTCACACTCATTTTTGGATGAACGTCCGGATTCCAACTTTCTTTTACGTCGCACCATACACAACCAACATCGCAGCCTGCCAATCTGATGAAATATGCCGGTCTTCCCTGATGAAAACCTTCTCCCTGCAAAGTATGGAAATGTTCCATTACCGGCAGTAGCATTTCTTTTTTATGATTGTCTTGCTTCAATGGTTTCAGTTGTGGGTTTTGTCAACAATGGTTCTTCTCGAATAGGCATTGAAAGTATTTTTCAACAATGCTGCAATGGTCATCAATCCTACACCGCCCGGAACAGGGGTGATGAAGCTGCATTTGGGTGCAACTGTTTCAAACATTACATCTCCTAATATGGAATAGCCGGATTTTTTTGTATCGTCTTTAATTCTGGTGATACCGACATCAATGACTACAGCACCTTCTTTAATCATATCAGATTTTACAAATGCCGGAATTCCCAATGCGGCAATTACAATATCTCCCTGCAAACAAATTTCTTTTAAGTTTTTTGTTTTGCTATGGCAAACAGTAACCGTACAATTTCCATATGGATTAGACTGGCTGAGCAATATACTGATCGGCCTGCCAACAATATTGCTTCTGCCAATTACAACCGCATGTTTTCCTGAAGTCTCAATATTATAATGTTCCAACATGAGCATTATTCCAAAAGGTGTGGCAGGGATGAAAGAGGATAATCCCTGTAATAGTTTTCCGGAATTGATTGGATGTAATCCGTCAACATCTTTTGAAGGATCAATCAAGTGTATGATATTTTGTTCATTGATTTGTTTAGGCAAGGGTAATTGAACCAATATTCCATCAACACCATCATCTGAATTTAATTTTTTGATTGCTTCAATAAGTTCGTATTCGGCAATATTTTCCTCTAATCTTACGATTGAACTAGTAAAGCCAATATCCTCACAATTTTTTACTTTGCTTGCAATGTAGGTTTCGCTTGCTCCATTGTTGCCCACCAAAACTGCAGCAAGATGAGGAGCCCTTTTGGCATTTATTCGAAGTGTATTTACCTGCTGCTTTAATTCGTCCTTTACGGCTTGAGAAACAATTTTTCCATCGAGTATTTGCATGTTGCAAAAATAACCAACAAAAAATGAATAGAACGCAAACCTTACATAATTATCACTACTTTAATTTTTTAAGTCAATATGCTTCTGAAAAATAGGCAAATAGGATTTTGTTGCCGTTTAAGTGTATAAAATTCTGAAAGATATAGATGAAAATCTTCCACTTCCTCAAGTATTAATCTCCTTTTCAAAAGGTATAATCATCCATGCAATTAAAAACAAATCAAATTATTTTGTTTTTAAAAAAATGAAAAAGTACCTGTTTTTTTTTGTTATGGTATGCATGGGGATTCACTCGGTTTTTGGACAATCATTTTCTTTGATATCAAATAATGAGTCTTCAGGACTGAATGATTATACAGTGCGTCAGTTTGATGTTTTTTCATTTTCATCCAACCCTTCAACACTGATGAATGAAAAGGGGGTTTCTTGTGGACTTTTTTCAGAGAGAAAATACATGCTGAGTGAGTTAAGTGTAGGAAAAATATTTTTTTCAGCAGCTACTTCAAAAGGCAACATTGGAGTGGCTGCCAAATATGGAGGAAGTTTTGATTATACTGAATCTTCGCTGTCATTTTATTATGCTAAAAGAATTTCAAAAAATTTAACAGCCGGCCTCGGATTTAATTATTTGAACAACAAATCGCAGTCTGAAAAAATACATCAATCATTTGGTTCTTCTATAGGGATAAATTTTATATTATCCGCTCAATTGCAAGCGGGCATATCCTTTCAAAATCCCGAAAGAATATGCACTTCCAATAAAAGTTCAAGTCCACTCGATTACAGATACGAATTCGGAATCGGGTATGATGCAACCAATGACTTTTATATGCATATTCATACATCAAAAAAGGAAGATAGTCCCTTAGAAATTACGGGTGGATTGCAATACAGGCCGAGTAAAAAATTCTTTTGTAATGCAGGACTGTTATCTGTTTCAAAATCAATGTACTTAGGAGCAGGGTTGATTTTTAAGAAAACAATGGTTGGCATATCGATAAAAAATCATCCACAATTAGGCGCAAGTCCTGTTTTGTCAGTGAGTTCAAACATCAAAAAGCCAAACACAGGTGTAGAGTAAGCAAAGTTTTGATTCTTAACGGAACTGATAATTAAACACAGATTCATTCAATTTTTTTTATGAAGCGGATTCTTACAATGATTGTGGTAATGATTGAATCATTTTCTTCATTTTGTCAAAATGAACAGCCATTGCCTGACTTGCAGTT
Source organism: uncultured Ferruginibacter sp. (assembly GCA_964500545.1). Lineage (GTDB taxonomy): Bacteria > Bacteroidota > Bacteroidia > Chitinophagales > Chitinophagaceae > Ferruginibacter. Next base: position 57,410 of record CAZCOL010000003.1, on the reverse strand, counting down.
TGAATTTCAAACCCAAAGCAATGAATTGAATGGCAGCGAAAATTTGCTGGATGAACTTTCACAAAAAAATATCTATTATACCTCTAATCCTGTTGATCTTAATTCAGTTGAAAAAGAGGATTTGGAAGCCTTGGGAATTCTTAATGTCCTTCAAATTGAATCCTTTTTATCCTATCGAAACACTTTTGGAAAATTGATTCATAAATATGAAATGCAATCAATCCCTATGTGGGATATACCACTTATTGAAAAATTGCAACCTTACGTTTATGTCAAAATTTATGAACCATTGATAGGGCCATTGAAAGAGTTTTTCAAAGACGGAAATTCAGAGATTTTATGCAGAGTATCCGGAAGATTCAATCCGCAAAATTCAGCTTCTACTATAGAAAATACAGGTTCATCAGAGCATTTATCTTTGAGATTTAAAAAAATAATACATTCTTCAACTCAGTTTGGAATTACAGCCGACAAAGATGAAGGGGAGCAGCTGTTCAATAAATTTCAAAAGAATGGGTTTGATTTTTACTCTGCACATTTTTTCAAAAAAGGAAAAGGAGTTTTGAAAGCAATAGCTCTTGGTGATTTTACAGTGAACATTGGTCAGGGACTGATGCTTTGGCAAAGCAATGCTTTTGGTAAGGTTGCGGAAATAACGATGTTGCGGAGGCAAGCTGAGGTATTAAAGCCCTACAGTTCCTTCGGAGAGAATAATTTTCAAAGAGGACTTGGTATTACTGTTGCAAAAAAGAAATTTGAATCCAGTTTTTTTGTTTCTTATAGAAAGCAGGATGCAAAAATCATTTATGACAGTACAGAGTCAAGAAATTTCATTTCAAGTATTTCAACTACAGGACTGCATAGAACAATTACAGAACTTGAAAACAAGGGCAATGCTGTACTATTGACTTTAGGAACAACTTTGAATAAAAAATTTGATCAGGTTAAAATTTCCATCAATTGTGTGTACAATCGATTTGATAAACCACTTTTAAAATCTACCTCACCTTCTAATTTGTTCAAATTCTTTGGATCAGAATTAATAAATTATGGATTCGATTATAATGCTACAATAAAAAATATGCATGCATTTGGAGAGGTTTCTTTGTCAAGCAATTCAGGCAGAGCAATAACACAGGGAATCATCACCAGTGTTTCAAGAAGCATCGACTTTAGTTTCCTTTATCGTCATTTTTCAAAAGATTATTGGGCATTGAATGCAAATGCTGTAGCTGAAAACAGTTCTGTTAATAATGAGTCGGGATTGTTTTCAGGAATTGTTGTTCGCCCCGCTAACCAAGTGAGGTTGAGTGCATATTTCGACCAAATTAATTTTCAGTGGTTGAAATACAATTTAAATACTCCAGACAATCAGCAAGATTATTTAATTGAGACAGAGTATAAGCCATCAAAAAGCCTTAGTGTCACAAGTCGCTACAGAGCAAAATCATATAACATCAACAACACTGATAACTTGATGGAGTTCAAATCGGTAGGTATTGGACAGAGAAAAAGCTGGAGAACTCAGTTTGAAATGCAGCTAACACCTTCAACTAAAATTAAAAATAGGGTAGAGTTTGTGTGGCTTTCAAATGATTTTGAAAACAAAAAGGAAGGAGCACTTTTTCAAAATGACTTGTATTTCAAACCAAAATTGAAAAAATTTTCATGCAATTTCCATTGTACTTTTTTTGAGACAGAAGGTTATGACACCAGAATTTATGGCTACGAAAATGACTTTAAAAACAGCAATTCGATGGTAGTTTATTTCGGTAAAGGGGTAAGGTTAGCTGCCAATATTGGCTATAAAATTGGAAAAGGGACTGAATTGGGGTTGAAATGGGGCAAAACTTTTTATTTTTATTCACAATTTTTTCCAACCGAACAACGCGCAAATCAATCTGAAATAAAGTTTCAAGTCACCCGTCTTTACTGACTTTAAAGCGATTATTGAGTATAATCATCCCAGTTTTATATTAGTTAAAAATCTATTTTTTAAAGCAAGAGTTAATAATTACTTAACATTTTTTTTTTGTGAATTCAATTTTTCCTATTTTTGAATCTAATCTAAAATCATAATTAATCACACATGAGAAGATTTTTATCATTATTCGCCGTGTTGATGTTCAGCGGAATGCTGGCCTCAGCGCAATCTCGCGTAATCTCAGGACAAGTGAGAGACAATGCGGGAGAGTCCGTAAAATTTGCAACTGTGACCGAAACTGGCACTAAAAATGCTGTAAACACAGATGCTAACGGTAATTTTTCTATCAAGGTTAAAAGTGCTTCTGCTACTTTAACTATCTCTGCAGTAGGCTACAATCAAAAAGTAGTTACTCCTTCAGGTGATGTAGTTGTTGCGACCCTTGAGAGAAATAACAAAGAAATGACAGCCGTAGTGGTAACAACAGGACTTGGTCAGCAAAGGCAAGCCAAGGAATTGGGTTATTCTACAGCAAAAGTTAAAGCGCCGGAGTTAACTCAGGCAAAAGTGGTTAATCTTCAGAATGGTTTGACCGGTAAGGTTTCCGGTTTGAACATCCAAACTACAAACAATGGCGTTTTTGCCGATACAAGAATCACATTGCGTGGTATCAGGTCATTGACGGGAAACAACCAGCCAATGTTGGTGTTGGATGGTGTGCCCATTTCTTTGAGCTATATTTCATCAATCAACCCAAATGATATCGCTGATGTTACCATCTTGAAATCTTCATCTTCAACGGCCATCTATGGTCCTGATGGTGTGAATGGTGCGATTGTTATTACAACAAAAAGAGGTACAAAAGCAAAGCCTTCAATTACTTTAAGTCATACTGTTCAGTTGGAAAAAGTGGCTTTCATGCCTTTGTTCCAGGATAAATTTGGTTCTGGTTCTGCAGAAGATGATAACCACAATGGTGTTTATGATCCAATTGAGAATCAGGGATATGGTGATGCATTCGATGGTTCACTAAGACAAATCGGTCGTGATGGTCCAAACGGTTTGAAATATTTCGTTACTTATGAGGCTCGTCCTGATGAGAAAAGAAAATTCTGGAATACCGGTGTTACCAATCAAACTGACTTCTCTATTGCAACCGGAGATTTCTACTTAAGTGTTCAGAATGTTGACATTAAGGGTATTATGCCTAAAGATGTAAACAAGAGGATTTCTGCTCACGTTTCTTCAGTTAAAGAAGTTACCAATAAACTAAGGGCTTCATACAATGTTCAATATACATTGGGTAATTACAATGTTAATGCCGGAAGCTCTTTTGGAAATGGAAGAGATTATGCTCCTTACTGGAATCTGATCAATACTCCAATGCAAATTCCTGTAACCAAATTCAAGAATTGGCAAACTGACTACTTCTCTTCTCCAGACGGATATTACAACGACTACTATTACAATCCATACTGGACTGTAGATAATTTCAGAAACAAAGGACGCTCTGATGATGTTTTAGGAAATTTGGAGTTCAATTACAAAATAAATCCTAACATCAATGTTACTTATCGTTTGGGTGCAACCTACTCAGGAAGCTCATTCAAAGCAACTCAGGGAGCATTGAATTACAGCACATTTGCGATTGCTAGTGGAAAGTCTGTAGCTCAATCTAATATACCTGCAGCCGTTATTGACGGTTCTAGCTACTCAAATAGAATCAACTCTGAATTATTTGCTACTTTTAGAAAGCAAGTTGGTAAGTTCAAATTGGATGGATTGATTGGTCAGTCTTATCGTGAGATTAACTCCAAATCAGTATCAAACAGTAGTGATAATCTTGGTATACCAGGAGTATTCAACGTTAGTGTAAGAAAAGGAGAGCCAAATGTTTCTGAAGGAAATTCAAAAACTAAATTGGAGAGATTTTTCGGAAAAGTTTCAGCAGGTTACGAAAACTGGGCATTTGCTGAGGTTACAGGAAGTAATGATATAGACAGCAGATTGGCTAACCCTTATGGGTACAATTTCAAAGATATCAGTTTCTTCTATCCTGGTGTGAGTGCTTCAGCAGTATTGAGTGAAGTTATTCCTGCGATTAAAAACAGCAAGTACATTTCATACTTGAAATTAAGAAGTGCAATTTCAAAAACCGGTAACGTGAACCTTGGAGCATATAGTTTGCAAAATACTTTCACTCAAACCAATGGGTTCCCGTATGGTTCATTGATTGGATTTTCTGCAAACAATACATTGCGTCAATCAAGTTACAAGCCTGAATTCGTGAAAAACAATGAAGCAGGTATAGAATTAGGTTTATTTGACAATAAGGTGAATTTCGAAGCCACTGTTTACAAGCAAAGAAACACCAATCAGATTATCACAGTTGCTTATTCTGCTTCAACGGGTTATCCCAGTGCGCTGTTGAATGCAGCTGATTTTACCAACAAAGGATTTGAGCTTGACTTAAAATTAACACCCTTGGTTAAAATGGGTAAATGGAACGTAGATTTCAAAATCAACTACTCTCATCAGGCTAACAAAGTAAATGCGCTTGTTAATGGTGTAAATGAGTTGGGTATTGGAAATGGAAACTTCATCATCGTAGGACAGCCTGCTTACACTTTCAAGTTAACTGACTATGTTCGCGATGCACAAGGAAGAGTGATAGTGGATGCATCTACAGGATATCCAAGCATCGATCCAAAGACTAAGCAATTTGGTCAGACTTTGCCTAAGAGCATCATTGGAACTACATTGACCGTAAATTACAAGAATTTAACATTGAGTGCTGTAGCTGATTACAGAACTGGTAACCAAATTTACAGCGGAATCGGTCCTAACATGGACTTCTCAGGTATTTCATACAGATCTGGACAAAACAACCGTCAGCCATTTGTATTCCCTAATTCAGTTATTGAAACTGCCCCAGGTGAGTACACGCCAAATACTAATGTTTACACGCAAAGTGGTGGTTATTATTTCTGGTCTCAATCAAGAAATACAAGCGTAAACTCTAATTATCTTTGCAGTGCCGCTTTTGTTAAACTGAGAGAAATGGCTTTGACTTATACAATGCCAGCTTCTTTATTTACCAACAAAGGTATCAAAGGTATGACTGTAGCTATCACAGGAAGAAATCTGATGACATGGTTGCCAAAAACAAATCAATGGACAGATCCTGAATTTTCCAATACTACAGGAAACGCTCAGGGTGTGAATGACTTAAACAACACACCTCCTACAAGAATTTTTGGTGCAAACGTAACTTTACAATTTTAATTATTAAAATTTAATAATAATAATATGAAATACAATAAAATCGCTCTTTTCTTGTTGGCTGTAACCCTTTTAACGGGAATATACAGCTGTAAGAAAGACAGTTTCAACATCAACAGTGATCCCAATAATGCCACTGACAGCACTGTTGCTTACAATGTAATTTTGCCTGCTGCACAAAACAACACGGCAAGAGTAGTTTCAAGAAGTTGGGCTTGGTTGCAAAACTACCTTGGATATTGGGCTCGTTCAGGCACTTATGCCCCAAATGTGGAAGAAGAAACTTATGAAATCACCACAAATTTCCAAACCGGTATCTGGTCAGGAATGTATGATAATTTGTACGATTATCAGGTAATGGAAAACGGTGCTAAAAAAGCCGGAGCATCATTTTATGAAGGGATAGCTAAAATAATGAAGGCTCATAACTATGGAATATTGGTTAGTGTTTACAATAATGTTCCATATTCAGAAGCTTTGAAAGGAGCTGCTAAAACAACTCCTAAGTACGATGATGGACTTTTCATTTACAAGGACTTGTTAAGACAATTGGATATTGCCATCGATTTGATTAAAAATGCCGATGAATCAGAGACAGGTCCAAATGCAAGTGTTTTGACAGACGACATTATGTTTGGAACACAATTGTTCCCAACCACTACGATGGAAGAGCAAAAAATTCGCTGGATTCAATTTGCCAACACTCTGAAGTTGAGAATTTTAACAAAGTTTATGAATGGCGGATTAGAACCAAATTCAGACAACTCAGTTGGTACTCCTGCTTCATATGTACCCGGAGTGGACCTACCTGCTGAATTTGCTATCATTCAGGCAGAAGGAACAGGATTCTTGGATTTCGATGCAGAAGTACAACCAGGCTATCTTGCTGACAAAGGAAACCCATTCTACAATTTATACGTTAGAGATGATGCAGGTTCTGCAACATCTGGCTCTGTTTACTACAAAGCAAATAGTTATGCAGTAGGCCAAGGAATTTCTTCAGATCCTGGTTATTACGGATGGAATGGTGATCCAAGAAGAACAAGACTGTACTCTGCTAATTCTTCTGGATTGGTTAGAGGTGTAGCTTACGGAGAACCATCCTCAACTGACAATGCGGCTACAACTTTAGCAGGAATTGGTTCTGGATTGTACAGAGGTGTTGACAAACCACAATGGATTTTGACTGCTGCTGAATCTTATTTCTTGCAAGCTGAATGTATGAATCGTGGATTTATGCCGGGTGATGCTGCATCAACTCTGAATACAGGTATCACAGCATCCATAGTAAGTTTAGGTTCTACAGCTAGCGCTGCTAATACTTATATCAATTCCACTAATGCAGGATACCCTGACGTGGATTACAATGCACCGGATGTAGAACCTGGGGGAGCTAAAGGAGGATTGTTTACTATCATATCACAGAAATGGTTTGCCTTGAATGGTATTGCTCCATTTGAGGTTTGGAGCGATTATAGAAGAATTGATTTCTCTCCTTCTGTTAACCACTTTGTGTATGGTTCATCTGTTGGTTGGGATCCGGGTCCTGCAATTTCTGTTTATCCTGCCAATACCAGAACAGAAATTCCGGTACGTTTATTGTATCCACAAAGTGAGTACTTGTACAATCCCGCAAATGTTGGCGCGCAGCCGGCTGTTGGTGCGTATCCTTTTTCTCACATATTCTGGGATTTAAATTAATCTATACAACTATTAAATAAACATAGTATGAAAAAAATATCAATCGTTTTACTGACAGCTTTAGTTGTGTTCAATTCAAGCTGTTTAAAAGACAAAAACTTTGAGGACCAAATTATTGGCATAAAGAATCCCGGAGATGCATATCCAGGTGTTGGTTTTAACCTAGAAGGAAATGTGAATTTCAAGAGAACCGTTGGTTTTGAAATTTCTTCTAGTCCGCAAACATTGGATCCCAATGCAGTAACAGTTGGATTATACCTTGGATCTGCTGCAACAAAAGATGTTCATGTTAAAGTTGCATACGACCCAACTATTTTGGATGATTACAATACTCAAAACGGAACTTCGATTCAGGAATTAGATGCAGCTTTGTACACAATAGCAACCACTGATTTGGTAATACCTGCGGGCAAACAAAGTGTTGCAATTTCTATAACCATTCCTTCAACTGTAAATATTTCTCCCGATAATACCTATGGCATCGGATTCAAGATTATTTCAGTTGACGCAGGTTATACTATAGCAGCCAACATGACCAAAACTTTGGTTGAGGTGGTTATAAAAAATCAGTACGATGGAGAATATACATCCAATGGATATTTTTACCATCCAGCCCTTCCAAGAGCTATCACTGAAAGAGCGAAAACACTTTTTACAATGACTGCAACAAGTTGTGCAGTTGAACTAGGAGATTTAGGAAGTTCGGGATATTTTGCAATATTTGATGTAGACCCAATTACCAATGATGTTACAATTGTTGATTATCCTGGTAGTGTACCAACAATTGATTTTGGAGCAGGTTTACCCGATACAAACCCCGGTTACACTGCAGCTTGGGCAAGATCTGCTGAATGTACCAATGTTTATGATCCTGCTACTAAAGAGTTCAAGGTTAGATATGGATACATGGGTGGTACCGGTTACAGGGTTACTGAAGAAGTTATTCAAATGAATTAATTCCTATTTATCAAATATTAAAAAGAGGTTGTTAAATATTTAACAACCTCTTTTTTGTTTTTGTTGTTTCCGCTGGTTAATTTTATACAATATGGGTAATAAATTTTTTGTAGCTTCCTTATTGGCAACTCTTACATTACAAGCTCACTCTCAGGCTTTGAGTTACACTGATCCTGCTGCCGGATATTTGAAAGTAATGCTTGAAAAAGGTTCCGTGGGAACCTATCAGCAAATCGGCAATTTTAAAGTGATCGGTACATCATACCTATTTGGTGAAAGATTGAATGGAAGTGCTTATTCTGACAAAGAAAAGTCTGAAAATGTTGGATTAAGCTACAATATGTATAAACAGCAGGTAGATATATACCCCAATCAATCCAATTTTGCCATTATTAAACCAGCCGATGAAATTGATTCATTTGTGATCTTTAATGCTGCATCACAGTTTATAAAAGAGGATTTATGGTTTTACAGTTCAAGATTTTATGATAGTGAATTGCCCGATTGCTTCTTATTGCTTGTACAAAATGGACGACGTTTCAAATTATTCAAATCATATAAAGCTACATTGGATTATGTGAGCACAAATTATATTCAGTCAGAGTTGAGGCAATTTTCAATTGATTATGCTTACTATTATTATGATTCTAAAAACAAGGGTTTAAAAAAAATAAAATTGACCAAAAAGAAAATCACCGATGAATTTTCATCCACTATGGATGTAGCTGAAATTTTAGATCGATACAATGTCAATACAAATCCAGAACAGGCGCTCAAAGCCATCTTTGAACAACTAAATAAAAAATAGCCCCATTATTATGTCAGCCAATAACCAACCGGAAAACCAATTAAATATTGAGATTTCTGAAGAAGTAGCAGAAGGTACTTATGTAAATCTGGCCATCATCACTCACAGCCATGCTGAATTCGTGGTTGATTTTGTAAATGTAATGCCCGGAAATCCTAAGAGTAAAGTGAAAAATCGAATCATCCTTACACCTTTTCATGCAAAAAGATTGATGAAAGCGATGATCGAAAACGTAAAGAAATTTGAATCTGTCAATGGGGTCATTCAGGATATGGAATCTGTTGAAATACCTTTCAACTTTAGCGGACCTGTAGGTCAAGCATAATTTTTACGACTTCGTTCCTTAATTTCAGAGCAATCCCTCATCCATAAAACTGAAGTAACCTTCATTGCTAACAATGATGTGGTCAAGAAGTTTAATGTCTAACAGGGCCGCAGCATGGTTAATTTTTGTTGTAATATCTTCATCTGATTTGCTTGGTTGCAAATTGCCGGAAGGATGGTTATGACTCAATACAATTCCAGTTGCGTTATGTTCCAGTGCGATTTTTATTATCAGTCTGGGATCTGCGACTGTACCTGTAATTCCACCGCGGCTGATTGTTTCAAAATGGACAATTTTATTCGCACGATTGAGATAGGCAACCGCAAAAACTTCATAATTCAAATCCTGAAAACTGCTTTTAAGGTACTCAGCAATATCTGTGCTGCTTCGAATTTGTGGTTTTTGAAGAAAATCTGAACTGTGTCTCCTTCGACCAAGCTCCAGTGCCGCAGCAATGATGATTGATTTTGTTTCTCCGATTCCTTTCATTTTTTGTAGGTCTTTCAAACCCATTTTTGCAAGCTCATGCAGGTTGTTTCTGCTTGATTCCATTATTTTTCTGCCCAATTCAACTGCGGATTGATCTTGTGTACCTGTACGTAACAATATTGCAAGCAATTCGGCATTGCTTAAACTGCCTACACCTGACTTAGTTAGTTTGTAGGATGGCTGGTCGTCTGATGCCCAGTTTTTGATAGAGGAAGTGGGCTTTTTAATAATTTTCATATTAGGTGGATTATTTGCGCTAAACTAAATGTAATTTTGCTGAATAAACTTTACCATTTAAATTTTATCAAATGGAACCCAATGCAAAAATATTTTCAGGAAGAGCTTCCAGGTATTTGGCTGAAAAAATAGCCCGAAAATTTGGAGAACCACTTGGGAATGTAAAAGTTCAGGTATTTAGCGATGGTGAAATTGGGGTTGAATTTGAAGAGAGCATTAGAGGAAGATTTGTTTTTTTAATTCAAAGTACATTCTCTCCTACTGAAAATTTAATGGAGTTGCTTTTAATGATAGACGCTGCTAAAAGAGCATCTGCCTACAAAGTCATTGCTGTAATACCCTATTATGGATATGCAAGACAGGACAGAAAAGACAAGCCAAGGGTAGCCATTGGCTCAAAGTTGGTAGCAAATACATTGGTAGCAGCAGGGGCTGACAGAGTTGTTACGATGGATTTGCACGCACCTCAAATTCAGGGCTATTTTGATATTCCTGTAGATCATTTGGATTCATCTGCTATTTTTATTCCTTATATCGAGAGCTTGAATTTACCCAATCTTACATTCGCTGCTCCTGATGTTGGCTCTGCCAACAGAATTCGTGAGATAGCCACTTTTTTTGAGGCAGATATGGTTATTTGCGATAAACATAGAAAAAGAGCAAATGAAATTGCAGGTATGGTGGTGATTGGAGATGTAAAAGACAGAGACATCGTACTTCTGGATGATATTTGTGACACCGGCGGAACTTTAGCCAAAAGTGCAGGATTGATGATGGAAAAAGGGGCAAAAAGTGTCAGAGCATTTTGCACTCATCCGGTATTAAGTGGAAATGCCTATGAGACAATTGAAAACAGTGCCTTGGAAGAATTGGTAGTATGTGATACCATTCCTTTAAAAAAATCTTGCAGTAAAATAAAAGTACTTTCCACAGATGAGTTATTTGCCGTTGCTCTAAGAAATGCTTATGAAAACAAAAGCATCAATAGTTTATTCATTCGATCCAGAATGAAGCAAAAGAACAATTAAGCATAATTCTTATTTTAAAATTAATGAATACATAGTAAGCGGATTTTAAACATTCTTTACTCTTGCTTCCCTCATTAATTTAATTTTTCTTTCAAATTTGAACAGAAAATCGTACTTTTGCGCCTCATAAAAAAATTTTTAAAATGAAATCAATTACAATCGAAGGTCAGCTGAGGACCGAAAGCGGTAAAAAAGCCACCCGCCAACTTCGCTCTCAGAAACTCGTGCCGGGTGTAATTTACGGCGGTAAATCTGAGGTAAATTTTGCAGCTCCTGCATCGTCATTAAAGTCTATTGTGTATACTTCGGAGTTTATGTTAGCCGATGTTCACGTAAATGGAAATGCTTATAAATGCATATTAAAAGATTTGCAGTTTGATAAGGTGTCAGATGAACTCATTCACTTAGATTTTCTGGAGCTGGTGGAAGACAAAAAAATTATCGCCACACTTCCCTTGAAGTATACCGGTACGCCTGCTGGGGTTAGAGCAGGAGGAAAGCTGGTAACTAAAATGAAGTCAATTAAAATCAAAACCTATCCCAAATACTTGAAAGAATTCATTGAGGTGGATATTTCCAATCTTCAATTGAATGAAAATTTGCGTGTGGAAAATATTCCTGTTGAAAATATGGAAGTAATGAATTCACCGAGGATTCCTATTGCTTCTGTAACCATGACTCGTCAGTTGAAACAGGAAGAAGCTGCTGCCCCTAAAGCAGCTGCTGCTCCTGCCGCTGCAAAAGCCGCTGCTCCTGCTGCCGCACCTGCCAAGAAGTAAAAAAAGAATTGAAAATTCAATAGCATCAAAGTCCTTTAATCAAAGGACTTTTTTTATTCTGCAAATTAAAACTCTGAATGTGATTGTTTACCTTTGCTCCCTAAAATCATTAACATGGGAATGGATAGAAATACCCTGATCGGCTTTGTATTAATTGGCGCATTGTTGATTGCTATGTTTGCCATCAACAGCAAAAACCGGTTGGCTTACGAAGCGGAACAAAAAAGAATTGCAGACTCCATTTCGGCATTACAACCTAAAGTTGATACTACATTGTTGAAATCTGATATTGCTAAAACAGATTCAATAAAATCCGACAATATTACTCATTCCTTTCAGGTTGCTGATATTCGGGAAGAAAAAGTAGTGTTGGAAAATGAAGTTTTGAAAATTACTTTTACCAGTAAAGGTGCTCAGCCGGAATTGGTTGAATTGAAAAAATTTAAGAAATACGACGGTACTCCATTATACCTTCAGAATGGAAAATTCAATAAAATCAATTATCGGTTCAATGCAGAGCCCAACAGATCTGCAGAAATCAAAGATTTGATTTTTAAAACAGATCCCGTCATTTCAAATGCTGATCAGAGTAAATCAATCAGTTTTGTGGCAGCAGATTCTATAGGTAGAAAAATCATTCATTCCTATACATTACGGCCCAATGATTATATGGTTGATTTCAAAATAATAACTGAGGGCGCAGACAAATTGTTTTCAGCCAATTCTATAAATTTTGAATGGCAAACGCAGCTTGAAAAAATAGAAAAAGACCACGCTTATGAGCTTACCCAAACCCACATTTGTTTTTTAGAAAACAACAAATATGATTTTGAATATTCAGGCGAAGGTAGTGGCAAATCTTTTAAGGATAATTTAAATTGGATAGGTGTTAAACAGCAGTTTTTTGTAAATGCACTTATTGCAGAAAATAAATTTTCAGGAGTAAATACCAACTGGGTCGTTCCGGCTGACTCTGCAAACAGCCCTCTGATGCAAATGACAACAACCGGTCAGATTAAATTTGCAGGCATTTCTCAAAATCAGACAGTTCCGCTCAAAATATACTTCGGCCCAAGCGATTATTCTGTATTAAAAAGATACAATAATCAAATGGAAAATATTGTTCCGCTTGGTTCGGGTATTTTTGCATTTGTAAAATACATCAACAGATATTTCTTGCTGCCTGCCTTTGATTTTCTGCAAAATCAAATTGCCAGTATGGGAATGGTAATTCTATTACTGACACTGCTTATTCGACTTATTACATCTCCAATTCTTTACAAAAGTTATCTAAGCGGAGCTAAAATGAAGGTGTTGAAACCGGAAGTGGATGCACTCAGGGAAAAATACAAAGATGATCAGCAAACTTTTGGAATGGAGCAGATGAAGCTGTGGAGGAGTGCGGGAGTTAGTCCCTTGGGTGGTTGTTTGCCCGCATTGTTGCAAATACCCATCTTTATGTCCTTGTACTATTTTTTTCAATCAAATATAGGATTGAGAGGAAAAGAGTTTCTTTGGGCTCATGATCTGGCTTCATATGACTCCATCGCTAAAATTCCTTTTTCAGTTCCATTTTACGGCGACCATGTAAGTCTTTTTACCCTTACTGCTGTGCTGACCAGTTTATTGATTTCCTTATACAGTATGAACAATATGCAGGATAACAGCAATCCAATGATGAAATATATGCCTTATATTTTCCCGGTTTTGCTATTGGGCGTATTCAACAAGCTTCCCTCGGCACTCACATGGTATTATACCATTTCAAATACCATTACTTTGATACTTCAGATAATCATCCAGAAATATATTATTGACCACGATAAAATCATGGCTCAGATTACCGAAAACAGAAAACGCCCTGTTAAAAAATCGAAATTACAGGAAAGAATTGATGCCATGCAGGAAAGCCAACGCAAGCTGAAAGAAATGAATAAAAAGGGCTAAGTCATTCTCCGTTAATTTTTTTACAAAAACCTGTGCTTTTTTAGTACGGGTTTTTTGTTTAAAGTTAGAATACTGTAATTTATATACCTTTAGTCTTAAATCATCATTATGATAAGAAATTGGATTGTGATTTTTATTCTGCTAATGATTAATTCACTCAATAGTATTTCCCAAAAAATTATCAGTGAAGGCATCATAAAATACGATGTTTCCATGAAATCTTCTTCCGGCTCAAGGCATTTTGAAAACACGAATTTGAATATATACTTAAAGGGTAAACAAAGCAGATCAGAAGTGAATTCATCTCTTGGTAGTGAAATATCTATTTTTGATAACAATACCGGAAAAGGTGCAGTGATTAAGGAATACAGCGGACAAAAATTATTGATTTTATTGACCCGTGAAAACTGGGAGTCAAGAAATATTCAGTTCAGGAATATAAAATTTTCCGAATCGGCAGGCACCAAAAAAATAAATTCATACCAATGTACGAAGGCAACTGCTGTGTTGCAGAATGGAGATCAATTGACGGTTTATTATTCCCTGGATTATATACCTGCAAATAAAGAGTATAGTTTTGCATTTCCTGGAATCGTAGGCTTACCAGTGGAGTTTGAATTGGTTTCAAAGGATTTAATCCTGAAGTATTCACTAAAAGAACTCAACTTGGATTCTTCG
>CAZCOL010000003.1:39663-43155 GCA_964500545.1 uncultured Ferruginibacter sp. | reverse complement strand
TATTTCAAACCTGTTTTCAAATTCAGATTTAAAATATTTCTAAAATTATTGTTTGTATTTATATTAAGTGAAATGTTTTTCTTGCTTCTGCTCCTTACTCCTCTGTCAGCAAAAGAATAAGAAAGTGTGTTCAAAACAATCACACTGATGATTAAAAAAGACTTGCAAATTTTTCTCATAACTTGGGTTACTTTACTTTTCTAGAACCAAATATAACTAAAAATGTTGCATAAAGTTAAAATTTTAACAAATAAAAATAATTGTAATAAGAGTAAAAAAAGTTGGTGCAGGGTGCATTTTGAAGTATATTGTATAAATCTTCAGAAATGAGTAATAATTCCTTTGGTCAGGACAGAGATGAGTTGAAAGCTTTGCTTCAGCATTACAAGAATCTCAAAACAGGCTATGGATCCGGATACATAGAGGAAGATGGATACGAAAAAATCATTGATTATTACGATGAAAGGGAGAAGTTTCATGAGGCCCTTGAAGCCTCCGATTTTTCAATTACCCAATTTCCATTTTCAGCTGCATTATTGATAAAAAAAGCAGCCATACTGATTTCATTGAGAAGATTTGCTGATTGTTTGCATGTATTGCGTCAGGCCTATTTATTGGATAATTCAAATTTATTGTATTATGTCGTTAAAGCGGATGCACTTCTTGCATTAGGCCGTCATGCTGATGCGACCGATCTCTTTGAATCCGCTTTGTCGGTTTTTGAAGGGGAAGAAAAGATTGAACTGCTTTTTCAGCTTTCGGAGGTTTTTGATGATTATGAATGTTTTGATGCGGTATTTGATTGTCTGGTAATTATTTTGCAGGAAGACCCTTCCAATGAAGAAGCGTTATATAAAATTTGCTTTTGGACTGATTTTACCGGCAGGAATGAGGAGGGAATTCGTTTGCATCAAAAAATAATTGATGAAAAACCTTTCAGTGAGCTGGCATGGTTTAATCTTGGTTCGGCCTATCAGGGAATAAAATTATTTGAAAAAGCCATCGATGCATACAAATATGCTGTGGCAATTGATGAAGAATTTGATTATGCTTACCGGAACATGGGGGATGCATATATCAAGTTAAGGAAATACAAAGAGGCCATTGAAATGCTCGAAAAGGTACTCGAATTATCAAGGCCTGAATCCATCATTTATGAAGCGCTGGGACATTGTTTCGATAAAATAAAAAATTACAGTCAGGCGCGAATCAATTACAAAAAAGCCTACCACTTGAATCCGGAGGATTCTCAACTGCAATATAAAATTGCCTGTACTTATATGCGCGAGTCATCTTGGACCAATGCTATCAAATACCTTCAAAGTGCTACCAAAATACATGTGATGCAGCCTGATTATAATCTTGCTTTGGGAAGGTGTTATGTGCAAATAAAAAATTACGAGGATGCGATTACCTGCTTGGGAAATGTGGTAAGAGTTAGACCAAAAAATGTTCCGAGTTGGATCGAGTTCTTGAAATGTCTGTATGAAGCTGGTTTATTTGAGGAGGGTTTTGATTACGCCGTTGTGGCTTTTGAACAAACGGCCTCCAAGCCAATTTTTCTTTACTACAAAAGTGCATTTCTTTTTGCTGCAGGTAAGTCGAAGCAGGCTTTGGCATATCTCGAACTCGCATTACATAACAATGCTAAACACATCTCACAGTTCATTGAAATTAATCCCGCAATTCTTCAAAATCAGCAGGCAGCGGAAATGATCGCAAGAAGTAAAAAAAACAAATCATCCGAAAGAAAAAGAAAATAGTCTTTTTATCCTTTCCATAAGGTTGCGCGATTTTAATATCTTTGCAGCAAAAAAACCAATGAATTTCAATCTTACACAAATACCTGAAAGAACAGCAAAACCCAGAAAGTCCGGGATTACCATGGTAATGGATAAAGGTTTGAGTGCTCAAGAGGCAAAAAACATGTTAAGTGTTGGTTATCCGCATATTGATGTTGTGAAACTTGGATTTGGTACCTCTTTTGTTACGCCCAATTTGAGGGAAAAACTGGAGGTATACAAGTCTTTTGATATGCCCGTTTATTTTGGGGGAACACTTTTTGAGGCCTTTCTCATCAGAAATCAATTTGACGATTATGTAAGTGTCTGCAAGGATTTTGGGGTAAGTTACATGGAAGTAAGTGATGGATCCATTTCAATTCCGCATGCTGAAAAATGTGGTTATATTGAAAAACTCTCAAAACATGGAGTGGTTTTAAGCGAAGTGGGGAGTAAAGACGCAGCTCATATCATACCTCCGTATAAATGGATTGAATTGATGAGTGCCGAACTGAGTGCAGGTGCCGCTTATGTAATAGCTGAAGCAAGGGAAGCAGGAAATGTGGGTATTTATAGGGGTTCAGGAGAGGTTAGGGAAGGGTTGGTTCAGGAAATTCTTACCAAAATACCTGCGGAAAGTATATTATGGGAAGCTCCTCAAAAAGCCCAGCAGTTGTATTTTTTGGAATTGATCGGTTGTAATGTCAATCTTGGAAATATCGCCCCAACAGAAATAATAGCACTTGAAGCAATGCGTATTGGACTAAGAGGGGACACTTTTAATTTATATCTTGATAAATGATTCAACCATGAATGTGTATGGTTTGATTGGATTTCCACTGGATCATTCATTTTCCAAAAAGCATTTCACTGAAAAATTTTTAAAGGAATCAATTGCTGATTCCAGGTTTGAATTATTTCCGATAGAGAGGGTTGAACTTTTGAATTCTCTTGTCAACAATGTGAGTGGGCTGAAAGGGCTTTCTGTAACCATTCCTTATAAAGAAACTGTCATTCCGTTTTTGGATGAATTGGACATTGTATCGAAAGAGATTGGTGCTGTTAATTGTATCCGGATTTTTGAAAATAAACTGTACGGTTATAATACTGATGCTTATGGGTTTGAATATTCGTTTATGCCTTTACGTCAGCCTCATCATAAAAAGGCACTGGTGTTGGGAAGCGGCGGTGCTTCCAAAGCAGTAAAATTCATTTTTAAAAAACACGATATTCATTTTCTTCAGGTCAGCAGAAATGTGATTGATTCTGAAGAGTCAATCAATTATAGTCAATTGGATGAGGATATTTTAAGAGAGTATACAATAATTGTCAATTGTACTCCGCTTGGTATGCATCCGAATATTGGTAGTATGCCTGACATTCCTTATCAATTGCTGGGTGCCAATCATTTATTGTTTGATCTGGTTTACAATCCCGCAGAAACCCTTTTTTTACAAAACGGCAAAAGGGCCGGAGCTGTTACAAAAAACGGTTATGAAATGCTGCAATTACAGGCCGAAGAAAGCTGGAAAATCTGGAATGGAATCATTTAATTGGCTTCAATGATATTTCTGAATGCTGCCGGAATTGCAATGACTTTTTTCAATTCATAATCAAAAAAAACAATGCCTGTCTTGGCTTTAGCAATATTTATATACCCATTGTTTCGAGTTGTAGTGACGTTGTAAAAAAGTTCGAAGTTTGAAGTGCC
>CAZCOL010000003.1:36070-39563 GCA_964500545.1 uncultured Ferruginibacter sp. | reverse complement strand
TTGGGGTGACGATTTTAATTCTCGGCATATTGGGTTTTTAAAAAATCAATCAATAAAA
Organism: uncultured Ferruginibacter sp.; assembly: GCA_964500545.1. Classification (GTDB taxonomy): domain Bacteria; phylum Bacteroidota; class Bacteroidia; order Chitinophagales; family Chitinophagaceae; genus Ferruginibacter. The sequence goes on along the minus strand of CAZCOL010000003.1, from coordinate 39,505 downwards.
AAGTTGCTTTCTTTCGGTGGCTGAACTTATTTTTTTCGTCCATAGACATTTCTGCAAAAGTTTTTTCAGATCCTTCAGGGATGAAGATTGCGTCATACCCAAAACCATTGGAACCTCTGGGTTCTGTGGTTATTTGACCTTTGCATATTCCCGTAAACTGATATTCTTTTCCTTTCAACATCAACGAAACAATCGTCTTAAACTGGGCCTGTCTGTTTACGGAATCCTTAAGTTCTTGCAATAGCTTATCGATATTTTTTTGATTGTCGCATTCATCTCCTGCATATCGGGCGCTTTTCACTCCTGGCCTTCCATTCAGGGAGGCTACCTCCAGTCCGGTGTCTTCACTGAAACAATCCTGATGGGTGAGTTTGTAAATTGTGGAAGACTTTTCTGTAGCATTTTCTTCAAGCGTTTCATGTGGTTCGGGGATGTCTATAAAAATGCCGGCATCTTTCAGACTTTTTATATTGATAGCATCATTCAGCAATGATGAAATTTCAGCGACTTTATTTTGATTGTTGGTGGCGAAAATGAGTTGTTTCATTATCGATGTCTATTGAATTGAAAACATTTTTTTTAAACAATTCCAAAGTTCCTTTTTTTCTGCTTTGTCATCTTTTATGTTTTCAAGATTTCCTGCAAACAAATATGAAATTCCATCTGAATTTAATACTTCATATTTTTTTGTTGAAACGGAAAATCCAGTTATTGTTGAAGCGTTCAGTCCAAAGTCAATGATTTTGGAGGGGTTTATCTCATCAATAATTTCATTGAAAGAGATACTTGTTGTGTTTTTGGTATTGATGATGCACACGTCTGCAAGGTTGAGGTTGCATTGGGTCAACACTTTTGTCAGGAATATCAAATCGGGTTCATTCAAATGGAGGAATTCAGGATCATTAACTAAAATGAGGATGTTTTTTTCATTGCCTCCTAAAAAAAGAATGTTTTTGGATTTTAAAGAATCAGACAATATTTGCCTCTCATCTAACACTACTATCGAATCTTTATACATTTCACATACCATTCTTGGTGTAATTTGAAAATTGTCTAAACTCATAAAAGCAGTTTTTGCAGGCGCTATTTTTTGTTTCTTTGTGGTAAAATTAATGATTATGCTTGCAGTTTCGGATATTAATGTTACAAAAACAACCCATAGTAGACTAAAAGATACGAACCTTGTAAATATTCCCTTTGGTAAATACTTTACAGATCATATGCTTGTAGCTGATTACGAAGACGGAGAATGGAAAAATGTGGAGATAATGCCTTATCAATCCCTGATGATGGCTCCTTCAATTGCTGCGCTGCATTATGGTCAGGCGATTTTTGAAGGAATAAAAGCGTATAAAAATCCAGCAGGTGAGGCGTTTATTTTTCGTCCACAGGACAATTTCAGAAGGTTCAATATATCCGCCGAAAGAATGCAGATGCCGGTTGTACCAGAGGAAATTTTTATGGACGGATTAAAGACACTCATTCAGTTGGACAAAGATTGGATACCCAATCAGGAGGAACATTCATTGTACATCAGGCCATTCATGTTCAGCAGCGATGAATTGATTGGAGTGAAACCTGGAGATAAGTATAAGTTTATGATCATATTGAGCCCAACCGGACCCTACTACAATACCCCCATGAGAATTTATGTGGAAGAGCAGTATGTTAGGGCTGTACCGGGTGGTGTAGGATATGCGAAGGCCGCCGGAAATTATGGAGCTGCCATGTATGCCACAGCTCAGGCAAAGAAAAAAGGATACGATCAGGTGCTTTGGACGGATGCATTTGAACACAAATATGTTCAGGAATGCGGAACAATGAATGTTTTTTTCATAATCGGAAATACAGCAGTGACGCCTGATTTAGGTGCCGGAACTATATTGGCCGGTGTAACAAGAGATAGTGTGATGGTAATGTTGAAAGAGCTGGGATTAAATGTTGAAGAAAGAACACTTTCTGTAGATGAAATTATTGATGCGCACAAAGCCGGGATGCTGAAAGAAGTTTTTGGAACCGGAACTGCTGCTACCATTTCTCTTATCAGAGAACTTAGGTACAAGGATTACGTGATGGAATTTGATGTAGATGCTTGGAAGGTTGCCCCCGAAGTAAAAGACAAATTGAACAAAATCCGCTATGGTTTGGTGCCTGACAACCACGGTTGGATGTTCAAAGTGTAGCTTTTCCGCAAGTTCAACTGACTGAAAATCATATAGTTAATAGATTTTCAGGAATAACTACAACAAAAAATATTTTTTACGACTTATTTTTTCGTTTTTAATCGAATTTCGTTACCTTTGCCGTCCAAAATTAAAAAGGTTCATAAATGCCTACAATACAACAGTTAGTTAGAAAAGGAAGAGAAATCATCAAATCCAAGAGTAAATCAAGAGCTTTGGATAGTTGTCCGCAACGCAGAGGTGTATGTACAAGGGTGTACACTACCACTCCAAAAAAACCAAACTCTGCTTTGCGTAAAGTTGCGAAAGTACGTTTGACCAACAAGATTGAGGTGATTGCCTATATTCCCGGAGAAGGTCACAATTTGCAAGAACACTCCATCGTGTTGATTCGTGGCGGAAGGGTGAAAGACTTACCAGGAGTTCGTTATCACATTGTTCGCGGAAGTTTGGATACTGCGGGTGTGAAAGATCGTAAGCAGAGCCGCAGCAAGTATGGTACCAAGAAAGAAAAAGCAAAAAAATAATTCAAAATAAATTTTCAGACTAGTTTTTGAAGAAAATAGAAAACAATGCGTAAATCACAACCGAAAAAAATTCCTTTAGCCCCAGATCCAAAATTCAATGACAAATTGGTAACCAGATTTGTAAACAATCTTATGTGGGAAGGGAAAAAGAGTGGAGCCTTCAACATTTTTTATGAGTCATTGGAAAAGGTAGCTAAAATCACCGGAGAGGATGGATATGAAGTTTGGAAGAAAGCTTTAAACAACATAACTCCTGGTGTGGAAGTTAGAAGCCGTCGTATTGGTGGTGCAACCTTCCAGATTCCATCTGAAGTGCGCCCCGACAGAAAGATCTCTTTGAGCATCAAGTGGATGGTGCGTTACAGTCGCGACAGAAACGGTCGTAGCATGGCTGACAAGCTGGCCAATGAAATTGTTGCGGCAAGTAAAGGTGAAGGGGCAGCTTTCAAAAAGAAAGAAGATACGCATCGTATGGCTGAAGCCAACAAGGCTTTTGCTCATTTTAAAGTGTAGAAATAAAATCGTATTTATGAAGGAGCCGTTCTATTTCGAACGGCTTTTTTATTTTTATTATGTGATAAACGAAAGTTCAGAAAATTTAGGAATTTCTGAGTGATAAATGGCAAAGGAATTGGTTATTTGTTTTTTATTGGACTCCTGTTAGAAGGATCACTATCTTTTGGATTGTCTTTATTTACTGGTGATTCATTGTTTTTCATCAGCGG
>CAZCOL010000003.1:28214-35970 GCA_964500545.1 uncultured Ferruginibacter sp. | reverse complement strand
CACTATCTTTTGGATTGTCTTTATTTACTGGTGATTCATTGTTTTTCATCAGCGGGTTAGTTTCTGATGGCGAGGCAATATTTTTAATGTCGGAATTATTTTCTGTTCTTTGGGTATCATTGATTTTTGTTTCATTTAAAGGTTCATTTTGAATGCTGCTGTCATTGATTTTTGGAAGTTCGTTAATGAAATTATTTTTAATCATTTCAGAGCTATCACTTTTTGACAGAGAGTCTGATTGTAAAATCTTATTTATTCCTAACAAATTTTTTATTGAATCGCTTTCAGAAAAAGTATTATTGGCTGAATCGCGGATTGAATTTGTTGAAGTTTTGGTTGTATCAATTTTACTGTAGTTCTCTGAATTTGTGATTCCAGAATCAATTTTAGGCATTTCAAAATTCTGGTTGCTGATTGTTGATGAATCTATAGTAACAGAAACTTTCCTTGTACTATCAACGACAATATTCTTGGTCTGATCGCCTGTAATCTGAATGCTGTCCGTTTTTGCGATAATGATGCCTGAATCACTTTCAGGGTTATTAAAATTCTGGTTGCTGATTGTTGAAGAATCAATAACAAGAGGAATATTTTTGACACTGTCTGGAATAATATTTTTCAGCTGATCGTTAATAATCTGAATGCTGTCTGTTTTGGAGATAATGATGCCTGAATCACTTTCAGGATTATTTAAATTCTGGTTGCTGATTGTTGATGAATCTATAGTAACAGAAACTTTCCTTGTACTATCAACGACAATATTCTTGGGCTGATCGCCTGTAATCTGAATGCTGTCCGTTTTGGAGATAATGTTGCTTGTATCACTTTCAGGCTTATTTATATTCTGATTGCTGATTATTGAAGAATCAATAACAAGAGGAATATTTTTTATACTGTCTTGTATGATATTTTTAGGTTGATCGCCTGTAATCTGAATGCTGTCCGTTTTTGCGATAATGTTGCCTGTATCACTTTCAGGCTTATTTATATTCTGATTGCTGATTATTGAAGAATCAATAACAAGAGGAATATTTTTTATACTGTCTTGTATGATATTTTTAGGTTGATCGCCTGTAATCTGAATGCTGTCCGTTTTTGCGATAATGTTGCCTGTATCACTTTCAGGCTTACTTATATTCTGATTGCTGATTATTGAAGAATCAATAACAAGAGGAATATTGTTCGCGCTGTCAATGGTTCTATCATTTCTTGGGTTTATTTCAATTTGGGTACTGTCATTGTTTACATTGATTTTATTTGAATCAATATTTGAATTGTTGGATTTTTGAATTTCGAATGCAGCGGAATCCGGTAAATTATTTGATGAAGTGGTAGTCCGGTTTGCTTTTTTATCTTTCTTTTTGATTTCACTTTTTTCTTTTTTACTGATTTTGTCAGTAGAATTTTTATTGGAATTGTTTTTTGTGGTTATTGAGTCCGCTTGTGTGAATGTGCTATCACCTTTATTGATGATAGTTTGAGTAGAATCATTGGTGTTCAATGTAAGGCTGTCAGCAGTTATTTTGTTCTTTATTTTTGATTTGGTTTTGGCCAGTTTTTTATCCTCTTTTATTTTTTTATCCAAAGAGTCTTTCAGTTTTTTATTGAAAGCATCTGAATTGGCTTTGTCATCATCCATTTTCAATTTGGCATGTTGAATCACAAAGTAAAACATACGGTTTACTGCTTCCTGGTCAGAAGCTTTGATAATTTCCATGAAATCGCCTCTTTTATTCCAATCGGCATCTTTGTCTATGATATCATACCCCACATTTTTGGTAAAATATTCACCATCCGCCAATCCTAAAGAAAATATGGCCGTTTCCGGTGATTTGCCATTTCCGCTGTAAATCATTGCGTCCATGATTTTCATATGAAGCTTCATGTAATACTTGGCCGAATCTTTTATTTTAAGGTTGTTGTAAGCAATGGTGATCTGTTGTAATGCCATCAGATTGAGCGGGTTTGTTTTCAATAGTTTTTTTGACACTTCAACCGCATCACGATAATTGCCATTTTGAACCAGTTCTACAATCTCTTTTTCGGTAATCATGTTTTCCAATGGTTTAAATGCAGGCTTCTCCGTAAAGCCAATCATTAATGCAAGAGTATGGGCATTGGTCATTGTGGGATCGGCTGCTAAAAACCTATTTAAAAGCCTGGTGTAGAAATTTTCACTGTCATCATTCTGTGTGCTTAATAGAATGTTTGCAAAATCCCGATGATAGTTGAATTGGGGCAACCCTTGGTTGTTTGTTTGGGAAAATATGCTACTGTGAATGAAATAAAGAAACAATAATAATAGCAGTCTTTTAGTCATTTGTATAGCTTTTCCGGTAAAATAGTTTACAAATTGAGGAATATCCGGGCAAAATTATCCTAATAAACGCAAATTACAGTCTTTTAAAAAAGGAGCATATTTCTTTGAATAAAGGGTTATTTTCCTTAATTTTGCGCCGCTAAAGGATTCATTTAGAACAATTGAAATGAACTATTTAGCACAACATGAGAGCATAAACCTTCATATTAAAAACAGTCTTGAAAAATATTCAAGACCATTGTGGATTTTCCGCATATATAAAAACAATTTTCAACAATCATAAATTAAAACTCAAATAAAAAAAGATGGCAGATTTACGTTATCAAAGAAACTTTGGAATTGCTGCTCACATTGATGCGGGCAAGACCACAACCACCGAGCGTATATTATACTATACCGGTGTGAACCACAAAATCGGGGAAGTACACGAAGGTGCTGCTACAATGGACTGGATGGCTCAGGAACAAGAAAGAGGAATTACCATCACTTCTGCTGCCACCACTTGTTTTTGGAATTTCCCTACTACTCAAGGTGCTAAAAATGCAGATACAAAGCAATATAAATTCAATATCATTGACACCCCCGGTCACGTGGATTTTACAGTGGAGGTGGAGCGTTCTCTTCGTGTATTGGATGGCTTACTTGCCTTGTTTTGCGCAGTTTCCGGTGTAGAACCACAGTCTGAAACTGTATGGCGTCAGGCAAATCGCTACAAAGTTCCTCGTATCGGGTTTGTAAACAAAATGGATCGTAGCGGTGCTGACTTTCTAAATGTTGTTAAGCAGGTTAAAGAAATGTTGGGTGCTAAAGCAGTTCCTTTGCAATTGCCTATTGGTGCTGAAGATAATTTCAAAGGAGTGGTTGACTTGATCACTATGAAGGGAATGGTTTGGGATGATTCAACACAGGGTATGACTTATCAGGAAGTGCCTATTCCTGCTGATATGATAGATGAAGTAAATGAATGGAGACAACATTTGGTAGAGGCGGTTGCTGAATATGACGACAAATTACTGGAGAAGTTTTTTGACGATCCAAACAGCATTACTGAAAATGAAATGCATGAAGCGATTCGTAAAGCGGTAATTGACATTTCCATCATTCCAATGATGTGCGGTTCCTCATTTAAAAATAAAGGAGTACAAACTGCATTGGATGCAATTTGTCGTTATCTGCCTGGTCCATTGGATATTGAAGCTGTTAAAGGAACGAATCCTGATAACGGAGAAGAAGTAGTCCGTAAGGCGGATGCCAAAGAACCATTTGCAGCATTGGCTTTCAAAATTATGACCGATCCTTTCGTGGGTCGTTTGGCATTCTTCAGAGCATACAGTGGTCATTTGGATGCGGGTTCTTATGTATTGAATACTAGAACCGGTAAAAAAGAACGTATCAGCCGTATCATGCAGATGCATGCCAATAAACAAAATCCAATTGATTTTATCGAAGCAGGAGATATCGGTGCGGGTGTTGGATTTAAAGACATCAAAACCGGAGACACATTGTGCGATGAAAATCATCCAGTTGTACTTGAAGCAATGACTTTCCCTGAGCCTGTTATTTCCATAGCTGTTGAGCCTAAAACACAGGCTGACGTTGATAAAATGGGGATGGCTATCGCTAAGCTGGTGGAGGAAGATCCAACCTTACGTGTACGCACAGACGAAGAAACTGGCCAGACCATTTTAAGTGGAATGGGCGAGTTGCATTTGGAGATCATTGTTGACAGGATGAAGCGTGAATTTAAAGTTGAAATCAACCAAGGTGCGCCGATGGTTGCCTATAAGGAAGCATTCAGAACTGCTGTGGAACACAGAGAGGTTTATAAAAAGCAAACGGGTGGTAGAGGTAAGTTCGGTGATATAGCATTTGAAATCGGGCCTGCTGATGAAGAGTGGCTGAAAGAAAATCCTTTGGGTGGAATGCAGTTTGTCAATGAAATTTTTGGAGGTAGTATTCCTAAAGAATTCATTGCACCTATCATCAAAGGATTTACTTCCAGTATGACAACCGGAGTGTTGGCAGGATATCCTATAGTTGATATGAAGGTAAGAGTATTTGATGGCAGTTACCATGATGTGGATTCTGATGCTATCTCTTTTGAATTGTGCGCCAAGTCAGGATTCCGTGAGGCAGGAAGAAAAGCCAAGCCTGTGTTGCTGGAGCCAATCATGAAAGTGGAAGTGTTGACACCAGACCAATATATGGGAGATGTTACCGGAGATTTGAACCGTCGTCGTGGAATGCTGGAAGGAATGGATAGCAAGCATGGTGTTCAGGTAATCAAAGCAAAAGTTCCTTTGAGTGAAATGTTTGGCTATGTAACCCAATTGCGTTCTCTATCCAGTGGCCGTGCCACATCAACCATGGAATTCAGCCATTACGCTCCTGCTCCTAACAATATCGCAGAAGAAGTAATCGCTAAATCAAAAGGTAAAATGAAAGTAGATGAGTAATTTCATTTGCTGAAAAAAATATGCCCCGTTCGAAAGTACGGGGCTTTTTTTATTGAAAAAATTACCGGCGAGTTTTATTTTTTTCTTTAACAAAGGAAACAATATAACTCATTAATTCGGTTGAAATTTGTTTGGAAGAATTACTGTATGATTTTATGTTCTCGTTTTTATCATTTTCGGGAACGATTTTTAAAATATGATTCATTCCCTGAATAATATGCATTTCAGCCTCTTTGTTTGCGCTTGCAAGGAGTTGAGCATCGTTCTCGGTTACTTGTAAATCTTGATTTCCCTGCAATATTAATACAGGGATTGAAAGTTTGGCAATTTCGATTGCAGGATTGTATTTGAACCAGCTGATCAGGTAAGGTTGAACGCTGGGTCTGAACAACGATGACAGCATAGGATTTGGGTTACTAACGGTAACGCCTGTGCTCAAGCTGTCTAAAATTGGCAAAGCGATTTTTTTTACCATTTCAGGCTGACTTTCCAATTGTTCCCTTATTGTTTCGTTTGCAGGTTTGCCAGGGCCGGCAATGGAAATGAATTTGTCTGCCAGATTTTTTGCTGCAATCATTCCCAGCAAAGAACCCTCACTGTGCCCGCATACTGTAATTCCGGAAAATCGATTGTCTTTTTTTAAAAAGGATATCCAATCTTTGATGTCATTGATGTAATCTTCAAATCTGAGGTCAGCTTCAGATTTCATGGCTTCTGCACTTGCTGCGATACCTCTTTTGTCATACCGAACTGAGGCAATGCCCGCATTAACTAAGCCAAATGCCAGTTGTTGCAAGCTGTTGTTTTTCATCATAGGATTGTTGCCGTTTCGGTCGGTAGGTCCTGATCCTGCAACAATTAAAACAATCGGACCATGTTTGAAATCAATCGGTAGGGTCAGCGTACCTTGGATATTCCCACTGTTTGTCGGCAATGTTATGGGATATTGGATGTAATTGCTGTCGTTTGTTACTTGGGAGTAACAATGAAAGGAAATAATCAGGTTAATGGAAAGGATAAGTATTTTCATTGTACAATTTTTAATGAATCGATTCGCTGCATGGATTGTAAAGATAGCTTATAATCAAGCGGAACAATAAAGTTCGTTCTTAATCAATTTTTCGCATGTATAAATAGGAGGAACAACTAAAATCATTTGTTGTTTTCCTTATTGGAAAAGTTGAAAATCCCTTTTGTCATTCAAAAATTCATTGAAATTTTGATTCAAACAAAGTAGTGTGAATTTTTTGGATTTAATTGTTGTGGATATTGAAACTGCTTCTGAGTTTTCGTCATTTGAAGAAATGGACTCAGAGTGGAAGCAGCTATGGGCTGAAAAAAATCTAAAGATAAACGAAGAAGCAAATGTCAGCCAATTGTATCAGTCACGAGCCGGAGTAATGGCTGAGTTTGCAAAAGTTGTCTGTATCAGTATTGGATTTTTTGAATCATCCTCGGAATTGAAATTTAAAATTCAGTCCTTTTTTGGAATAGATGAAAAAAAGCTACTCGAAGAATTTAAATCCATTATAAATGAATTGAGTAACAAAAAACAAAAATTGTTTTTTGCCGGCCATAATATTCGCGAGTTTGACATTCCCTTTCTTTGCAGAAGGCTGCTTATAAACAGGTTGAGTATTCCTGACTGTTTGAATTTTCAACATAAAAAACCCTGGGAAATCAATGTCATGGACAGCTTTCAATTATGGCGATTTGGGGATTACAAGAATTTTACATCATTGAAATTGCTTGCAAAATCTTTAAGTCTGCCCTCACCAAAAAGTGATTTAGACGGAAGTATGGTTGGGGCTTTGTATTGGGAGAAAAATCCGGCAATAAGACATTTAAATTTGATCAGAATCGCAGAATATTGCAATAGAGATGTGGAAACAACAATGCGAATCATCCTTATTTTGATGAATGCAGAAAATTCAAAAGAATGTAAAATTGAAATCGTCAATAGAAAAATGATTGATTGAATCAACCTTTGGCAACTTCAGGATTGAATATGTCTTTTAATATACTGGCAAGTCTGATTCCACCAATTACAATTTGTTTTTTTATTACCTCAAAATTGTGGTCGATGTATTTTTTATCAAGGTAATTGTTCTCAAAACTATACACCTGATCCAGATAAGAGCGAGACTGATACATCCACTTCAACTCATTTATTTTTTTGTATTCGTCAATATCCCTTTTTTGCATCGAATTGTAATAATTCATACAGGAATCAAGGGTTAATTTCTTGTAATCCAGTATCTGACCATCCCAGACACCGTGCAAATTTCCAGAAACATAAGGGGATGTCACCTGAATGGTATTACCTCCCTTGTCTACTGAGTAACCATTGTGTAAAGGCTGATGCAAATCCCCCACAAGATGAAAGATGATCTCTAGCCTGTTTTTAATTTCTTTTTTCGATAAGTCATTTGTTTTATATCCCCTTAGTTCAACAATGGCTGAATGTAACACGGAAAGAATATTTCTTTGAGTAGATGGGGTATATTGCTCACCCTTGTCAATGTTGATATAATGCCATGGGCGCATAAAATTGTAATAACTGTTGCTTCTTTCGTTATCCATCCAATTCGCAGCCTCTTCGATGGTCATATTGCCAAGATAATATTTCACAATCTTCTTGGTTGAGTCATCCAGAATATTGAATGCAATTTCTGCAACTAGGGCATGTCCTGTTGCTCCCCATGCAAAGGTTTTTTGAACGGTGGCCAATAAAAAAATAAAAGAAAATATCAGGGGAGCGGTTCTTTGGATCATTGGTAAATTATTTTAAACGAAACTACAGTTTTTATTGGTAAAAATAAATATGCATCAAAAAGTAATATGTTAAATATATCATCGGTTAATTTTTTTTCTCATTCAATGTTAAAAATCTTTACCTTGCAGATTCTTAACTCCATATTAAATATGAATAACCTCACTAAAAGACTGGCCTTTTTAACATTGCTGGTGGGTTTTTGTA
>CAZCOL010000003.1:17619-28114 GCA_964500545.1 uncultured Ferruginibacter sp. | reverse complement strand
ATGAATAACCTCACTAAAAGACTGGCCTTTTTAACATTGCTGGTGGGTTTTTGTACAAATATTTCTGCTCAAAACACTACGGAAAATAAAATTGTTGCTGATACATCTGTTCACGATGAAGTTAAAGAAAACATGATGGACAATATTCCGATTGTTTCCTTGGATGAAAACGACGATCAGGATGGTAGTGCGCAGAACATTTCCGGTTACCTGAATCTTGGAAGGAATCCATTTATCAATGCCGCTTCATTCAACTTCAATGTGGTTAGGTTTCGTATGAGAGGCTATGATGCAGACCAGTTTACCACCTACATGAATGGAGCTCCAATGGAAAATTTGGACAATGGGTTTACTCCATTTGGATTGTGGGGAGGATTGAACGATGTTTTGCGTAACAGACAAAATGCATACGGTTTGCAATCCAACAGATTCAGTTTTGGTGCATTGGGTGGGGCAACGATGATTGACTCAAGGGCATCCAAACAAAGAAAGCAGACAAGTATGGTTTATTCTCTTTCTAACAGAAATTACGTACACCGTTTTGGTTATACTCATTCCACCGGCTTCAACAAAAAAGGTTGGGCATTCAGTTTTTCAGGTTCTCGCAGGTGGGCTGATGAAGGTTTTACTGATGGAACATTTTACGATGGATGGTCAGGTTATTTCGCCGTAGATAAAAAAATCAACGCTAATCACTTGCTTTCTTTTGTTTCTTTTGCAACACCAACATCTAATGGGCGTCAGGGTGCTTCAGTACAGGAGATGCTTGATATTGCCGGTACAAATTTTTACAATCCTTACTGGGGTTATCAAAACGGGTTGAAAAGAAATTCAAGTGTTGCAAAAACATTCCAACCTATTGGTATTTTGACACACGAATGGAAAGTAACACCTAAATCAACACTTGTTACTGCTGTTTCATTTATGAAAGGCAATAGGAGTCTGACAGGTTTGGACTGGTACAATGCTGCAGATCCAAGGCCAGATTATTATCGTTACTTGCCAAGTTATCAGGAAGATCCAATATTAAAGCAAAGACTTTATGATGAATTGACTAACAATGTAAATAAGCGTCAAATCAATTGGGATGCTTTGTATAATGCCAACTACGGAAATTATACTACAATAAATGATGTTAATGGAATTGCTGGAAATAATGTGTCAGGAAAAAGAGCATTGTATATTTTGGAGGAAAGGGTAACAGCTACCACAAAAATCAATGCAAATACCACTTTTACCACTACCATCAACAAACACATTGATTTTACAGCCGGATTAAGTTATGAAGGTCAGAAAAATAACTATTACAAAAAAGTAAATGATTTGTTGGGTGCTGATTTCTATGTTGATCTCAACAGATTTGCCGAGAGAGCTTTTCCTTCCAGTACTACTGCGTTGCAAAATGATGTATTTAATCCCAATCGGTTATTGTATAAAGGGGATAAATTCGGTTTCAATTATGACATCAACATCAGAAGGGCTTCTGCATGGGCTCAAACAAATGTAAAACTCAAAAACCTAGATTTCTTTGTTGGTGCGGAACATTCTTACACTGATTTTTGGAGAGTTGGAAATGTGAAGTCCGGTTTGTTTTTGGACAATTCATACGGAAAATCTGCAGAAAATAAATTTTACAATTACGCAGCTAAAGCGGGTTTAAGCTACAGGGTTGCAAAAATGAATTACGTATACCTTAACAGCCGCATAGAAACCAGGGCTCCGTTTTTTGATAACGCTTACCTTTCTCCACGAACCAGAGATTTTATTCAGGAAGGTTTGAAAAATGAACGTATCTATTCTGCAGAAGCAGGCTATGCTTTGATAGCTCCAACTGTTAAGTTCAGAGCAACAGGTTATTATACCAATTTTAAAAACCAGGCCAATGTTTTGATTTTCTATCATGACCAATTGGCAACTTTTGTAAATTATGCATTAAACAATATCGGTAAGGAACATATGGGAATTGAATTGGGCTCAGAAGTTATTGTTTACAAAGGGTTGACTGCAAATGGAGCTGCCGCTATTGGTAAATTCAGATACAATACCAGGCAGATGGCTACGATTACCTCTGATAACAATTCAGAGATTTTAGCAAAAGACCAGATTATTTATTCAAAGAACTATTATGTTGCAACTCCTCAGCAAGCCTATAACATTGGATTGAATTATCGTTCACCCAAATATTGGTATGTAAATCTTAATTTCAATTTCTTTGATGATATGTGGCTGGATTTCAATCCTATTCGCAGAACAAGCGCTGCAGTGGATGGTATTGATCCTACTACAAAGCTTTGGAGCGACATTATTGATCAGACAAAATTAAAGCCTCAGCAAACGCTTGACTTATTTGCCGGTTATTCTTGGTTGATGAATAAAAGATTCAACACACTTGGTAAAAGAACCTTTTTGGTATTCAATGTCGGTGTCAGCAATCTGCTCAATAATACCAGCATCGTTTCCGGTGGCTTTGAGCAATTGAGATTCGACTTTGAAGAGAAGAATATCAACAAATTTCCTGCAAAGAAATTTTATGCTTACGGAACGAATTTTTCAACAAGCATAACGTTAAGATTTTAAAATAAAATATACAGCCCATGGTTTTAACCATGGGATAAAAATTAAAAATAAATAATAAAAAATACAACAATGAATAAGATTCAACAATTGCTATCTGCATTGATCATTTTCGGGGTGGTTTCATCTGCAACATCCTGCAAGAAAACTTTTGATGCTCCTCCCGGGCCAAGTGACAATGTGAATGTTGTTGCCAATACAAGCATTCAGGGGCTTAAAACTTATCATACAATTCCACAGCAAATTGATGTGATTACACAGGATGTGATAATTTCGGGTATTGTGGTTGCAAATGATGAAAGTGGAAATTTTTACAAGCAATTGTTTATACAGGATACTACCGGTGCCATGCAAATAATGCTTGACGCAAGCAGCTTGTATACCTCATATCCGGTAGGAAGAAGAGTATATGTCAAGTGTAAAGGCCTTGCTTTGTCAGACTATTATGGCAATATGCAATTGGGGATTAGAGCTGTAGTTGGTGGGGTAGCAAGTGTTCAGGCTATACCTGCAGGCTTAATCAGCCAGTATGTGGTAGGTGGTTCATTGAACAATCCTGTTGAGCCAATACCCGTAAATATTGCAGACCTTGGAACAGCTTTGAATGACAGATACATCAACGCTTTGGTGAAATTGAGTGGGTATGAGTTTGTTGCCGCTGATACTTCCAAAATCTATTCTGATACCTCAAGTTACAAGAGTACACAAAACAGACTGATTTCAACAGGTTGCGGAAGCTCGGTAAAGCCTACAGTTCGCACCAGTGCTTATGCAAATTTTGCAGGTCAACCCTTACCAAAGGGCAATGGAGACATCACAGCGATTTATACCATTTACAAATCCTTCACTGCAACAAAACAATTGATTATCAGAGACACTTCAGATGTTCAATTTTACAATTCCCGTTGCGGTGGCGGTGGGGGTACAGCACCAACAGATCCTCATATTACCATTGCAGCCCTTCGTGCAATGTTTACCGGAAACAATATCAAACTTACAACTCCGGCATCTATCGGAGGAATCGTTACTTCGGATATTGCTCAAAAAAATATTTCTACAGGAGCTGTAGTTATAGAAGATGAAACTGCTGCAATAACTGTTTATTTTGGAGGAGCGTTAGCATATAACATTGGTGATTCAATTGCCTTTAACATTACAGGCGATTCTTTATTGAATTACAGAGGTTCGTTGGAATTGAAAACTCCTGCAGGAACGGCATATCCTTCGCCTATAGCTGTAGGAAAAGTAGTTACACCAAAGGTTAAAACCATAGCTGAGTTAAATGCAGCCCTTGATGCGCCGCTGGGTTCTCCTTTGAACTTTGAATTGAGTATGGTAAAAATAATGGGAGCAACCGCCTCGGGTGGAACAACTTTCTCCGGAAATAAAACTTTGACTGATGCGACTGGTACAATTACATTGTATACTGCAACCGCTGCTTTATTCAGTGGGAATGCCTTACCAACAGGACCCAAAAACTGGACGGGTCAGATCAAATGGTATGGAACCACGACCAAAGAATTTTTAATAAGAAATGCAGGGGATGTTCAATAAAAAAATAATGATAAAATAGTTTAATGATATTTGAGGCTGCTGTAAATTGCGGCCTCATTTAATATTTTGGAAAGAGATATTTAACAATGACCAATAGAAAAACTCAAGCATTTTAATGTTTTTTTACGGCGAAAATTCAAGAAAAACACAATCGATTATTTCATATATTAAGATTTACTTTACGCACAAATAATAACATAAGTATTATGAATCATTTATTACTTAACGACAAAAGCAAATTAATTACCCTAAAAAAAAATATCAGAAAAATAAAAAATGTTATTTGGCTGATGGTTTTTACACTATTAAATCAATTGACTTTTGGGCAAAATTTGTTAACACAAGATTTCAATTTCACTGGAAATATCACTGCGAATGGATGGGTATCTCACAGTAGTGGAGGAACAAATCCAATTTCTACCACATCTGGCCTTGTTTTTACAAATTATGCAGGGAGTAATGCTGGAAATGCAGTACAAATAGGCAATGCCGGTGGTGAGGATGATAATATTTCATTTGCTGCTCAAAATACCAATGGCCAAAGCGTTTACATTGCTTTTATGGCAAATATTAACGATGCCGCTACATCTAAGACAGGGGATTATTTTTTTCACATCGGTAGTCCCGGCGGTGCTGCATGGACAGCATTTGCAGGAAGAGTTTTCGCAAAAATTGTTGCCGGTAATGTTAATTTTGGACTTAGCAATACAAGCACTGGTGCTTACGGAACAACTAATTTTCAAAAAAATACTACCTATTTATTGGTTGTAAAATATACTATCAACACTGCAGGTAATGATACCACATCATTGTGGGTAATCCCCTCCGGTGTACCTGCTTCCGAATTATTAGCTGGTGCTCCCGAATTAACAAGTACTTCAACTGCCGGAACGGACGCAATCAATTCAATTGGTCTTCGCCAAGGAAGTTCAACCAATTCTTCCCAGGTTATTGTTGATGGAATAAGAGTTGGATTAACATGGTCCGATGCGGTTCAATCAGGAACAACGCCTGCTAATCCTTTACTATCATCTGGCACATTGACTTCATTTGGTAATGTTTGTGTTAATACAACTGTCGGTCCAAATAAAATCTCCATTTCAGGATCCAATCTCACTGCAGGAAATTTAAAAGTTGGTCCATTAACAGGGTATACATTTTCTAAAACATCCGGCGGAACTTTTGCAGATTCATTATTGATTTCTCAAGTGGGAGGATCATTCAATGATTCTGTTTTTGTAAAATTTAATCCAACAACAGTTCAATCATACAATGGCAATATATTCATAAGTGGTGGTGGTGCAACTGCAATAACTGTTGCAGCTGTAGGTTCTGGGGTTAGTGCAACGTCTATAACGACGGGTGCTGCATCCAGTGTTACTCCAACTGGAGTTACTTTAAATGGCACATTAATTCAAGGTTGTTCAGCCGTTACAGCTTATGGAATTGAGTACAGCACTACAAATAATTTTACACCCGGAACAGGAACAGCTGTAGCATCAACCAATGTTTCGGGTTCTGCATACACGGTAGCATTGACTGGATTATTAGCATCTACCACTTATTATTATGTATCATATGCAACTACAGGAAGCGGAACAATTTATGGAACACAATCATCTTTTACAACCAGTACACCTCAGGTAGCAGCTACTGGTGTCGTAATCAGTCAGATTTACGGAGGCGGTTCAAATGTTGGGGCTACTTATAATGCAGACTTTGTTGAATTACACAATAATTCAAACAGTACTCAAGATATCTCAGGACATAAGTTGCTTTATGGTTCAGCAAATGGATTACTAGGTACCACTATTACCAATAGATTTATTTTCCCTGCTAATACTACCATACCTGCGGGCGGTTATTTATTAATTGCGGCAAGTGCAGGTTTAACTGGAGCAAATTTACCTGTATTTCCTGATTATAATTTTACTTTGACTTTAAGCGGCACAAATGGAAAGATTGCGTTTGGAACTGGATCAATGATTGATTCAACTTCATACGCATTACAACCATCCGGTTCTGTGCTTGATTTTGTTGGATACGGAAGTACAGCAAGTGAATCTGAAACAAGCCCAATCTCAACATCTTTATCTGCTACAACCGCAGCATTTAGGAACAACAACGGTTGTGATGATACCAATAATAATTCAGCTGATTTTACAGTTCAGACTCCTTTACCAAGAAATAGTTTTAGTCCTTTATTTGTTTGTGGAATTACACCTGCTAATCCTGTTTTAACTTCCTCAGTACTGAATGCTTTTGGTGCAGTTTGTGTGAATTCAACTGTTGGACCTAATAAAGTTGTGATTACGGGTGTTAATCTTAATACAGAAAATATCAAAGTTGGTCCATTGTCGGGTTATAAATTTTCGAGTACATCCGGTGGAATTTATGCTGATTCTTTGTTGATATCCCAAACTGGCGGGTCATTCAATGATTCAGTATTTGTTAAGTTTAATCCAACTGCTGCACAATCTTATAATGGAAATATTACTATTTTAGGAGGAGGTGCAACTGCAATTACAGTGGCTGCATCAGGATCAGGAGTTAGTGCAACAGCTGTAACTACTGGCGCAGCATCTAGCATCACCACATCAAGCGCAACCATAAACAATACGTTGATTCAAGGTTGCAATGTGATTTCTAACTATGGTGTTGTATACAGTTTGAATAATGGTTTCAATCCATCGAGTGGTATATTCTCTACTTCAACTAATTTATCCGCATCAGATTATTCGGATACATTGACAGGGTTGAATGCATCCACTACTTACTATTATATTGCTTTCGCTATTTCCGGAACGGATACATTATATGGAACTCAATCATCTTTTACCACCAATACACCATCTACCGGTAACGCATCTATTGTAATCAGTCAGCTTTATGGAGCAGGTGGAAATCCAGGTTCATTGTTTAATGCCGATTATGTAGAGTTGCACAATACGTCAAACACCACACAAACAATTTCAAATTACTCCATACAATATGCTTCTGCCTCTGCAACAGGAACTTGGTCAGGTCGTTCTAAATTACCTGCAATCTCAATTCCGGCTGGAGGATACTATTTAATTCAAATGAGTGCTGTTGGGTCTGCAGGGGTAGCATTACCGACTCCGGATTATATCTCTTCACCTACTATTTCTATGAGCCAGACAAATGGAAGGGTGGCTTTGGTAAGCGATACCATATCTTTAACTGCTTGTCCTGCAACACCCAATATCGTTGATTTGGTGGGATATGGTGGTTCTGTTTGTTTTGAAACAGCTGCTGTTCCAGCGTTGGATACAATTCATGCAGGATTCAGAAATAATAACGGTTGTGATGATACAAACAACAATCTTGCGGACTTTACTTTAAATACACCTGCTCCCAGAAACAGTGCATCTCCGGTGTTTATTTGTGGCACATTGCCAACAACACCCACATTAACTGCTGGTACATTGACTTCTTTTGGTGGGGTTTGTATCAATACCACAGCAGGTCCAAATTCAATTACATTGAATGGTACAAATCTCGTATCAGGTGATTTATCAGTTGCCGCATTAACAGGGTTTAGTTATTCATTAACTTCTGGAGGAACCTACACTTCAACATTAACTATTCCGCAAACAGGTGGTACGTTGACCACAACTACCATTTATGTAAAATTTAATCCTACAGCAGTTCAGTCCTATAATGGAAATATCACAATTTCCGGAGGTGGTGCAAATGCTATAAATGTTGCCACTGTCGGTTTTGGAGTTAGTACTACCAGTGTTAGTTCCGGTTCTGCAACAGTTATTACAACTTCTGGTGCAACAATAAATGGTAGCTTAACACAAGGATGTACTATTGTAACTTCTTATGGCGTTGTTTATAGCACAACTAATGGATTTACTCCGGCAAGCGGCACATTCCTTGCTTCCACAAATTTGTCGGGCGCTGCATTTTCAACTGTATTGACGGGATTGGCTCCTTCGACAACATATTATTATGTTACTTATGCAATTTCCGGAGCGGATACTTTATATGGTATTCAATCTTCTTTTACCACCAACACTCCTTCAACAGGAGGATCTGGTGTTAAAATCAGTCAGATATATGGTGGTGGCGGGTCTGCATCCGGTACTTTTAATGCTGATTTTGTTGAGATTCACAACAATGGTTCTTCAACGGTGGATATTTCAGGACACAAAATCATGTATGGATCAAGCGGCGGAAATTTGGGATCAACATCATCTAATATCTTTACATTCCCTGCAGGGGTTACAATACCTGCCGGTGCTTATATATTGGTTGCCACTACTGCAGGAACAGGATTGGCGAGTCTTCCGGTGACTCCTGATTATACTTTTACATTAACGCTCAGCGGAACAAATGGTAAAATTGCATTTGGTACTGCTGATATGTTAGCCAATACCACTTATGCATTACAACCTGCCGGTTCTGTTCTTGATTTTGTCGGTTATGGCACCGCCAATGAATCTGAAACCACTGCAACCCCGGCGTTAAGTTCAACTACTGCCGGATTCCGAAACAATGGCGGTTGTGACGATACCGATAATAATCTTGCTGATTTTACTGTGGCCACTCCTTTGCCAAGAAACAGCGCCAGCCCTGTTAATCTTTGCAATTCTGTTCCAAGCGGACCGACTTTGTTTGGTGGCACCTTGACAGGTTTTGGTGCTGTAGCTGTTGGGACAAATTCCAATTCACAATCCTTCAACCTTTCCGGCTCGAATCTTACAGGAGCACCTGGTGTCATTACTGTAACAGCACCAAATTATTTTATGGTATCTATTGACAACGTGAACTGGAGTTCTACTTTGAATGTAAATTATGCAGACTCTACTCTTGCAAGCACCACAATATATGTAATGTTCGCACCTCAAACTATTGGTATTCAGGCGGGCAACATAAGCATTTCGGGTGGCGGAGCAACATCTATCAATGTGGCTGTAACTGGTAATGGTGTTACTACTTCAGTAATTACAGTTTCTTCTATTGCCGGTTTTGGAGAGGTTTGCATCAACAGTATTGCAGGACCTAATTCATTTGATATCTCCGGCGCTAACTTTACTACAGATAATTTAGTAGTCGGACCATTGGCAGGCTATACTTTCTCAACAGCTTCCTCTGGACCTTATTCTTCAACTTTAACTATTACTCAATCAGGAGGCAGTTTTGCTCAAACCATTTACGTACAATTTAAGCCAACAGCGGAATTGAGTTATAATGGAAACATTCCTGTATCAGGTGCAGGTGCAAATGCTTCAGCAAATGTAGCAATATCAGGAAGCGGTAAAATTTCAACCGGAACAGTGGTAAGCGGAGATTCTATTTCAATTTCTCCCAATGTGGAAATCGTGGGCGGTGAAATAATTGATACAGGTTGCACAAGTGTGATTGCATATGGAATAGAATATAGCGGGATTGCAAGTTTCATACCTGGAACCGGAACAAAAGCATTTTCCAGCAATATCAATAACAACAAGTTCACCAGCAGATTGACAGGACTTGTTCAAAATTCAGCTTACTATTACAGAGCTTTTGTAACCAACACGGGAGGAACAGCATATGGAGAACAGAAAATGTTCTTCACTCCTGCGCTCGCTGATGGATTTACCGTAAATCCAACCCCGTTAAAAACCGGCGGAAATGTTCATTATACCCTGAGCAATATCAAACCCGGTCATTATGAAATAAAGTTGATCAACGCATTGGGTCAATTGGCTTTTCAGAAAGAAACAATCATTCAGGTTAATTTCATGGACGATAATTTCGTTCTGCCCTCCAATATTCCGGCCGGCATGTATTTCTTCCAGATTGCCAGTCCAGAATTCAGGATTCAAAAACCAATCGTAGTAATTCAATAATTTTTCCAAATTATATCAAAAGGGGCAGTTTAATTTACTGTCCCTTTTTTTATGAAACAATGTCAACTTGGCAGCAAACCCATATTGGTATTGAATTTGAGATTTAGTATAAAAATAATTTTCATTATGCAAAAAGGCAATATAAGAGTTCAAACGGAAAACATTTTTCCTATCATCAAAAAGTTTTTATACAGTGAACATGACATTTTTATCAGAGAACTTGTCAGTAATGCAGTCGATGCAACTCAAAAATTAAAAACACTTTCATCCATTGGAGAGATGAAGGGAGAAATGGGGGAATTAAGGATTGATATAAAAATTGACAAGGATAACAAAACATTATCTATTTCCGACAGGGGGATAGGAATGACAGAAGAAGAAGTGGATAAATACCTCAATCAGGTTGCTTTTAGCGGAGCTGAGGAGTTTCTGGAAAAATACAAGGGTCAGAACGAAGCAAGCATCATAGGTCATTTTGGACTTGGATTCTACAGCTCATTCATGGT
>CAZCOL010000003.1:5292-17519 GCA_964500545.1 uncultured Ferruginibacter sp. | reverse complement strand
TGCCTGCCTGGACCAAAAAACCATCGGAGCTTACCACAGAAGATTACCAGAATTTTTACAAGGAATTATATCCCTTCAGTGAGCCGCCATTGTTTTGGATACATTTGAATGTTGACTATCCTTTCAACCTAACCGGTATTTTGTATTTTCCAAAAATCAAGCAGAGCTATGAGATTCAGAAGGATAAAATTCAATTGTACTGCAATCAGGTTTTTGTTACCGATGAAGTGAAAGATATTGTACCGGAGTTTTTAATGTTGTTGCATGGAGTGATAGACAGTCCGGATATTCCTTTAAATGTCAGCAGAAGCTATTTGCAGGGAGATCCAAATGTAAGAAAGATAAATGCTCACATCACCAAAAAAGTTGCTGATAAGTTGGAAGAAATTTTCAATAAAGACAGAAAATCTTTTGAAGAAAAATGGGAGAGTCTTGGTTTGTTTGTGAAATATGGATTGATGACGGATGACAAGTTTCTTGAGAAGGCAAACAAGTTCTTTGTGATGGAGGATACCACCGGTAAGTTCTATACAAATGAGGAATATAAAATGGCCACCGAAACTTTGCAAAAAAACAAAGACGGTAAGCAGGTAATACTGTACACTACCAATCCAGTCCAGCAGGATGTGTTTATCAGACAGGCAAACAAAAAGGGATATGTAGTGGTAAAAATGGAAACATTGGTTGATGCATCCTTCATCAACTCTATTGAAATGAAACTGGAGAATACCCAGTTCACAAGGGTAGATGCAGACATTACAGAAAACCTTATCGACAAATCTGAACTCAGTGAAAGTGTTCTTACAAAAGAAGAAACTGAAAAATTGAAATCTTTATTTGACAAACCGTTGGAGGGAATGCACCTGAGTGTAGAAGTGAAAGGACTATCTGAAGATTCAATCCCTGTAACAGCTACTCGTCCTGAATTGATGAGAAGAATGAAGGATATGGCTGCGATTGGCGGAGGAATGGCAGCTTGGTATGCGAGTATGCCGGATGAGGTTAATCTTACAGTAAATGGAAATCATCCGATTTTCAGGAACATACTGAATGAAAGCAATGAGGAAAAAAAGGAAAAAATGGTAAGAAATTTGTCAGACCTGGCGCTTTTGTCGCAGGGATTATTGACAGGAAATAATCTTACCAGTTTTATCAGCAGAAGCGTGGAGTTGATGAATGTCTGATAGTGTCAACCTATCACTTTACAAACAATTGAGAGTAAGTCCCGGATTCGAAAGTATTCGGGACTTTTATTGCAGGGATGGCCTGAAATCAATTACTTTCATTTGAATGCGGACATTACCATTGTATTCATTTTCTTCAAGGGAGAAAACGATGTCAACAGGCTGATTGTTTTGAAGCAAATAAAATTTCTCCGCCATATTGAAACCAATACCACTCATTCTCGTATTGTTTTGAATCACTTCGAATTTAATGTGTTTGTCTTTTAAAATTCTGGAGTAGCCGTTGTCCTTGACATTTTTAACAATAAAGACCGGGTTCATATTTTCGGGACCAAAGGGTTCCATTTGAGATAAGATATTGTAAAAGCCCGAATTGATTTCATCAAAATTTATTGCTGCATCAATAGTTGTTTCGGGAATCAGCAAAGATTCATCAATGGTATTGCACACCACTTCGTTGAATTTTTGTGAGAATGCTTCAAGATTTTCCGGAAGCATGGAGAGACCTGCTGCTGCGAAGTGTCCGCCATAATGCAACAGATGTTCTTTGCATTGATAGATCGCCTCATATAAATTGAATCCCTTTATGCTTCTCGCACTGCCTGTAATGGTTTCTCCACTTTTTGTAAGCACAATAGTGGGTTTGTAATGATGTTCAATTATTCTGGAGGCAACAATTCCAACAACACCTTTGTGCCAGTGCTCACGGTAAAGCACACACGCTTTTTTTTGTGAAAAAGACGCATCAGACTGAATGATACACAATGCTTCCTGAGTAATTTCCGAATCGATTTCTTTTCTTTCGGAATTGTCTGCTTGCAAAAGAGAGCCGATTTCCATTGCTTTTTTTTCATCTCTTTCAATGAACAACTGTACTGCCTTTTTTGCATCATCCATCCTTCCTGCTGCATTTACCCTAGGGGCAATAACAAATACCACATTCGTGATGGAAAGTTGCTTGTTGATTCCTCCCAGTTTTATTAGAGCATGTATTCCTGGAGAGGGATTTTTGTTTATTTTTATCAAACCATGATAGGCAAGTATTCTGTTTTCGCCGGTCATGGGAACTATGTCTGCAGCAATTGCTATTGCCAATAAATCCAGATAGCATAAGTAAGATGCTTCATGTAGATTGTAATGAATGGCCAATGCAGTCATTAATTTAAAACCTACTCCACAACCGCATAAATCTTTATAAGGATAATTGCAGTCATTTTGTTTTGGGTTTAATATTGCTTTGGCATTGGGCAGATTATTTCCCGGCAAGTGATGATCACAAATGATAAAATCAATATTCAATGAAGCGGCATAATCAATCAACTCAACCGACTTTATTCCGCAGTCTAGACAAATAACCAAACTGAAATTATTTTCTGCAGCAAAGTCAATACCTTTTTTACTGATACCGTAACCCTCATTGTATCTGTGTGGTATATAAAAGTCTGTAAGATTTTTATCGTATAGTTCATTGATGAATTGAAAAAAAGAAGCGACAGCAGTAGTGCCGTCGACATCATAATCTCCGAAAATCAGTATTTTTTCATTGTTGTTGATTGCAGATTCAATCCTGTCAACAGCTTTTTTCATATCCTTCATCAAAAAAGGATCATGCAGGTTTTGCAGGGAAGGACGAAAAAAATTTTTGGCGGCGTCAAAAGTATCAATACCTCTGTTGACCAGTATAGAGCATATTGTTTTATTTATTTTAAGGGATTCATGCAACGAAGATGTCAAATTTTCATTTGCATTGAGTAGGGTCCATTTTTTTTCAGTCATCAGTATTTTCGATCAGTTGTAAATAGTACGAGTTCCTCAAGTGCGTCTCTAACGGCAGATTCAGGAAAAGTATGAAGTATCGACAAAGCCTGGTTTTTGTAAAAAATCATTTTGGAGTTAGCATATTCCATTCCTCCGCCAGCCATCACTTTCTCTAGTACGAATTTAATGCTCTCTGGTTTTTTGTTTTCATTTTTTAAAATATAAATCAAACGTTTACGGGTTGTTTTATCAATGTTGTTGAGTGTGTAAATCAACGGCAATGTGAGTTTTTTTTCTTTGATGTCATTGCCTGTCGGCTTCCCTACTTTTTCATTTCCGTAATCAAACAGGTCATCTTTGATTTGAAAGGCAATTCCAACATTCTCGCCGAACAGTTTCATTTTATCGGAAATAGATTTGTCTTGAGTCGTGCTGTATGAACCTATGGCACAGGCAGATGAGAGCAATGACGCAGTCTTGTTTTTTACAATTTCAAAATAAATATCCTCGTTGAGATTCAGGTTTCTCGATTTTTCCATTTGAAGCAATTCCCCTTCACTCATTTGCTTAACCGCTTCTGAAAGTATGTGCAGATGCTCAAAATCATTATTGGAGGTCGAAAGCAAAAGGCCTCTTGATAAAAGATAATCACCCACCAGCACAGCAATTTTGTTTTTCCATATGGCATTGATGGAGAAAAAACCCCTTCTTTCCATAGATTCATCCACAACATCATCATGAACCAATGTGGCGGTGTGCAATAATTCTACCAATGACGCGGCTCTGTATGTGCTTTCATTGATTTCTCCATTCAATTTTGCTGTCAGAAAAACAAACATGGGCCTGATCTGTTTGCCTTTTCGCTTGATGATGTATTTCATGATGCGATCAAGTAACGGAGTGTCGCTTTGCATGGAGTCGCCAAACTTTTTTTCAAAAGTCTGCAATTCATTCCCAATAACTTTTTTGATAAAATCCATGTAGAAAAGGCAAGTTACTTTATAAAACGATTTATTTCAAACATTTTTAAATAATAAAAATTATGCATAAGAAAGAAAAAATGATTATTTTTCACTTATTTTACACTCAATTATCGAGAATTCAATTCTCAAGCCAAAAATTATAAATAATTTTGGTTATTATTTACTACTTAAATACTTTTGCGAAGTAAATTATTGAATATTTAGAAAATTATTAACCATCAAGTTATGCAAATCAGAAAGTTTAAACTTTTATTGGCAATGTTAGTACTCCTTTCGAGTATTTCTTTCGCTCAGAATTCAGGAAGCGGTTACAGTGCATTTGATTCATCTGTAATTACGAAAAAAGGAAGGCCTCAACAGAACCAGTTTTTAAATCATGCTTACAATTTTCCCGCCAAACCAAAAGACATGTGGGAGATTGGACTATCAACAGGTGCTTTTACATTGTCTTCTGATGTTTCAGCAGTATTTCCTGTATTTGGATTCTCGGCACACGTGAGAAAATCATTTGGCTATACATTCTCAATGAGAATGGAGTACATGAATGGTACCGCAAAAGGGTTGAATTGGAAGCCTGCTGCTAACTATGCAAAAAATACAGCATGGACCAATAATGGTTATAAAGGTTCGAATGTTTATTACAATTACAAAAACAAAACTCAGGATTTGAGTTTGCAGGCAATTGTTTCATTGAGCAATATTCGTTTCCATAAAGATCATTCAAAAGTAGTTGCTTATGCCGGGGTAGGTATGGGTGCTTCTGCTTACGAAACAAAAATCAATGCAAGAAACGAAGCAACTGGTAGCGACTATATTGATTTGTTCAACAATGTTGCAAACAATATCGATGGTCAATACTCTAACAGAAAAAATATTTTAAAAGCATTGAATGACGGAATGGATGGTACTTATGAAGAAGCTGCTGAAAGTCACAGTACCAAAAAAGCAAAGCTGGGAGATCAGACACTTTGTTTCTCAACCACTGTTTTAGCCGGTTTGGAATACAAAATCGCAAAAAGAATCAATATTGCTTTGGAAGATCGTCATACTTTCGTTCACGACGATTTACTGGATGGTCAAAGATGGCAGGAACATCCTCAGGGAGATGCTGCCTTAACTCCTAACTTCGACACTTACAACTATTTGTCTTTAGGTCTTAACTTCAATTTAGGTGCAAAGGCTGTTGAGCCATTATGGTGGATCAATCCTTTGGATTACGCTTATGGAGAATTGAACAAAGTAAAGAAAATGCCTAAAATCACATTTGATGATGCAGATGGTGATGGGGTTGTTGATCAGCTTGATCGTGAGCCAAACACACCTGCAGGTGCTCCTGTTGATTCTCATGGTGTATCCCAGGATACGGATGGTGATGGAGTTCCTGATTACAAAGACAAGCAATTGATTACTCCTTCTGAGTGTCAGCCTGTAGATGCTGATGGTGTTGGAAAATGCCCAGAGCCTGATTGCTGCAAGAATCCTCCAAAAGTAGTAAACGAATGTCCTTCAAGTTACCCAAGCTTGTCATTTAAAAACAATTCTGCGACTCTTGAGCTGAATGCAAAAGATGTATTATCAGCTGTTGCCAGCAAATTGAAAGCCAATCCAACTTGTACAATCACTATTAACGGATACCCTGAAGCATCCAAAGCTTCTCAGGCATTGTGTCAGCAAAGAACAGACGCTGTTAAAACATTCATGGTTCAAAAGTTGGGAATCAGTGCAGACAGAATCACTACTAACTGCGAAATAGGCGGTGGTGATAAGAATACACTCGATATCAAAGCGAACTAATTTTCTGCAAATATTTTTTACAAAGTGGTCATCATCGATGACCACTTTTTTTATTTTCTAAATCTGATTAAAAAAAGCAGCTTTTACCTTTGGAGTTTTTTTCAAATAATTTTGCCGCAGGAGTTGAACTTCTATACAGTCTTTTTTAAAAATCAATAAATAACTCTCATACCTTCAATCCCAGTTGTTTTAGAAAATATTGTCGGTTTCAATTGATATTTATGCCAATTAGTATCCTTTATTCTTGCAATTAAGAATAGAAATTGGAAAAGAAATTTATTTGAAAATCTGATTGATGTATTTCTTTTTATCAGCTGATTATTTTATACCCTAAAAAAGAAGCGCCGATACCAAGGAAAATACTAAGTGTAATGTAAAGCAAAGAGTAACCTAATTTACCATCTTGCAAGAGTCGAAGATTCTCTATGCTGAATGCAGAAAAGGTTGTAAATCCGCCGCATATGCCGGTTGTAAGAAATATTTTCCAGTTGTTGCTGAATCCCGCATATTTGAACCCTAAGCCCGCAAATAGACCAATTAATAAACAGCCAATGATATTGATAAATAATGTGGCAAAATAAGATTGATTGGTTTTGAAAACCTGCATGATAAGGGCACGCAATACAGTACCCATAAAACCGCCCAATCCGGCAAGTAGTAAGTTCTTTATCATATTGTTAATTAATGGGTAGATTTCCCGAGTAGGTGTATTTGAAATCAATCCACCATTCTTTATTACGTTTTATGATTTTGATTTCCATGGGTTTATTCATGTAATCATTGGAGTAGTTTATGATGGTAGTGGAATCATTGATATCCATATACTTGTTGATTTGATAAGAGGCAGACTGGTAGTGTTGTTTCTTATCAGTCGGCATCTTTTGATAGTATTGAATGAAGGCATCAAACAGCTGCACATTTTCGGGATCATTCAAAACCATTGTACGGGCATCTTTAAAATCTCCTTTCAAACTCGCATCTATAAAGGCCCTGCCGGTTTCCATTGCCGTTGTTGGTCTTTGTTTCTGTTCTTCTGTGCAGGAAAATATTCCAAGAATCAAAATAAAGATGGATGACTTGATATTTTGCATAATTCAGAATAAAATGGTTGAAGTGTATACAGCTAAGAATGAAATTTAAAAAATATAATCGGTTTTCTATTGTTTTTTATCGGTATCCCTCATGTTTTTTTCATCATCTTTATTGTAGGCCTTGATGATTGCTTTTACCAATCGATGCCTTACCACATCTTCCTCATCTAGTTCGATATAAGATATACCATCGATGTTCTTCAATATGCGCGTTGCTTTGAACAATCCGCTTTGCTGATTTTTTGGCAAGTCAACCTGACTCGGGTCCCCTGTAATGATTGCTTTGGCATTGGGGCCTATTCTGGTCAGAAACATTTTTATCTGAAGGTCATTCGTATTTTGAGCTTCATCCAGTATAATGAATGCATTGTCAAGTGTACGGCCACGCATATACGCCAATGGAGCAATTTCAATGGTTCTGGTGCTCATGTAATAACCAAGCTTGTCTGCAGGAATCATATCATCCAATGCGTCATATAAAGGCCTTAAATACGGATCAATCTTTTCTTTTAAATCCCCGGGCAAAAATCCAAGACTTTCACCTGCTTCAACGGCAGGTCTGGTCAGAATGATTTTTTTTACGAGTTTGTTTTTAAGTGCCCTCACAGCCAGGGCAACTGCAGTATATGTTTTACCGGTTCCCGCAGGTCCGATGGCAAACACAATATCATTTTTATCACAAGCGTTCACCATCATTTTTTGATTGGCTGTTCTCGCTCTTACTGTTTTGCCGTTAGGTCCAAAAACCAATACATCATTGGGATTTTTGTCAATGAAGTTGTCGATGGTTTTTTCATCATCCCCACCCAGAATTTGCTCGAGATAATTTTCACTCATATGCCCATTCCTCTCTAGATATTGAATAAGCAATTGAATTTTATCTTTGGCATCCTCTATCAATTCAGGGGCACCGCTCAGTTTTATCTGAGTGCCTCTGCTGAGGATTTTTAACAAAGGGAATTTTCTTTTTAATACATCCAGTTTCCCGTTGTTTACGCCAAAAAATTCAATCGGATTAACGGTTTCAAGGTTGATGATTGTTTCTGTCAATGTCGATAATTTTAATTTCAAAAATAAAAAGAAGAAAAAATCAATAGATTGATGATGAAATTTATCTACTGAACGAAATCTATTCAAATATAACTCATAGGAGTATAAATATCCACCAATTAATTGTTAACATCCATTTCAATTTGGTGGAAAATTTTTTAAAAAATCCGTTAAAACGAAGCGATCAATTTCAGGTTCAGCATTCTTGGCGTCAGTCTGTTGGGAAGAGCGTAAATGTTGTTTTCAAAGTCTTTGATCAACTGATAGGAAATTGTATTTGCCTTGTCTATCAAATTGAAAACTTCCAGACTTGCCCATATGTTTTTTATGCTATGGAAAGGGCTGTGGCTTCTTTTAAAAGTCTCATCACTCAGCAAAAGTGCGCTAAATCCGATGTCGGCTCTGATGTATGCATTGATGGTGAGAGCATTTCTGTATTTTGTGCTGTTCGGAATATTGTAAGGCATGTTGCTGCCGTACAACAAGCTGAAATGGACTTTGATATTTTTATTCGTGGGCAAATAGTCTTGCATGAAAAGTCCAACCGTAATAAGTCTGTCGCTGGGTCTTCTCAGATATCCGATGCTTTGTTTTAAAGAATCAACCGCAACCTGATCGGTTGTGTTTGACGTGATGATTTCCCCACCGGCATTTTTGTACTGAAAATAATAATCCTCTTTCAGGTTTTCTCTAGTTTTCATTAGTCCAACACTCACCCAGCTCTCTGCATCTTTGATCAATTCCCCAAATAGCCTGAGTTCTATCCCTGCAGCGTAAGCTTTTGCATTATTGTATCCCAGATACCTGATTTTTACATTGTCAATATCATAGGGAATAACATCTTCCATTTTTTTATAGTAGGCTTCAGCGGTCAATTTAAAAGGTCGGCCGCTCTTGTCTTTAAATTGATAATCCATGCCTGTAGTGATTTGCACACTTTTTTGAGAAAGAATGGTTGTATTCAAATCGCCGTTGTATTTTTTATATTCTCTGTAGAATGGGGGCTGGTTGTAAACACCGCTGGCTAATTTGAATATCAGGTCGTTTTTCCAGGATGGTTTGCAGCTGAACTGAATACGGGGACTTATAATCAGTTCTTTGTTCAGATCATTGAAATTATACCTCAAGCCACCCTGCACCGAAAAATCGCTGTTGTATTTGTAAAAATGAGTTTTGTGCTGAATAAAACCATTGTACTTTTTTATTTTCAAGGATGTTTCACTGTTGAAAGAATTGAAAAGGTTGAATGAATACTGATGATAGGGTAGGGAATAGCCGGCAGAGTCCTGAAATTCGAATCCCCGCATTAAATCGTTTATTTCAATAACTTCAATACCATTACCCCATTGAAGTAGGTTGTTATTAAACAAATAACTTCCTCTGTGTGAAAAATTCCAGTTCGAAATGTTTAAGTGGTTTCTTGCATATTGCCTGTAGGAACCTGCACCTAGTGGATTAATGATTTCGCCGAAAGTACTGTTCGTTTTATCAAAATCCCTTTCACCAAAAATATAAGTACCGGCTATATCATAATTTTCATTTTCAACATCCTTGAAATGACTGGCAAGCCATTTTATTTTTAATTTTTTGGTGGGAGATTGAGTGATGGCGGCACCGGCAAAGTAAGTATTGTAATCATCTTTTTCCTGCCCGTCAAAATAAGTATCAAGTCCGATATTGGAGGTAAAAAATGGAGAAAAGACCGCTGCAGTTTTTTTAACCGACTCGGGTATGTAGGTAAATTTTGATTGCGATAATATACCCAGCAATTCAAGTTCGGTCTTTTCGCTGATTTTCAGATTGATAAGGGATTGAATGTCGGAAGCAGATGGAATATATGAACCGGTTGTTGGCTGACTTTTCAGTACACTCCTGTTGTTTTTATTCCTGACTCCAAAAAGATAGGTCGCTTTTTGATTTTGAAAGTTACCGGAAAGCTGCAATCCCTGCTCTATTCCGCTGATACATGCGGCACCCTCAAATTTATCGGGTTTTTTGTACTGTATATCCAGCACACTGCTCATTTTATCGCCGTAACTAGCTGAAAATCCTCCGGTATAAAAACGTATATTTTTTACCAGCAAAGGATTGATGAAGCTAAGTCCCTCTTGTTGTCCGTTGCTGACCAGATAGGGTCTGTAAATTTCAAAGTCGTTGATGTAAACGATGTTTTCATCATAATTCCCACCCCTTACTGAATATTGTGAAGTCAATTCATTGTTGCTTCCAACAAGAGATTTGATGAGCCCCTCTACTCCGCCTGATGAAGCAGGAAGCAACAGGGTGTTTTTTGGGTCAATGGTGACCAGCCCGGGTTCTTTTCTGTTTTTCTCATCTGAGATGATGACAGGTTCCAGTAATTTATTGTTTCTTTTCAGTTTGATATTGACATCGCTGATTTCCCGGTCGTGCAAAAAAAAGTTCTTTTGAAAATCAAAATAGCCGGAATGTGTAAATGTAAGTGCAAAGGGTTTTTCTGCAGGACATTTAATGGTAAATTTTCCGCTGTCATTTGAGAACAATCCTTTGTTTTTGCCTAATATAGTGATGCTGGCATTGCTTATGGGATGATCTTTTTCATCCAGTATGATTCCCGTTACAGTACTGTATTTTGATTGCGCAATAGAAGTGAATGAAAGAAAGGAAAATATAATGGTAGCGATCAGTTTCATTCGAAAAAATATAATCAGATTGATTTTAACCTTTCAATCACATCAAGAGGATGTTCAGATTTAAAAACGGTATTGCCTGCTACCAGCACGTCTGCCCCCGCCTCTATGATGGATCTTGCATTTTCAAGTGTTACGCCACCATCCACTTCAATTTTCACATTCAGTGATTGTTCGTCAATCATTTCACGCAATTGTTTGATTTTATGGATACTGTGCGGTATGAAAGTTTGTCCGCCAAAGCCGGGGTTTACACTCATGATGCAAACCAGATCAATATCTCTGATGATGTCTTTTAAGCTGTCTATGGGTGTATGCGGATTAAGAGCCACACCGGCATTGATGTTGAGCGATTTTATTTGTTGAATGGTTTTGTGCAAATGGCTGCAGGCCTCAATATGTATGGTCAGATTATGAGCGCCGGCATTTTTAAAAGCCTGAATATATTTTTCAGGTTCATCGATCATTAAGTGTACATCGCAGTACTTATTGGTCAGTTTGCAAATGGTCTCCACAATCATGGGACCAAAACTGATGTTGGGTACAAAACTTCCGTCCATCACATCCAGGTGATACCAGTCTGCCGTACTGTTGTTGAGCATGTCGCAATCTTTTTTCAGATTGGAAAAGTCAGCTGAGAGCAAGGATGGGGCAATGATGGCCATAGTGTAAAAATTTCATGCAATTTACGGGGAAGTTGTGGGTTTTAGGGTTGAGCAATTAAAAAGTTAAAATTAAAAATTAAAAAAATCAATTTTAACTTTTTAATTTTTACTTTTCACTATTCTTTACTCCGTTGAAGCAATTCCAATGCTTCGGCGGCTTCTTCATTTTCAGGATTGTATAACAATGCTCTTTGGTAAGAGTCCCTGGCCATTTCCCAATTTTTTATTTTTTCATAACATTTCCCAAGATAATAATAACCCTCATCATACTTGTTTTTGATAGTGGTGGCTTTGGTTAAAACGGCAATCGCTTCGTTGTATTTTTTCAACTCAAAATAAGCCAGGGCTTTTTCTCTGTATGCTTCCATAAATGTGTAGCTAGTTGAAATGCACTGCTCAAAATAATTGATGGCAGTTGTTTTGTTGTTCGTGTTTGAAAAATACAGACCTTTTATAAACAAAGATTCTTTTAAATATTGATCATTGAATAATTCAATCAGATTATTGGCAAGCGTGATGGCTCTGTTGTTTTTTTGGTGAGCAAATACCATTCCCAGATAAATGATATCCGAACTTGAAGGCAAAATATCGATGGCTTTTTCAAAGCAGGGAATGGCGTTAATGGTATCTTCCATTTCGAGTAATAATACAGCTTTAATATGCCAAAGTCTTGCATTTGAGGAGTCTTTTTGAATGAGATCATTCGTAGTTGCCAGTGCAACAGAATCATTGCTGTTGTCTCTGTAGTATTGAATTAAATTTTCTTTGAGTAAAAGAGAATCAGGAAAAAGTTTGATATCACTTTTTAATTTATTTTCTTCCGGAGAATAATGCAGACTATCCACTTTAACAGAAGCAATTGATTCATTTTCAGAGGGGTAGTTGCAGGATTGAAGCAGGGAAATGAAAATAAAAAAAATAAATAGTAATTGTTTCATTTGAAATGCAATTTAAAAGTAAAAATTCAAAAGTGAAAAGTAAAAAAAAGTAAAAATTCAAAAGTGAAAATTCAAAAGTGATTTTTTTGAATTTT
>CAZCOL010000003.1:0-5192 GCA_964500545.1 uncultured Ferruginibacter sp. | reverse complement strand
AGTTTTGATGGCAAATACCTGATTTTTCAAAAATCAAATAAAAATGAAGGCATTCTTTGCGATCAGATTTGGATGGGAAAGATTCCCGAAGACGAAAATGAGACATTTAATCCAAAATTAGTTAGCAACGCTAAGGGACGAACTACATGCGCTTATTTCTATCCTGATAACAAGCATATATTATATGCATCAACTTTTTTGGGCGGGGAAGATTGTCCTCCATTGCCAGATAGAAGCAAGTATGGCAATAAATATATATGGCCTATTTATGAAAGTTTTGACATATTCAAAGCAGACATGGACGGAAAAAATATTATTCGTTTGACAAATACTTCCGGTTATGACGCAGAAGCTACAATTTCCCCTACTGGCGACAGAATGGTTTTTACTTCAATGCGTGATGGCGATCTTGAACTCTATACTATGGATTTAAACGGTAAGGATGTTAAGAGAATTACTCATACATTAGGATATGATGGGGGAGCTTGGTTTAGCAAAGACGGCAAAAAAATAATTTGGAGAGCTTCTAGGCCAAATACGCCTGAAGATATTAAAGAATATGAAATGTTGTTGAAAGAGGGCTTGGTAGCGCCTACAAATATGGAGGTATGGATAGCCAATGCGGATGGATCTAATGCAAAGCAGATAACCAACCTTGGGCAAGCCAATTGGGCACCAAATTTTACTCCCAATGGCAGTATTATTTTTTGCAGCAATCACGAGTATAAAAAAGGATTTCCTTTCAATATGTATTTACTCAATGAGGTTGGAAAAGAAATGGAAAAAATTTCTCGCGATAAAGGATTTGATGCATTTCCTATGTTCAGTCCGGATGGAAAGAAAATCGTTTTCTGTAGTAATCGCAACAACGGCGGAACAAGGGATACTAATATTTTTATAGCTGATTGGGTGGAGTGAGTGGTTGGTTGGATGTGGTTCGTGTCGACACAAACCCTAGATCCAATAAAACCCTTGAACATTAAACTCTTAAACCCCTAAATATGAATACAGACCCATTCTTTTCAAATAGTGCTGAAAAGGCCACCAAGCCATCGAAGGCATTAGATATTATTACAATATTGTCTGTAATAGCCAACATATTAGGAATATTTTCATCAGTAATGAACTATTTTAAAGCAAAGACCAATTACGAGGAATTAAAAAGTGCTTTGGAAGGAGGGGCTATCGACAAAGCGCCTGCTTTTGTAAGAGGGTTTATAAATGATGATTCCTTGAAATCAGCTGAATTAATGCTGGAAAATAGGATTCCAATAATGATCACTTCAATAATTGGGGCTGTATTATGTTTATATGGAGCAATTGAAATGAGAAAGTTGAAAATGCAGGGATATACTTTTTGGCTGATAGGGGAGATGTTGCCAATTGTTTCAATGGCCATTTTTATAGGGGCTAGTGCTTTTAGTGGATTTTTGTTGATAGGTTATCTGTTCCCTCTGTTGTTTATTGTATTATATACTATATATAAAAAGGAATTGGTTAATTGATTTGTTGAGGACCGTGTAAACCGTGTGTTGAGGTTTGTGTCCACAGTGTTATGGTTGGTGTCAACAATGTTATGGTTGGTGTCAACACCAACCATAACACATTTAAAATTCATCAAAAATATTTTGTAACATCCCAAATTCATCCTCTCCTGTCTCATAAAATTTCGCTGAAGAAAATCGATAACCGGATATGTCTTTTGACAAAAACCATTTCCATTTGACAGGATTTTTGTGAAGATAATTTAACTTTTGTAGCAACATTTTTTTAGTAAAAATTTCAAATGCCATAGAGTCTCTTTTCCAGATTGAATGTTTTTTATTACTCCAGTTTACTTCGTACTCTTTTGCAATCTTTTTTTGTTTCATTATTTTCAAAAATTCATGTGCAGTAAATTTTAAAAAACTGGCATTTGGTTTTTCTTTTCCATTCATTTTGCATGGCTTCCAAATGATATGAATATGATTGGGCATAATGACATAAGCATACAAAACGATTAATTTTTTTTCAGAGAGAAATTGCAGTGATTTGATGATGATTTTTTTCATCTCATCATCCAGAAGAAGAAATTTCCAATGATGAATGGTAGCTGTCCAGAAATAAATGTTGCCTAAAGATTGGAATGATTTTCGAGGCATTTTTATGTAAAAGTCCTGTTGCTATTTTATAAAACCATGTTGAAAAAAACGCTTGTAAATGCGAAAATGTGGTTATGGTTCGTGTCGACACGAACCATAACCACATTTCTGTTGACACGAATTTCAACTATAAAACCCCCATATATAGGTAATACAATCAAACAAATAAATTTTATAGTATATATAAATAAAAAATTTTTAAAAAAAAAGCCAATTTTTTTTTGTTAATAATAAATTAACTTTAAATTCACAATTGAAAACCAACCCCAATACCCTATCAAAAACCAAAATCGACCCCTTGCAACTAAGAAAGTTTTTAGCGTATATACATAACCGTTATTAAGAACATTAATTCTTTTTTATGAAGGAAATTTACTCGTCGACTAACAATTTTTACAGCAACGTAAAAAGCAGTTTGCAATCTTCAACCGAAACTTCGTCTATTCGAAAACGAAAGTCTCAAAGTGAATTTATTCCTTCTTCTTCCATTGTATTCAATCAAGAATTTTCTATACCACAAAATCAGCAGTTTATGCAAACAACTACCAACAACCAAAGCTTGAAAAATTTCTTCAGCTATTTGATGCTTACTTTGACCGTTGTCTTTTCTTTGACAACAATTAAGTCAAGTGCTCAAAATCCAACTTATGTATTTTCATCCAACACTAACGGTTCGCTTAGTATGTTGTCCAATGGATCGGATGTCGACATGACCTCCGGTACTATTGAACTTATCGCAGCCGGTTTGGATGCATCCAGATCTCCAGTTACAGGAATTGGGTTCAGCTTCCCTTTTAAAGGAAGTTCCTACACCGACTTCTCTGTAAGTGAAAATGGATTACTGGCTCTAGGTACAACCAGGGTCACAAACAATACATACACTCTCAGCGGAGGTTCAAGCACCAATCCATATCTGGCTGCTTTTGCTGCTGATATGCGTACAGGTACATCAGGAAAGGTTCACTACAAAGTGGTAGGTAGTGCACCAAACAGATGTCTGGTTGTTGAGTTCAATAATATGCAATTGTTCTATACTGCATCTGCAACTGCCGGTACTTCAACTTGGCAAATGCGTTTGTATGAGGGTTCTGGTTTGATTGAATATGTTTATGGTTCCATGAATGTTTCTAATATTAGTACAACCAACAGAGCTCCTTCTATAGGTTATTATATGGGATCCGCAACCAATAGTTTTGGTTCTGTTACCTATTCAAATAATACTTGTTCTTTCACCGGCACTTATAGTGCAAACCCAAATGTTGCGGCTACAGGTGACATCGCTAATTTAAATTCAAGTGCTGACGGGTCAAGAACTACTTATTCTTTTTATACATCCTGCGTTACACCTACCAGTAGGGTAACCAATTTGGTTTTAACACCTACAACAAATTCATTCAGTAGTATAAATGTTAGCTTTACCGGAAATGGTTCTCCTGCTTATTTAGTGGTTAGAACCTCCTCAAATGTTCCACCATATCCTGTATCAGGGACTTCTTATACTGTTGGTTCAAATGCATTCGGTGCTGATTCATATGTTGAATCCATTGGATCATCAACCAGTTTTGCTTCTACTAACCTAACTTCTAATACTTCTTATTATTATTGGGTTTATCCTTCAAGTGGTAGTGGTTGCGTAGGTGAGATGAACAACTATTATACTGACTCCGTTCTAACTGGTATGGCTACTACCAACACAAGAGTGTTGCCAACTTGCCCTACTTCAATAACGCCAGCTCTTAATTCTACATCTTTTAAAATTATTGATACTTTAAAGTGGTCTGCAGTTACTGCTTTGCCGGCTGTTACAGGTTATGATGTTTACTTTAGTAGTAATCGCGCCTTGGTAGCAGCAAAAGCTACTTCTGCAAGAATTGTTAACAACTCAAATGTAACGTTATTCTTCCAGTCTGGTCTTGCCTATAGTACAACTTACTATTGGCAAATCGTTGTAAGATCTGGATCAGACTCTGCTTCTTGTGATATCAATTCATTCACCACGGCTGCCCCTTCTGTACCAAATTGTTATACAGGTACAATTACACCAGCCGCAGGTGCTCAAAATGTTGGAACCACTTCGGCAATTACCTGGGGTAATGCTACCGGCGCACCATCACCTACTGGTTTTGATGTGTATATGAGTTCCAACTATGCTGCGGTACAAGGTTTAAGTCTTTCAGCTAGAATCCTAGCGAACTTCCCGCTTACTACTTTCACACCTAGTACCAGCACTATAGTATTGGCTCCTGGTACAACCTACTATTGGGTGGCATTGCCTTCCAACTACGTAGGTGCAGCAATTGGTTGTGCCATCAACTCATTTACAACTTATGCATCTCAAACCAAAACATCCACCGCTAAGGGTGGTCTTTGGTCTGATGTGAATACATGGGTAGGTGGGGTAGTGCCTGCAGCAAATGATAATGTAATCATTGCAGATGGTGCTACTGTAACTTTATCCGGTTCTCCAACCAATGGTAATATATTTAATCTTACCATCGGTCAGAACGGTGTGGGTACATCTGTATTGCAATACGGATCTTCAGGGGGTGCAATGACTATTGTTGGTAATTTAACAATAAATGGAAATGGTAGGTTATTGCCGTATACTACTGCAGGTACCGGACAAACCATCAATATAGGAGGAAATTTCACCAACAATGGTTATGCCAATTTTGCACCTGCTTCCACTCAGTTGAACTTCAATGGAAGTCAGATAGGTGGCAGTACTGCTCAAACCTTAAGTGGTTCGGGCGTATTTGAGGGAGATACATCCACCAGAGGAATTATTCGTGATTTGAGATTCCAGACTAATGGAAACTCTACCATCAATACCAGCCAAAATCTGGTTGCATATACATTATACCATACCGCTGGTTCTTTAAATACCAATGGTAAATTAACAATTGACAACGCACCTCAAATATATGGGGCTTCATTGAACAGACAGATTGCAAATCTGGCTGTTAATGTCAATGGAGCTGGTTACAATACTACAACCCCTCCTGTGGTTGGACCTGGTACTTCATCAAATGACTCTTTATGGAGAGCCAA
>CAZCOL010000002.1:78008-90449 GCA_964500545.1 uncultured Ferruginibacter sp. | reverse complement strand
GTACCGGGGAGCAGACTTGAACTGCCGACCTCAGGGTTATGAATCCTGTGCTCTAACCAGCTGAGCTACCCCGGCAACACTTTTAATGGGTCGCAAAAATATTGAATTATTGCTAACTTTAAAAGAATTGTCAAACCTTTTTATAGTTGCTCCGTAATTTTAATTTTTAAAAAATCAAATTAATGGAATTTAAACCATCTAAAGAAACTTTGGATGCTTGGTCAAAAGATCCTGAAAATTGGAAGTGGGGATTTTTTTATTATAATAAAGCAGATAAAAGACTCATGCCACCAAAATTGAATCCTGCACTTGGTTTTACAATCAATTTTGCAAACAAATGGTCTATCCTATTGTTTGCGGGATTTTTATTTATCCCTTTAATTATTATGATTTGCATTGCCCTCTTATAAAAAAGGAAGTTACATTTCTGCAAAAAACTTGTGAAAGTATGGAATCGTTTCTATCCCTTTGTAATAATTCGCGATATCATACTTTTCATTTGGACTATGCAAGTTGTCGCTATCCAAACCAAATCCCATAAACACAATTTTAATTCCCAATTCTTTTTCAAACAAGGCACAAATTGGAATACTTCCACCTCCTCGAACAGGAATAGGCGTTTTTCCAAATGTTGCTTCCATAGCCTTTGAAGCGGCTTTATATGCTTTGCTGTCAATTGGGGTCATGTAAGGTTCTCCTCCATGATGTAAAGAGGCCTTAAGTGTTACGTAGGGCGGAGTGATTGTATGAAGATGATTGATTAACAAATCTGTCATTTTCTGAGAAATCTGATTGGGAACAAGTCTGGCAGAAATTTTAGCATAAGCTTTTGAAGGAAGTACTGTTTTTGCACCCTCTCCTGTATAACCTCCCCAAATTCCGTTCAATTCCAATGTAGGTCTAATACCGGTTCTTTCATTTGTTGTAAAACCTTTTTCACCCCATAATTCTTTAACACCAAGATCATCAGCATATTCCTTCTCATTAAAGGGCGCTTTTGCCATCAAAGCCCTCTCCTCAGGGGTAGCAACGGCTACGTCATCGTAAAATCCCGGAATGGTGATGTGGTTGTTTTCATCATGCAAAGTGGCGATCATTTTTGCTAAAATAGTTATTGGATTGGCAACAGCTCCGCCGTAAACCCCGCTGTGCAAATCACGGTTTGGACCTGTCAACTCCAACTCAATATAACTCAACCCCCTTACTCCAATATCAATGCTGGGTGTATCTAAACTGATCATTGCACTGTCACTTATTAATACACAATCTGCTTTCAACAATTCTTTGTTTTCAGCAACGAATTTTCCCAAATTAGGCGAACCCACTTCTTCCTCGCCTTCTATGCAAAATTTGACATTGCAGGAGAGCGTATTTGTCTGAACCAATGTTTCAAAAGCTTTTACATGCATGTAAACCTGACCTTTATCATCGCAACTTCCTCTTGCATAAATTTTTCCATCTACAATTGTAGGCTCAAATGGCGGATGATTCCATAATTCAAGCGGCTCTGCAGGCTGCACATCATAATGACCGTAAACCAATACCGTTTGTTTGGAAGGATCTATTATTTTTTCTCCGTAAACAATAGGATGTCCTGCAGTTGGATATATCTCTACTTTGTCCGCACCGGCTTCCAGCAATCTTTTTTTAATTGTTTCAGCACAAAGAATCATGTCTTCTTTGTGCTCTGATTTTGCACTGACACTGGGGATTCTCAATAATTCGAAAAGCTCCGACAAAAACCTGTCCTTATTTTTCTCCTGATACTCTTTCCAAACTTGCATGGTAAAATTATTTTTGATTAAATTGTTTCACAAAATTAAAGTTAATTGGGGGATTGTGAAGCTATTTGTTGATCTTAGTTTTTCAAAAAAATAAAATTGTTTATAAGCTATAGACTGCATTTAGCTGTTTATAAAATAACAAATGCATCACTAATAAGTTGAAACGGGTCAGCTGTTTTTTGAACAATACAACTCATAACGTTTCAAAGCGAAGTTTAACATAATTCCAGTTAACCAAATTCCACCAATTTTCTATGTATTCGGCTCTTCTGTTTTGGTATTTAAGGTAGTAGGCATGTTCCCAAACGTCCAAACATAACATTGGGGTTCCTTTTGTTTCCAAAGATGGCAAGTCCATCAATGGATTGTCCTGATTTTGCGTACTTCCTATTTTTAGCTCTCCGGCTGTATTCTTGTATAACCAGGCCCACCCACTGCCAAATCTGTTTTTAGCTGCATCTGCAAATTGAGATTTGAAATTTTGAAATGTTCCGAAATTCTTTTCTATAATTTTTGTAAAAGATTCATCAGGTTTATTGTCCGGAGATTTTGGCTGCATGCACTGCCAGAACATTTCATGATTGTAATGCCCTCCGGCATTGTTTCTTACTTTTAGAGAATATTTTGAAATGTTTGAAAGCAATGATTCAACTGATTGATTGGTATCTATTTTTTCTGCAATGGCTGCATCTCTAAGGTTTTTACAATAGCCGGCAGCATGTTTTGAATAATGCAATTCCATTGTAGTTGCATCAATGATATCCTCCAATGCATCATATTGATATGGCAAGGGTTTTTGGTCATAACCTGTAACGAAAAGTGTTTCGATTTTCTTTTCCTTCTTATCAAATGAAGAAATTGCCTGAGCAATGCCATTTGTACCTATTGCCAAAAAACCTGCACCCGCAAGAGTTGATTTGAGAAAAGCCCTTCTATTATTTATTGACTTCTTCATTTTTGTATTATCTGTTTAAGTGAAATTTTCTATGAATTTACTAAGTTATTTTTTTCTGAAAATACGCTGATAAAATTCCAGATTAAATAAATTGGAATCATGCATGGATTTATAAGTTAAAAAACAACCAACAGGAAATAACGCGATGATCGGCAACCACATACCGGCCCATGGAGTTAATACTTCTTCATTTGCAAACTTTTCACCGAATATCAGTAGCAAATGAAATAGCAGAAAAAAAACTATTGCAATAACCAACGGCATTCCCAACCCTCCTTTTCTGATAATAGCACCCAAAGGAGCGCCAATAAAAAACAATACAATGCATGATAAAGACATTGAAAACTTTCTGTGCCATTCAATCTTATGAAATTTTGCTTCCTTATGGTTGGTATCCATTTCAGCCTGATAATTAACCAGGCTGGTTTTAAAAGAGGAAATTTTATTATAAGCCAATTGACTTACAAGAGCACTCATAGAGTCGGGTATAATATCCTTATAATGGATGGAATTCAAAGTACTTTGCTTTTTGCTGAACTTGCTTATTTTGGAAGGCTCCACATTATAGTCAAGCATTTGCTGTACATACATTTTTGCTTGGATATCAGCTTCTTTTTGTTTCAGTGAGTCAATATTTTTTGAGAGTTGTCGGTAACTGAGCATCCTGTAATTCCCTCTGAATAAACTGTCATTGGTATTTTGTTTTTTCAATACACTTACATCAAAAAGTTTCTTGAAATTTTTAAATGAAAGCCTGGTATATTCAGTATTGCTGTCC
The DNA here is from genome assembly GCA_964500545.1 of uncultured Ferruginibacter sp. Classification (GTDB taxonomy): domain Bacteria; phylum Bacteroidota; class Bacteroidia; order Chitinophagales; family Chitinophagaceae; genus Ferruginibacter. Next base: position 86,932 of record CAZCOL010000002.1, on the reverse strand, counting down.
AGTAAACCACCTTTTTCCTGATATCTGTATCCATTCTCCAGATTAAACTCAAGATAATTCTGGTCTTTTGAAATATTCATTGATCCTTTTTCAGCAACGATGCAATTATCCTGCACCGGATTGTTTTGTTCAAAAATAATCACATGATGAATTGTTTTTCCGTCATCGTCTTTTTTATTGACCTTAATGGCATAGTTAGGTATGTGGGTAAAAAAGACGCCTTCTTTCAAATCAAAGGCGGGCTTTTTAAAATAAATGTCACTGTAGAGTGTAACAAACTTCAGATTGGCATAGGGAATAACATAATTGGCAAAAATGAAAGTAATTAGTGATAAGAGAATGGTTAGCATCATGACTGGACGCATAAATCTCAACAGTGAAATTCCTGAAGATTTGATAGCGACCAATTCAAATCTTTCTCCAAGATTGCCGAAGGTCATTATGGAAGAAATCAGAATTGCTATAGGCATTGCCAACATCAGCATAGAAGCGCTTGCATACCATAAAAACTCACAGATGGTAATGAAGTCAAGCCCCTTTCCTACCAGATCATCAATGTATTTCCAGAGGGTTTGCATCATCAACACAAAAAAAGCTACAAAAAATGTGACAATGAATGGCCCTATAAATGATCGAATGATAAGCTTGTCTAACTTTTTTATCATGGGTTGCTGCTTCTTTGTAAAGAAGAAGTTTGTTTGATAGCCAGGTAATTAAAAAAACAGTAAATGATGTCGTTTTGATTTCAAAAAAGAATGATCAATGCGAACTTAATGTGAAATGATTCATTCATCAGCTACCCAGGCGATGAAAAAGATCTTTGACCTGATATTCCCACAATTGACTTTGGTCTTTTATTTCTTTTTTATCAGCAAAATCCTTGATGATAAGAATGGTTTGATTGGTAACTTCTGAACGGTCAATTCTGAATTCAAAGTATTCATCTTTAGCCATATAGCTCCAGCGAAAACGGACATAACTATCCAGTTCTTTTTCCAGTAAAGTTGCTTTTTCTTCGGTTCCGTTCCAGGAAAAACTGTATTCCCCATCCTTTTCATCCACTTTGTCAGCGAACCACTCCTGTAATGAGGCCGGATTTACTAAAAATTCATAAAGAATGCTTGGGGAACATCTGATAGGGTATTCGAGTGTATATAAAACTTTCTTGCTCATTATCCTTTAATTATTTCAATGTATGATGCAATAATAGAAAATTAATTAACGTAAAGAAATAATTAACTGCTTTTTTTTACACACTATTTGGGTTTTGAGCATTAATTCAGGATTTAATGATAAAAATCCCTTTTTCCCATGACCAAAACACAACAAAATCACAAAATTCACTTTTATTGCCGATTAAGTTTGATCTGTAAAACAAAAAGGATTAAAATAATCTTAATTTGAAGAATAAAGTTCAATGGCTTGTTGATGAAGTGAAAGGTTTTATCTTATTAAACAATTCAATTTTGATACTTTTATTTACACAATCTCTTTTCAAAAAATTTTATCAGTAAGCCGTGGCATTCAATGAAACTTTTGTCATGGATAAAAAATGATTTTGCAGATCATGAACAAATATAGGATTGAAAATATGCCGGTGTTCGTCTCTGTACCAGATTTCCATTTTGCTGAAATCGCCCTCCTTTGGAACCAATACCCTGAATGCACCTTTGGAATATTTTACTGTCCCATCCTGATTGAGCTGTTTGGAAAATTTCAAATGAAGCATTGATTTTTCATTGAGCGGCATGGGTTTTAGTTGTAAGATGTCGTACCAAAATTTCTGAACTCCATTGTCAATACAAACCTGTCCGTTAGACCTGTTTATTTCTGCTACGATTCCGGGGTTATAATCTCCTTCATTGCTTGCAAAAAAATAGTTGCCTTTTTTTATTTCATTTATCTTCAGCATTTGTTTTTTATGCAATGCTAACTCATGAAAAAAAACATGGAAATGACAATTATCATTTCCATGAATATTTCTTACTTGAATTTTGAATTAAGAAAAAACAACCAAATAAATTATTTATTCCGCCCAACTCATGACATACCCTTCGTTTTCAATTTCGAGAGCATATTTGGTCAATTGTAATGGCCTGAATGTATCAACCATAACAGCCAACTCTTTAGTCTCTTTCGCCCCTATGCTTTTTTCCAATGCGCCAGGATGTGGACCATGGGGAATACCTGCGGGATGCAATGTAATCATTCCTCTCGTCACATGCTTTCTGCTCATAAAGTCACCATCCACATAATAAAGCAATTCATCACTGTCTATATTGCTATGGTTGTATGGAGCGGGTATTGCCAATGGATGATAATCATACAATCTTGGAACGAATGAGCAAACAACAAAGGCATCAGTTTCAAAGGTCTGATGAACCGGAGGCGGCTGATGAACCCTGCCGGTAATTGGCTCAAAATTATGAATGCTGAAAATATAAGGATAGCAACATCCGTCCCAACCAATGACATCAAAAGGGTGTGTGCCATAATGAATTCCATAAAGCAAGCCTTTCTTTTTTGTTTTGATGACAAAATCACCTTTCTCATCAAATGTTTGTAGATTTTCAGGACCCCTTATATCCCTTTCGCAATAAGGGGAGTGCTCCATCAATTGACCATACTTGCTCATGTATCTTTTTGGATAACGGATAGGCATAAACGATTCAACAATAAACAGTCTGTTATTTGAGTCCTTGAAATGAATCTGATAAATCGTTCCTCTGGGAATTACAATATAATCACCATAAGAAAACAACAAATCGCCATAGCAGGTTTTTACAACTCCGCTACCTTCATGCACAAAAATAATTTCATCCGCATCAGCATTTTTGTAATAATAGTCAACCATGCTTTTTTGAGGAGAAGCCAGCACGATATGGCAATCATTGTTGACCAATACAGCTTTTCTGCTTTTCAGGTAATCTTCTTCAGGCTTTATGGTAAAACCCTCGAAACTTCTATGTTTCAACATTTTTTCTTCCACAACTTCCGGAGAAATATCAATAGGATCATCGCACTTGACAATCTGAGTTGGGGGATAGGTATGGTATAAAATGGAGTAATCATTTGAAAATCCCTCAGTTGAAAACAATTGCTCTGAATAAAGTGATCCGTCAGGTTTTCTGAATTGGGTATGTCTTTTGGAAGGGATTGAACCCAGTGTTTTATAATGTGGCATAAAAAATCAAAATTGAAAATTAAAAATAGTAAAATATACAGCAAGGTTAGTTGTTGAAAAAATAACCTTTACACAATGCAAGCACTAAAAAATAATATTTCCAGTTGCGTTTATCGATGTGGTATGTGAAATTTCTGAAAAAAGTCAATTTGATTTAATTTCAATTGTTGAAAAAAGCGAATTATCTTTCGTTCAAATTTAAGATAATTATCACTCAACATCTAAATTTGATTTAAAAAATTGACTAAAATCGGCCTGATATCAGATACCCACGGATTCTTAGATGAACTGATATTCGATCATTTTAAAAATTGTGATGAAATCTGGCACGCAGGAGATTTTGGCTCTGTGGAGCTAATAGAAAAATTGAAAGCCGGATTTTTACAATCATCCCGAAAACCAATCATCAGAGGAGTATTTGGCAACATTGACAGCCCAGTCATCAGAAAAGAATTTCCGGAAAGAATTGTTTTTGATTGCGAAAAAATCAAAGTAATGATCCAGCACATTGGCGGATATCCCGGAAGATATGCTCCGGGAATAAAACAATCATTGGTGAGTCATGGAGTTAAACTTTTCGTCAGTGGCCATTCACACATACTTAAAATCATGTTCGACGATTCGATTCAATGCCTTCATATGAATCCGGGTGCCGCCGGAAAACAAGGATGGCATAAAGTTAGAACCATCCTAAGATTCAGCATAGACAATGACAACATCAGCAACTGCGAAGTCATTGAACTCAGCGAAAGTAAAAATTATTGACGACCAGTTTTTCTTCTTTTCAACTCTTTTTTAATCAGAGAGAGCTCTCTTCCGGTTTGTCCGGAAACGGCACTATTCTCTTCTGCGCGTCTCATCAGATATGGAATAACATCGCTTATTGGACCAAAGGGAAGATACTTGCTTACACCAAATCCACTGGCAGCAAGATTGAATGTGATATCATCACTCATTCCGTAAAGTTGGGAAAAATGAATGTGGCTATGATTCGAGGGAAGACCTTTCTCCAGCATCAAAGTAGCTGCAAGCAAATTACTTTTTCCGTTATGAGATGCTACAATAAAGGCTATTTTATCAATATTTTCAATACAGAATTTAATGGCATTATCGTAATCATTGTCGGTTTTTTCCTTGCTTATTTGAATTGGCGAAAGATAGTTCATTGCAGCAGCCCTCTTCCTTTCTTTCTCCATGTAAGCACCTCTTACAAGTTTTGCGCCAAAAATGAAATGATGTTGACATGCTTCTTCCAAAGAATATTTTAAAAAGGAAAACCGATCGTGCCGGTAAAGCTGAATGGTGTTGTATACCAGATTTTCGGTTTTGTTGTACTTTTTCATCATCTCCATTGTAATTGCATCTACAGGTTCCTGTATCCAGGATTCTTCTGCATCAACCAATACAGCAACTTTTTTAAGCGAGGCATTTTCGCATATCTTTTCAAGACGCTCTGTTACCTTTTTCCATTCGTTTTTCTCCTCAAAAGAAATATTTTCAATAGCACTACGATATCTGTCAAAAATTGACTGACAACCTTCTTGCAGCATGATTGAATGAATTTTTTCCAGCAGACCAAATCTGGAAATACCGGTGATTTTAATGCTGATGAAGGGTATGTTGGATTGTGTAGAGGCAAAATTGATTACTTTAATAAACTCTTCCGCAGCTTGAGCAAAAGAGTTTTCTCCTTCACCCCCTTCAACACCATAATCTAAAATTACATTTACTTTATGCGTTTCAAGTTTTTTAACTACATCACTCGTTTGCTCCAATGATTCTCCACCCACAAACTGATTGAAAATAGTGTTTTTGATAAGTTTTTTTGCAAAAGGAACTCTCCATTTTATCAACTTTGGAATTAATAACAACCCAAGCTTTACGAGAAAAATATTTCCCATGGAAGAAAACAAAAAATGGGCTTTTTTTAGCTCACTGTTTGATTTATATGCAAAAGCTGCTTCGCTGTTATCGAAAAATATTGGTGTTAGATTGCTCATCAGAAATTGATTGGTAAAAATGACCTGGTAAATTATTGAGAAATAATTCTAATTAACAAACAGTGCTTTTAACTCAGGGGCGTCTTCAGGCTTTAACTTACCTCCGAGTATCAATCTGAGTTGCCTTCTTCTGAGTGCCCCATCAAAAAGTTTTTTTTCTTCCTCCGACTCTGGAATGACTTTATTAACAGCCCTCGGTTTGCCATTTGGATCAAGTGCAACAAAAGTATAGTAGGCCTCATTGCTTTTGTACTTGTATTGCTGAATCGCATCTTCTCCCCATACTTTCATATGAACCTCCATACTGCTATTGAAAGAACGGGTGACTTTGGCTTCTATATGAACCACATTGCCAATTTTAATGGGATTTTCAAAAGAAATATTATCTACTGAAGCCGTTACCACCGGTGCTGCACAATGCTTCATTGCAGCAAGTGCCGCAGCAATATCCATCCAGTACATCAATCTACCACCCATGAGATTTCCAAAATTGTTTGTGTCATTTGGCAATACCAGCTCTGTCATGACTACCAGAGAATCTGATGATTTTTTTTCCATGGAATTTTTTTGCAAAGATAGCACAACAGCAATAATCGAAATTTACACTTCATGAGTGTTTCACAAATTTGTTGCTTTGCACATAACCCCCGATGTTACTTTCAATATTTGACAATCATTTAAATGATAACCATGTCTTAAATTATAGAAAATAACTAAGTAAATGATGATAGTTGTCAGTATTGACTTTTATGCAATATGGACAATGAAAAATAATTTGTTAAAAATTTAATAATATGTATATTACGTTGAATTTTTCAGGATAGACCGGTTCGTTTATTCTGAAAAGAATTTTAAACCCAAATTAAAATTATGCAATCAAAATTTACGCTCACAGAAATCAGGAGGTTGACATCAAAAACAATCATTGCTTTGATACTCTGCTGTTTCTCTTTTATTTTTTCCAGTGCCCAACAGTATATTAACGGCAACCTGAGCACAGGAGCTACATCCAGTAATGGTACTGCCGCTCCTACAGGCTTCACATGGAGCGAGGTACAACTTGGCAATGGAAGTGCCGGAATATCAGCAGGCATTGCAGCAGGATTTTCTGTAGCAGATAACTTTACTGTTCCTGTAGGCTCTCAATGGTCCCTAACAAAAATCACTGTTTATGGTTACTCAACAGGATATGCAGGTACCACTTCCCCCTATCAGGAATTGAGATTGCAAATTTTCAATACAGATCCTTCTGTGGGAACACCAATTCCTATCTATGGAAATCTTACAACCAACAGACTCACCGCCAGCTCCTCAGCTGGTATGTACCGCATATTCAATGCAACGACAGGTACTACCAGAAAAATATGGAAACTGGAGGCACAAGTATCTGTTTCGTTAAACCCCGGAACATACTGGATGGAGTGGCAGACGGGAGTTACATCAAATCTGACAAGCAATTGGACTCCACTAAGTACAGTAGTGGGTACTACCACACAACCCGGCAATAATGCAAAACAGCATGATTTTACTGCAGGCACGTGGCTGAATGTTACTGATGGAACAAGTACAGAACCACAGGACTTCCCCTTTATCATTGACTATGCAACTATACCTTGTTCAGGTAATCCTGATTTGGGCAATACTGTTTCTTCAAGTTCAAGTGTTTGTCCAGGTATTGGATTTGATTTATCCGTTTCTAATGCTGTTGCAGGTTCGGGAATAAGTTACCAATGGCAATCTTCCACTGACAATATCAATTACACAGATATCAGCGGTGCAATTGGCTCTACTTTCATGGCTGTTCAATCAGAATCAACTTGGTATCGGTTGATTGCCACATGTTCGAATTCTTCACTTTCTGACACATCAACTGCAATTCAGGTTGGCATGAATGCACCAACAAGTTGCTACTGTATTCCTCCTTCAACAGATTGTTCGCTGGATGACGTTATTTTGAATGTGACAATAGATACCATTAACAATACAACGGATTGTTCTGCCAGCGGATATACTGATTACACGAATGACCTCTCAGTTGGAACCGCGACATTGACTGCTGGAGCAAGAACCCCCATCAGCGTTGAAGTTGGCGCCGGCGGCACTGAGCATGTTTCCGTATGGATTGACTACAATCAAAATGGAGTGTTTGACACGAATGAATTTACATCCATTGGTAGTGCCAATGGCGATACCATCAGAGGATTTATTAACACCCCGACAAATGCATTGGCAGGTGCTACACGAATGAGAGTAAGATTGAGGTATAGCACACCATTAACAGATACTGCCGCTTGCATTGGCTATACGTTTGGTGAAACTGAAGACTACAGAATATTTATCAATATTCCACCACCCTGTACAGGTACTCCTAATCCAGGGAATACAGTTTCCTCTGTTTCCTCAGTTTGTCCAGGAATTGCTTTTAACCTGTCCATTTCAAACGATTTGAACAGCACTGCATCTGAAATTTCGTATCAATGGCAGTCATCTACTGATGGCATTAACTATGCTGATATACCAAATGCAAACAGTGATGCCCTTACTACAATTTTAAATGAAACTTCCTGGTATCAATTGGTGGCAACTTGTTCAGGAAACAGTGCAACATCCACACCTGTTATGATTACTGCCAATGAATGGAATCAATGCTATTGTACACCGGCAACCACTAACTGTAATTTAGAAGACATCATTACAAATGTCACCTTTGATGCCATCAACAACAACTCTGACTGTGGCACAAACGGATATACAGATTACACAACCAATGATTCAGTTGCCACTGCGATGATTTTCACAAACAGTTCCAATCCTATCAGTGTAACAGTAGGAACCGGCGGAACAGAACATGTGGCTGCATGGATTGATTACAATCATAACGGATTATTTGATACAACTGAATTCACTTACATTGGCAGTGGAAGAGGAATCGCTGTGAATGGAAACATCGATGTTCCTTCAGATGCTCAGACAGGATTGACAAGAATGAGGGTTAGATTGAGATGGAATACTGCGCTTGTAGATACTTCTTCCTGCATAGGTTATTCATACGGGGAAACGGAAGATTATAACGTCATGATAATGGAACCTACTCCTTGTTCAGGTACTCCTGATGCAGGAAATACAATTTCCTCCGATACAACTGTTTGCCCAGGGACAATGTTCACATTGTCGGTTTCGAACAATACGAATATGTATTCAGGACTCAGTTTCCAATGGCAATCATCTGCTGACGGCATAACTTTCGAAGATGTTCCTGGAGCAAACACTCCAAGATTAAATACAATTTTATCAGATACAACCTGGTATCATTTGATAATAACATGCTCGGGCAACAGCGATACATCTTCCGCATTGGAAATTATTGCCAATCCCTGGAATGTATGTTATTGCATACCCGACCCGACCAATTGTGCATTGGATGATGTGATATTGAATGTAACCCTAGGAACTTCATTGAACAATACTACAGATTGCTCAACAGGGGGCTATTCTAATTATGTAAATGATCCTGCAGTTGGTACAGGTTTACTTGCTGTAGGAAGCAGGATTCCAATGTCTGTAGAAGTGGGATCAGGTGGTACTGAATACGTTGGGGTGTGGGTTGATTATGATCACAGCGGTTCATTTGACTCTACAGAATTCACAGCATTAGGATCTGCAAACGGTGCAGTAATAAATGGTTCAATCAATGTACCTGCCAATGCATTGTTAGGCGAGACAAGAATGAGGGTAAGGGT
>CAZCOL010000002.1:75240-77908 GCA_964500545.1 uncultured Ferruginibacter sp. | reverse complement strand
GTTTCATTGACCGTTAATAAAATTACCGGTTCAGCCGATCCTGCATCTGCTGCAATTTGTAAAGGCAACGTTGCGTTGTTGTCTGTTGGTGGTAATGTACCTGTTCAGCCAACTACCGTAACTTTTGAATCCGGCGCACTGGGAACTACCATTCCTGATGATGGTACAACTTCAGGAATAAACAACAGCATCAACGTTTCTGGAATTCCGGCCGGTTCAGTCATCAATTCTGTGAAAGTTAAAGTAAATGCAACGCACACCTGGGTGGGCGATCTGATTGGAGTAATTAAAGCACCCAACGGAAAAGTACTGAACCTTGCCTATGCATTATCCGGAAGTGGCGGTACAGACGTAACTACAGGATTGACCAATACTGTATTTGCTTCTAATGGAACAGCTCTGTTTGGTAACGGAACTGATCCTTATTCTGCAACATTCGCTGCTGATGCTTATTTGCCCTCTATGGCGATTGCCAATGACCCAACCAACCCATCTTTCCCAACCACACCAAATGATCCTGTACAAACAGGCCCGGATGGATACATTCCGGATGTGACTGATTTCAGTGATTTATTCAGCACGCCAAATGGATCATGGACATTGGCATTGTATGATTATTGGGCAGATGGTGCATCGCCAACACAGCCCATCAATACACTGGATGACTGGAGTTTAGAGATAACTTATGCTTCTTCGGCGGTTCCTTCCGGTGTTTGGAGTCCTAATGCAGGCTTGTACAATAATGCCGCTATGAGCAGCAATTATAATGGATCATTGACAAGCAGCGTATATGCTTCTCCGTCATCTTCCACAACTTACTCACTGGTAATTCAAACTCCCGGATGCAGCTCAGATCCAATAGCAGTTCCTGTTACCGTTTATTCAACCCCGGTTGTAAACATTTCAGCTTCTCCTTATACGAGTCTTTTCCCCGGTTTGCAAACAACCCTGAATTCTTCAGTAACCAACGCAAGTACTCCAAATGTAACTTATCAGTGGAACTATAATGGATCTGTACTTTCCAATGCGACATCATCTTCATACATTGCAGATATTAACGGATTGGGAAGTTACTCACTTACCGTTACCGACGGACATGGTTGCAAAAGTGCTCCAAGTAACATTGTGACCATAGTAGATTCATTGAATTACAATCTGTTCATTTATCCAAATCCCAATAATGGTATTTTCCAGATCAGGTACAATGATAAATATCTCGGTGTATCCAATCCGCGTTCTGTAACCATCTATGACACGAAGGGAGCAAGGGTGTACAGTCAATCATTCAATATCAATACACCATTTGGTAAAGCAGAAATTGACATGACCAAGTTTGGAAAAGGCATTTATTTTGTTGAATTGACAGATGCTGCAGGCGTAAGACTTAAATCAGGAAAAGTGGTGATTCAGTAAAAAAACTAGTGTATATTTTAAACAGGCTGCCGATTGGCAGTCTGTTTTTTTTGGCTTTAAGGATTGAATGATTTTCAGAATCATTTAAAGCATTTTACTGAATATTGAATGTTTATTCAAAATTAATTAGGTTAATTTGCAGTATTGGAATTTATTAAACTCATCAACAAACAAGTAAAAAATGAAAAGAATAGTATCATTTGCCTGCCTATTCATATGTAATGTCAGTTTATCAGTAGCCCAAACAACTCCCTCAGCAATGGAGAAAAAGCTAATAATCAAGAAAAGCGCCCTGGAAAAACTGGTTAAGAAAGAAAATGAAAGGAAGGTTCCAATGGACTCAAAAAAAACTTCAGCTGTAAAAGAAAAATCAGGAAAAAATACCCAAAAAAATTCTAATACCAACTACCCTATTTCAAATACTGAAGGAACAAAGAAACCAACGAAATCAAATTGAAGAATTTATCACTTGATATTACATCATGGGGATTTCTATGATAATTTGGGTCCCCTTTTTATTTTGTGAGTTTATGCTGATTGCCCCGTTTAAATAATCGACCTTGTTTTTAATACTTAATAATCCAAAACCTGTTTTGTTACTATTTAAAACATTGAACCCTACCCCGTCATCTGCAGTTCTAATCAATAGAAAAGAACCTGACTTTGAAATTTCGATTTCAAGTCTGTTCGCTTCTGCATGTTTCAAAGTATTTAAAATTATTTCCTGCAAAATGCGAAATAAAAGATTATTTTGATCAGCAGTACATTTAATCTCGTCCTGATCTGTCAAATTGATTCTAAGTTTGTTTTTTTTATTGATTGATAGAATAAAATCGGCAATTGCAGATTGAAAAGATATACCATAAAGACTCACCGGTGAAATATTTTTGATTATGCTTTTTGATTTTTCTATCGTATCATTCAACAATAAGATTGATTGATCTAATTTAATATTATCATTCGAATTTATTTGATGAAGCCAATATTTTATTGCAGCAAGGTTCGGTAAAAAATCGTTGTGTAATTCGGAAGCAATTTCATCTCTCTCCCTTTGAGATGCTTTCATCTCCACTTGGAGTTTTTCTTGTTCAAGCATTCGGTATCTTTTCTGTTGTTTAATGAAGATCCTTAAAAAAATAATCGTTAGTGTAAATAAAAAAAAACAAACTCCTATCAGAGCTTTAAGAAATTCTCCTTTCGTGGCGACCATATGAATGCAATTGAAGTGAAAATTGAATTTAATACAGATGAAAGC
>CAZCOL010000002.1:39331-75140 GCA_964500545.1 uncultured Ferruginibacter sp. | reverse complement strand
TGGCGACCATATGAATGCAATTGAAGTGAAAATTGAATTTAATACAGATGAAAGCATGAGTAATTGTATATAAATAGATCTGTGTTGTTCAATATAAGGATGATAGGTAAAGAATAGTGTAATATTATACAATATAGTGTACACCAGGAATTGAATTTGTGAAAAAAGCAACATTAGAATAAACTTATTTTGAAAATTTTGATTCTTTTTCAAAATATAAATAAACAAGTCAAATGACACAATCAACAATATAAAATCAACAATCGTTTCAGACGGAGATATTCTGTAACTGTCAATGCCAATAAAACCAATTTCACAAATAATCATTAATGATATAATTCCTAAAAAAAATAGAAATGTACGTTTGATGTTTTTTACCTTTTTTAAGTACAATAAAAACAACATATAGAATCCTGCCCCTGATAATGTGACTAAATACCATTCTGCATTTACACTGACAGGATTGTGGAGATGAGAAAATATCAATAAATGAAACAAAGAAACAACAGTGTTGTAAAATAACATTTGCAACTCTGTTCTTAACTTATAGAAAAAAATAATTCCTACCAACAATTCCGTCAACAACAAACTAAAATCCAATGAATCTAAAATTTCAAATAAATTCATTAAAGAATATTTACAGGGCAAAATGTTGGACATTTTTTACCCCTATTGACCAATAAACTATTCTCACCATTTAAAATATCCTCAAAGTTTTCGTCAACTCCAACCAAAATTGAACAAACTTCATTGTTATTATTCAACCCGTTGTAAACCCTGAAACTTAAGCATCCATCCTGATTCAGTATAGCTCTGACAGCTTCAGCATCAAACGTTTCGCAATAGGACAAAGCGTCCTGAAAATTTTCAGTAAGCATATTTGGAAGATTATCACGAAATTTCTTTGTGTATTCACGGGCTTCGCTCAGGGAAATAAAATTGTTATTCATATAAATTTAATTTATACAAATATTGCGATATTTATTCTATTAACCAAGTAGAAAATGATAAAATGAGCGCAAATGCCGCAAATTTTCCGATTAAAGATTATCTTTTTGAGCTATTGAGTATATCAGGATGAAATACGGGGTTTCCAGGCAATTTCCTCAATCTGTAACAAATGACCTATGTATCTAGAAAGTACGAATAAATAATCACTTAAACGGTTGAGGTATTTTATTACAAGTGGTTCAACAAAAATATTTTCCTCTTTTAGCAGAACACAACAACGTTCTGCCCTCCTGCACACACATCGGCAAATATGCAGGGAAGAAACGACCATATGTCCTCCAGGGAGAATAAAAGATTTCATAGGCGGAAGAACCTGGTTCATTTGATCAATTTCAAATTCGAGAAAAGCAATGTCCTGCTCTTTCAAATCAGGTATTTTAAGCATGGGCTCTTTATCAGGATCACAAGCTAGAGATGAGCCAATTGTAAAAAGTCTGTCTTGTATTTCCTTGAGCACTTCCCTACTTTTTTCATGAGTAATTTGATCATTTGCAAAACCGATGTAAGAATTCAGTTCATCCACCGTTCCATAACTATCAATTCGAAGATGACTTTTGGGAACTTTGGTACCTCCGATCAAACTGGTAGTACCTGAATCTCCCGTTTTGGTATATATCTTTGTTGACATTTTATTGATTTATCTTACTGAGAGAACAATAATTAACATGAATAGTTCATCAATGCTATAAAATATTAGCAGATTGATTGTTTTTTTTATCGCTTTCAATTAGGCCATCTTTTAATCTCACGATGCGATGGGCAAATGCCGAAATATCTTCCTCGTGCGTTACGAGCACAACCGTATTCCCTTCGGTGTGTATTTTACCCAATATTTCCATTATTTCATACGAGGTTTTAGAGTCCAGATTGCCGGTAGGCTCATCTGCCAAAATAATTGAAGGATTATTGATCAGTGCTCTTGCTATTGCAACACGCTGACACTGGCCCCCACTCAGTTCATTGGGCTTATGATGCATTCTGTCTTCCAGCTTAACCTTCTCCAATACTGCAGAAGCTCTTTCCATTCTTTCTTTTTTTGATATGCCGCTGTATATCAATGGCAAAGCGACATTTTCTGCAGCAGTCAACCTTGGCAGTAAGTTAAATTGCTGAAATACAAATCCAATTTCTTTGTTTCGGACAGCTGCCAGTTCATCATCATGCATACTGCTGACATCCTTTCCGTTCAATACATATTTTCCTCCGGTAGGTGAGTCCAAACAGCCCAGAATATTCATTAATGTGGATTTTCCGGAACCACTTGGTCCCATCAGCGCTACATACTCGTTTTTATTAATTTCCATAGAAATACCCTTCAAAACCTGCAACTCCTGTTTACCCAAAAAATAGCTCTTAAGAATATGATCCAATATTATGATCGACTGCATCTGTATTATTATTGAATTGTTTTAAATATCTGCTGATTTGAAAGTGTCCTCGATTAAGTATTTATTTGGTTCAATCAAATACTTGACAAAAGTATGGACTTTTAAATGATTGACGTTTAGTGAAAACATAAATCACCCATTGAAATGATACATTTTCAAGGGTAACATCAAGTGTTGTTTAACTAAGCGTTTTAAAACGCTGTCACCGAAAATTTTACTTCAGCCTACTTTTATTATCTTCGCAAGCGGAAATAACACTCCTTAAATGAACAAAGACAAACAAATATTAAAAAATCCGGATTTGCCTGCAGGTATTGTCATGAGTGGCATCAGGCCTACAGGCATGGTTCATTTGGGAAATTATTTCGGGGCCATCAGGAATTATGTAAAAATGCAGGAGGAATATAATTGTTTTTTCATGATTGCAGATTTACACTCATTAACCACCCATCCCGATACAAGCACATTAAAACTGAATGTAAAAAGGGTTTTGGCAGAAAATATTGCCTGTGGTTTGGATCCGGATAAAGCAACCTTTTATTGTCAAAGTCACTTGCGCGAAACTGGGGAGTTATACTTGTATTTAAACATGCTTGCCTACAAAGGTGAATTGGAAAAAACGGTCACTTTCAAGGATAAAGCCAGACAGCATCCTGAGAATGTAAATGCAGGACTATTGACATATCCCGTTTTGCAGACCGCAGATATCATTATGCACAGGGCGAGCCTGGTTCCTGTTGGTAAAGATCAGGAACAACATCTTGAAATGGCAAGGAACTTTGTTGTGAGATTCAATCACAGATACGGAGAGATATTCCCTGAACCTCATGCTTTCAACTTCAATGAAGAATTGATCAAAGTGCCCGGATTGGATGGTTCAGGCAAAATGAGTAAAAGTGAAAATAATTTGTCTACCCTTTATTTCGCTGACGATGATGAAACCATTCGAAAAAAGGTAATGAAAGCCAAAACAGACGCTGGTCCTGTTGAAGCCAACTCATCAAAGCCCGATTACATAGAGAATCTGTTTATGCTGATGAAACTGGTCAGCAGCGATGAGGTAATTTCCAAATACAACAATGACTACAACAAATGTACCATTCGTTATGGCGATATGAAAAAGCAACTGGCAGAAGATATGATTCAGTTCATCGCACCAATTCGCAGTAAAACCAACGACATCCTCGAAAATGACGACTATCTGCTGGAGATTATGAAAAAAGGGGCAGAAAAAGCAACGGAAAGTGCACTTGTAACCATGGAATTGGTTAGGCAAGCCATGGGTTTAAATTATTTTTAAGTTTCCTCAAAAATTAAAATTTCGTGCGTTTTTATTCAATATTTTCGCGTATCGTATAAATCTATTATTTCAAAATGGCCAAGTCTAAAAAACCTAAACATATTGCGGTTGCAGGAAACATTGGAGCAGGTAAAACAACGCTCACAGAATTATTAAGCAAACATTACAAGTGGATACCGCAATTTGAAGATGTGGACCACAATCCATACCTCAATGATTTTTATGAAGACATGCCACGATGGAGTTTTAATCTGCAGATATTTTTTCTAAATAGCCGACTGAATCAATTGCTGGAGATTCAGCGTGGTACCGAGACCGTTATTCAGGACAGAACCATTTTTGAAGATGCCAATATTTTTGCACCCAATTTGCATGAAATGGGCTTGATGGGTAAAAGGGACTTTGACAATTACTACAAGTTTTTTGAAACCTTGAAATCAATGGTTCAACCCCCTGACTTGTTGATTTATCTGAAAGCATCCGTTCCGACACTTGTTGGCCAAATACAAAAAAGGGGAAGAGAATACGAAGAAAACATTCGACTCGACTATTTGAAAAAGCTGAATGACCTTTACAACAACTGGATTGACAATTATAAAGAAGGTGCACTACTTGTAATTGATGCAGATAAAAACAAGTTTGCAGAAAACGATGAGCACCTCGGAGAAATCATCGCTAAAATTGATTCCACACTTTTCGGACTATTCTGACGAATTGAATTTCATACTTGACCCGAAGATTTTTTGATCAATCTATCAAATGGTTCTTCATGGCATAAAATACGAGTCCAACGGAATTTTTTACACCAAACCTCTCCATCAGCCTGTCTTTTATGGCCTCTACCGTTCGAGCACTGATTCCCATTTTACCGGAAATTTCAGCTGCGGTAAACTCCATACAAACTAGCGTCAACACTTCCTTTTCACGGTCACTTAAAACTACTTCAGACGTCAAATTTGGATTGAATTTCTGCTTGGAGTAATTCTTTTTTATCAATACCTTGTTTACAAAAGGATTCAGATAAAAACCTGTTCGCATCACATCATTGATGGCCTTTTTAATTTCTGCAGGATCGGTACTCTTTAACAAATATCCAGCGGCACCGCAATCCATCAGGTGACCAACAAAACGCTCATCTTCATACATGGTCAGAATGATAACTCTTATACCCGGAAAATTCTTGGTAATCAATTTTGTGGAATCAATGCCATCTTTCTTAGGCATCTTTAAATCACACAAAACAACATCAGGCTTGGCTTCGGAAATTTTCGAAAGCAGGTCTTCGCCATCATCTGCTTCCATTACAAACTTGATGTTGGTATATTGTCGCATGGATAATATAACCCCTTTTCTAAAGAGTTTGTGATCATCTGCAATAGCAACCCTGATTTGATTTGTTTCACTCATACGTTTGCTGTAAAAATAGCATCTTTAAAAGAGAAATGGAAAAATTGGAAGCGGCCGTTCAAAATCAGAATTTGTTTCCTCTTGGAATTTCAATGGTAATTTTGAAATAAGTTTGACTTGGATCAATTTCAAAAAATATTTTTCCTTTCAACAGGTTGATTCTGCTGGCTATATTTTTAAGCCCAAGTCCTTGAGATCCCTGATTCAAACGGTCAAATTCTGCCTGAGTAATACCCTTTCCGTCATGGTGAATTCTAAGGTACAAATTGTTGCCTGAGAGATTTTGGGTAAGATGAATGAATCCTGCACTGCTGTGTTTGAGAATATTGTTTACCAGTTCCTGAATGATTCTGAAAACAAGCAACTCCTGATCTACTTTCAAACGCTCTTTATAATCATGAAATCTTGCACTTGCATTTATAACACCACTGCCGCTGATTTTTTGAAAAAGATCCGTAGTGGCACTTTCCAAACCGAAATTCTTTAATGTTGGGGGCATCAAACTGTGGCTGATATTTCTTATTAGCATTATGGCATCATCAATGATTTGTTTGGCGCTGATAATGCTTTGCAATTGTTGAGGTTTTTCCTGATTTACCAGATTTTCATTTAGATATAATCTGGCTGTGGCCAGCAAAGGGCCGGCATCATCGTGCAAATCTGCGGCAATACGCTGGCGCTCTTCTTCCTGGAAACGAATGGAAGCGTTCAATAAAATCTGTTGTTTTTCCGCTTCAAATCGCTTCATTTGCATTTGATAGCGGATGATTTTCCTTTGATGAAAAATAACAAATACAATAATCCCCACTGCAAGTGTCAGCATTCCAAATGTCCCTATGAACATCAATTTTGAAATACCGGAAGAATCTGCTTGAAGTAGATACATGGTTATAACAAGTTGTTTTGGTAAAATGTATTTTCTTTATCGAATCCGGCAGCATTGTTTACATAATCCTCATCAGATTCAGCGTCAGTTTTTTCGGAACTTAAAAAAGCAAGGCCCAACAACAAATTTTTAATAATGGTTACAGCACTGTAAATTACTTTCAATTGATTTTTGACTTCAGCATCTGCAAGTGTAGAATACTCAACTAACAGGATGTAAAAAAAATTTCCAGTAAAATACATAAACAAACCTACGGAAATCCAAAAATGAATACTGTTGTAAATTGGATACAATGAAGAAGACTTCATTTTTTCATAAAAGAAATAGATGATTACCAAAATGAAAAAGATGAATTCTATTAACAATGGATATTCACTAAAATTATTTTTATTTAAAAACCAATTCATTATGCTAAAAGTTAGAAATGGAATTATTGAAAAAATAATTGCTCTTTTAATATTTTTTTTGTCAATTAACCCAGAGAGAAGTATTGCGAATAGAACATACTCTGTTATTGTGTATAACTTAACCACAATAAAATATAATGTTCTGTTTGACTGATTAAAGAGGGAAAAAGAACCTGCAATTGAAAAAAATGCTAAGAAAATACAATAAATAAAAAAAACCTTTAAACTTTTTGTATTAATTTTTTTTAGAAACAATATACAAAAGGTCAAAGGTAAAATTTCAGAAAAAAAAGTAATATATGTAATTAAATTGTTAATAGGAAGAAGTTTGACCAAAATTAGTTAACTCTTACCCAAAATCAAAATTAAATACAATTACATTTTAGAGAAAAGGAACAATAAAGCAGCGATTAAACCTCCTAGCATGATAAAATATTTTAATTGTTTAAGATTAATTGCATCCTAAACTTCGAATTTTCTAAAAATCCATACAATAGCATTGAAAGAAAACGTAGATTTACGAAAAGCTTAAAAGTCAATACCATATTGTTTTTTAACCAATTTTACGGTGTGTTTTTCTATTAATAATCGGGTAATTTTACGTTTCAAAATTAGTAATTTTACTATTAATTAATGTAACTTTACTTCGTAAATTTACGTGATAGTATTAAATTGTTGAAAATCATGTGTATAAGCTATGCTTGAAGTATTTTGAATTATTTTTTAAATTGCCGTAGCATATTTATGAAATCTGGTAAACTATTTATGCTCATTGAATGCGCAATTGTCAATAATTAATTGTTAAATAATCAACTATAAATTAATAAATACTATAAATTAAAATGACTACTGAAAATCAAATAAAAATAGCCATTGCCGATGACCATAAAATATTCAGGGATGGGATCAAAATGGCATTGTCGGGTAAAATAAATTTAAAAATGCTTTGGGAGGCGGAAGACGGAAAGGATATGATGCACAAGATATCCATCAAAAAACCGGATGTTTTGCTGATGGACATCCGAATGCCTGAAATAGATGGCATCAACGCCATTCAAATCATCAGAAAGGAGTATGAAGAAATCAAGATCATCGTGCTTACCATGTACGATGATCAGCAAATGATCAGCAAAATGATGGAAATGGGTGCAAATGCCTACCTGACAAAAACCACAGATCCGGAAGAAATTTACGAGGCGATTCTTACCTGCATGAACGATGATTTTTATTTTAATGAGTTGGTGAATCATGCAGTAATGGGAAGACTCATGCAGAAAAAAAATGTGAGACAACACTACGGAACAAGCACACCTGTCAACTTCAACGAAAAAGAGTTGAAAATTTTACAGCTGCTGGCAGAGGATAAAACAACAGAGGAAATTTCCAAAATCATTTTTTTAAGTCCGCGAACCATCGAAACAATCCGCCAAAACATGAAAGCAAAAGTGAATGCTAAAACAATTGCCGGATTGATCATGTATGGAATGAGAAATAAATTAATAGAGTGATGTAACAATTACACATTACAAGGTTACAATGCCATTTTTTACGGCATAAATAGCCAAACCCACCCTACTTTTTACATCCAGTTTTTCAAAAAGCGTATCCCTGTAACCATCTATTGCCCGGGGGGTTATTTTCATATTGTATGCAATCTCTTTGTAAGTCATATCTGTACTTGCAAGCCGAAGAAATTCAATTTCAATGTCTGAAAGCATTGCCTTTTGAATGAAAGATTGATTCTCATTATTTTTCTGAAAAAGAGAAGCCAGTTTGCCGGTAGTATTATGTGAATAATAATAACCCCCATCTGCAACCGATTTAAGCGCATACCTTAATTCAGATGGATGAGCATCTTTTTTCAAGAAACCCTTTACTCCTGATTGAAGCAACCTGATCAGTGCAATTTCAGAGTCATACATGGTCAGGATGAGTATGTTTAAATCAGGATGCTCTCTAGCCAACCATTTTGCCGTTTCAAATCCATCCATGAGGGGCATATTTAAATCCAGTAAGATCAGGTCTGGTTTCACCCCATCTGCCATTAATGCCATCAATTCCCTCCCATTTCCTACCGAATTGATAACGGTAAATTCTTCAAAAGAACTGATTAAGGAAGAAAGTGCATCTCTTAGCAAAACATGATCATCCGCAAGCAAAATTTTACATTTTTTTGTGTTCATGGTGTAGAAGATTTTTTAATAAAAAAAAGCAAATCGAATAGATTTAATTACTGTCTTTATTTATGTTTTCCAAATAGGGAATTCGTATTTTAACCACAGTTCCTTTTTGTTTTTCAGATTCAAAAACTGCAACACCATTGAGGGAAGCCGCCCTGCTTTTGATATTACTTAATCCATTCCCATTTTTATTTTCAGATGTATCAAAGCCCTTTCCATTGTCATGTACTTCAATAAATAACTGATTTTCGGAGTACACAAATGAGATTTTTACCTGAGTGGCCTCTGCATGTTTAATAATGTTACTCAATGATTCCTGAATCATGCGAAATATCACCAATTCAGTTTCTGAGTCCATAAAAATTGGCTCCCCTGTAATGATTAATTTGATACTATACTGACAGGATTTGTTTAAGTGATTAATTTCATTTTCCAGTGCTTTGATCAAACCATTGTTAATGATTATCTCAGAACTTAAACTTCGACTGATATCCCTAAGGTCATTTAGTGACTCAGTTATAATTTGAACTACTACTTTGATTCTTTCATTGATTTCAGGGTCAGTATGTACTAGCGTGTTTAACTGAAGTTTTGCGAGCGTTAGTTTTTGACCAATATTATCATGAACCTCACGACTGATATTCTGAAAAGTTTGTTCTTGAATCTGAAGTTTATTCATTAATAAATTATTTTCATGAATAAGATTTAAATCTTTAATTTTTCTTAGATGAAGTAATTGTTTTTTTTGATATCTCATAGCAAAATAAACAATGGTTAATCCTAATAATACCATAATGATGCTACATATTAATACAAATATTAAAATCATTTGTGAACTCTTCCAATGCATGAATTTGCTTTTAATATGAATACGTAAAATAACAATGAAGATATTGGAGCAATTATTGAGATTAAATAATAATAATCCCTATCTAAAAATTCATAAAAATATTTTCCAAATAAAATTATTGGTGTAATTAAGCAAGAACTAATAAAAATTCCAGTTATTATATAAAAAGCAAAACCAGTTTGAATTTTATCCGAAAATTCTTCATTAAAAAAAACAATAAAATAAAATGAAGTATAATATAATATTGAAACATTTGCGAAGGATGCCGAATAATAGCTTCCAAATATAAAATCATAATAACAAATGAATAACTCAAAAATTGTCAGTAATAAAAAGAATAATTTATTAAACCTTATTAACTTATGATTCAATAATTCAGAAATTATAAACTTGATCAACAAAAATTGATGGGCAAATGCAAAAGCAAGCATAAATATCAATCTATTTGTATTTAATACTTTATAAAAACACAATTCATTAATACAACAAAAGATTAATGTAATTAATAGATATACTTTAATGTATTTTATTGTAGGCATTGATTTATTTTTTTTCTTCAAAGTGAAATAATATGTCAAGCATAAACATAGGTTGACAAAATCATTAAGAATAACAAATGCCTTTTGCGTCATTTCACAATATTAATTTTATAAAATTTAAGAAAAAGGAGAAAAAAACACCTTTCAAGGGTTGTTTTTCACTTTAGATAACACTGCAATATAAAGAGTTTTGTATTGTTGAGTTTCTATATGTACTCTGTGAAACAATTAGTCAGGGCGGGAAACTGCCTTGACTTTTTATTATTAATGACAGATTGTAATACATAGCAAAATTTGGGTTTAGGTTTGATTGCAGATTTTTTTCTCAACAGCCAATTTTCATTAGGCAGTTCCGAAAAAAATCAATTACAGGCAGATTGTTGATCTGCCTGTTTTATTTTATCGTATTATTCACCAAAGTCATTCAATAATTTATAGTAAATTCACTATGTAATTAAACGCGTAAATTCACTTAAAATTCATTCATTAAATAATAAGACCTTGCAGTTATACGTTTATAAACTGGATTTTTGTTCCTACTAACCTAAAATTCCGAATCAAATAAAATGAACGAAGAAAAAAAAGAACCCATCAAAGTCATTATTGCAGATGACCACGTGCTATACAGAGCGGGTGTAAAAACATCGCTGAGCATCAAAAACGACATTAAGGTAATTGCCGAGGCCGACAATGGTATGCACTTGCTGAATCTATTGAAAAATATTGATGCCGATGTCATATTACTCGATATACAGATGCCTATCATGGACGGCATTGCTGCTTTACCTGAAATCAAAAAAATTTCCCCTCATACCAAGGTTATCATGCTGACCATGGTTGATGACAATAGTATGATTACCAAGCTAATGGAACTGGGTGCCAATTCATACCTGACCAAAACCAGCGACAGTGAAATCATTTATGAAGCGATAAAAACCTGCTATGAGCAGGAATATTACTTCAACTCCCTGACCAACAAAGCTCTGTTGAGCAACTTAAAACAAAAAAACCCCGTTACTCCTCAGCAAATCAGCCCTCAGGAAGCACATTTAAGTGAAAAAGAAACCACCATTCTCAGACTGATGTGTGAAGAAAAAAGCACTAAAGAAATTGCCGATATGGTTGACCTTAGTCCAAGAACTGTAGAGGCAATACGCGACCGACTTAAAGTTAAGACCGGATCCAAAACCACCACCGGCCTCATCATGTATGCCGTAAAACACAAAATCATACAGGAAATATAATTCCCATCCACTGACTTATGGCATTCATCAATTGCAATGGAAAAATTGTGGAAGATTCCACTCCCATCATTGATGCCCGTAACAGAGGTTTAAAATTTGGAGACGGATTGTTTGAAACATTCAAATTCAAAAACAATCAACTCATATTGTTGGATGAACACCTGGCGAGACTTTGGAATGGTATGCGTCTGCTGGAATTTCAAATTCCCAAACTATTTAACCCCGATTTCATCGAAAATCAAATATTACAACTGATTAAAAAAAACAAATCGGAATCAGCCAGAATAAGACTTACCCTTTACAGTGGCCCCGGTGGGCTTTTTGATTCAACTCAACGTAATCCGCAATTTATCATTGAAACAAGCTCCCTGCCGGACAACAACGGTCAATTGAATAGCAATGGACTTCATTGCTGCATTTACAGAGATGCTATTAAAACCATAGATAAGTTCAGCAACTGTAAACACAATAACTTTCTGCCCTATGCTATGGGAGCACTTCACGCAAAAAATAAAAAATGCAATGATGCAATTGTTTTAAATCAAAACAAAAATATCTGCGACAGCTGTATTGCAAACGTATTTATCATTAAAGAAGGAATCATTTACACCCCATCCCTTGAGGAAGGTTGTATAGCCGGAATCATGAGGGCACAGGTTATTAAAGATTTGAAAAAATTGAATTACACCATCATAGAAAAAACCATAGAAGAAAAAGAACTAATGGATGCAGATGAAGTTTTTCTCACCAACTCGATTTTTAATTTAAAATGGGTAGAAGCTATTGAAAATGTCAAATTTGAAAACAATATTACACAAACTATTTACAGGGATTTGATTACAACAAATAGCAAGGTTTTTTGTTAGTATGCTATTAAACTATACCAATGTCCGAACTTATCAATATTTTCTGGTTCAGAAGAGATCTTAGACTTGAAGACAACACCGGTTTGTTTCATGCGCTCAATTCCGGACTTCCCGTTCTGCCTGTATTCATTTTTGATAAAAATATTTTGGAGAAATTATCAGACAAGTGTGACCGAAGGGTCGAATTCATCCACAACACTTTATCTGAACTAAACAATCAACTCAATCGACATAAGAGTTCATTGATGATTCTTTTTGACACTCCGGAAAATGCTTTTGACCAGCTCCTTAAAAATTATAAAATAAATGCCGTATTTACCAACAACGATTACGAACACTATGCTATAAAAAGGGACCAAGCAATCAAAGAGAAACTGGAAAAAAATAAAATTGAATTCAATTCTTTCAAAGATCATGTGATTTTTGAAAAAAATGAAGTGGTTAAGGATGACGGCAACCCATATACGGTATTTACACCCTACAGCAGAAAATGGAAAAATAAATTGCTCGATACCGAAATCAATCAATTTGAGTCTGAAAAACTACAGGATAATTTTATTAAAAACAAACAGTTTCATTTTCCTTCAATCAATGAAATTGGTTTTGAAAATTCACTTCGTTCGTTTCCTGAAAAGCAACTAAAAAATGATGTTGTGAAAAAATACAGCACTCAAAGAGATATTCCGGGAATTTCCGGCACTTCCAAAATTGGAATTCATCTTCGTTTTGGCACATTGAGTATTCGGACAGTATTTAAGAAAACAAAAGATTTGTCTGATGTATTCATCAACGAATTGATATGGCGGGACTTTTACCAAATGATACTATGGCACTTTCCTCATATCAATCATTACAAATCTTTTAAACCCGCTTATGATAATATTGAATGGAGAAACAACGAGATTGAATTTGAAAAATGGTGTTCAGGTCATACTGGTTATCCAATCGTAGATGCGGGTATGAGGGAGTTGAATGAAACCGGCTTCATGCACAATCGGGTTCGAATGATTACAGCTTCATTTCTCTGTAAACATTTACTCATAGACTGGAAATGGGGAGAAGCTTATTTTGCAAGCAAACTATTGGATTTTGATTTTGCCGCCAATAACGGCGGATGGCAATGGGCTGCAGGAAGCGGCTGTGATGCAGCACCATATTTCAGGGTATTCAATCCTTATTTACAAACAAAAAAATTCGATCCGGATTTCAAATATATACAAACATGGGTGCCTGAATTTCAGGAATTGACTTACCCTAAGCCAATAGTGGAACATGAGTTCGCAAGAAAGCGTTGTCTTGAAGTATATAGCAAGGCATTGAAAAAAGAAAAAGTTTAACTGACAAAAATACCTGAATTTATTTTTGGTGCTTTTTCATTTTCGAAAAATTCCATCATTTTAAGAATAGCATTCTTTCCTGTTTTTCCCAACGACAGCGAATACCCGTTTACATACAAATCAATATGCTTTCTCATTACTTCTTCACTCATTTCGCGGGCGTGGTGACAGATGTATTCATTCAGTTTGGGAAATTCCGAATAAGCATATTCTATGCTCTTTTTTATCAATCTGTCTATTTTTAATTGGATTTGTTCTTCTAGATTTCTTTTTACAACAATCCCCCCCAAAGGGATTGGAAGATTATTTCTTTTCTCCCAAAATTCGCCCAGATCATTGATTTTAAAAAGTCCCTTTTCGCCATAAGTAAACCTGTTTTCATGGATAATGACTCCCAATCCTTTTCCATCCTGCACAAAGGACTCTATTTCATCATAACGTAAAAAAACTTTTTTATTTGCATGAGGGTATGCGGTTGAAAAAAGAAAATGTGCTGTGGTATGCATACCGGGAATAGCTATGAGCTGATTGTTGACATCAATTTGCTCGTTCAAGAAATTGCCTATCAACAAAGGTCCTACACCGTTTCCAAGAGCACTGCCGCTGTTAAGAATGACATACTCTTTACTGACGGACGGATATACCGCATAGCTTAATTTGGTTACATCATATTTATTTTCAAGGGCATTGCGATTCAGGGTTTCAACATCTTCCAGAGATTCAATGAATTCGATTCCTTCCGTGTCAATTTTTTTATTGACCAATGCATCAAAAATGAAAGTATCGTTTGGGCAAGGAGAAAATCCTAGAGTAATTTTCATAAAAGATTTTTTTGCCGGTATAGATGAATGATTTCAAGCAATAGCCCATTGGAAGATTCAATTGCTTCTTTGATTTTCCAGTTTGATTTGTTCCTGTCCCCTACTTGATTGCTGACTCCTCTGATTTGCAAAAATGGAAGTTGTTCATTCTGGCAAACATAATGCAAAGCTGCGCCCTCCATGGATTCTATATCTGCTTCATATTTGGTTTGCAATTGATCAATGAAATCTGGCTGATCCGAGATCATATTAACTGTAATGCCTTTCACAACCTTGTGTTGCTGATGCATAAGCTGATCAATTCCATTATTTATCAACAATCCATCTTTGAAAGGAAATATATCTGAATCTGCCAACCCCATTTCAAAAATATTTTTAAAACTGTTTTTTTCGCTGACTCCTGTGTCGGCAAAACAATCACTTTTTACAATTACTGCCTCGCCCAACAATTGTTTTTCATTGAAAGTTCCTGCTAATCCAACTTGTACAACCAGAGAATATTTTTCTTTATTAACTGCTTTTGTCAAATGATAAACAGCTGTCGAAGCCCCAACACCTGTAATAAGATAATTTATGTTTGATTTTTTGGCCAAAAACGGCTCTATTTCCATTAAAGTAGCTGCAATGACAAGAATTGACATATTGCAAATTTCGGATTTACGCTTTACATTTTACAGAATAGTATCTAACTTTGCAAAAAATTCATCGCATTAATGGTTCACATTACCAGAATAGAACATTTCAACGCGGCGCATAAGCTTTACAACCCTCACTGGTCAAAAGAAGAGAATGAAGTTGTTTTTGGTAAATGTGCCAATGAAAACTGGCATGGACATAACTTTGAATTGCATGTTACCATCGCTGGCACACCCAGTGAAGACACTGGATTTGTATTTGATGTAAAAAAACTGAGCATCCTCATTAAGGATTATGTAATTGACAAACTTGACCATAAAAACTTAAATTTGGATGTGGACTTCATGAAAGACAAAATTTGTTCCATCGAAAATCTGGTCATTGGAATTTGGGATCAATTAGCTCCGCAATTGCCTCCGGGCGTTCAGCTATTTTCCTTGAAGCTTTACGAAACCCCCAGAATATATGTTGAATATTTTGGGAAAATATAAATTCAATAAATCATTATCCCTAATTTTTTAAAACCAACAACAAATTGACCTAATTGTTGTTATTTAATCTGATGAGCAATAAAGTAGCCGTTTATAGAAAAGAACATTTCAATGCAGCGCACAGACTTCATAATCCTGAGTGGGATGACATTAAAAATGCTGCAAT
Organism: uncultured Ferruginibacter sp.; assembly: GCA_964500545.1. Classification (GTDB taxonomy): domain Bacteria; phylum Bacteroidota; class Bacteroidia; order Chitinophagales; family Chitinophagaceae; genus Ferruginibacter. The sequence goes on along the minus strand of CAZCOL010000002.1, from coordinate 59,611 downwards.
TTTCGGAAAGTGCAATAACCCTCATTATCACGGCCACAACTATGAATTGATTGTTAAATTAACCGGCTTTCCTGAGAAAGAAACAGGATATGTAATTGACCTCAAAATCCTGAGTGATATCATCAATAAACATGTCATCGAAAAATTTGACCATAAGAATTTAAATGAAGACTGCAGTGAATTTAAGAATATGAATCCTACAGCAGAAAACATTGCAATTGTTATTTACAATCTATTAAGAGAACATATAAACCCTGCATTGGAACTACAAATCCGACTTTATGAAACAGAAAGAAATTTTGTAGAATACCCTGCAAACTAATAAATTAAAAACTGCACAACATGGCATACCACAAAACTGAAAAATACGACGAGAGCTCTACACAAGTTCTCACTGATGCCTATAAAATAATCATTGAAAATCTGGGTGAAGACCCCAATAGAGAAGGACTGCTTAAAACTCCGGAGAGAATTGCAAAAGCTATGCAATATCTTACACAGGGATACTCCATGGATGCACGAACAATTTTGGAATCTGCTAAATTTCACGAAGAAGTCAGTGAAATGGTAATCGTAAAGGATATAGAACTCTATAGCATGTGCGAGCACCACATGTTGCCTTTTTATGGAAAAGCACACGTCGCATACATACCCAATGGATATATTACAGGATTGAGTAAAATCGCAAGAGTGGTAGATGTATACAGCAGAAGGCTGCAGGTGCAGGAAAGACTAACCGAACAGATTCTGCATGCCATCAAGGATACTTTGAATCCTCACGGGGTAGCAGTTGTTATTGAAGCATCTCATTTATGTATGATGATGCGGGGAGTTTCGAAACAAAATTCTGTAACAACAACTTCTGCATTTTCAGGAGAATTTGAAAAAAATGAAACTAGAAGCGAGTTTTTAAAACTTATTACCAGCAGATTACACTGATTAATTTTTCTTACGCAGAATCCCTCTTTTTGAGGGATTTTTTATTTTCTTTGCATTGACACAAAAATTAATCAATCATGAAACATGCCTTCATATTTCCGGGTCAAGGTTCTCAGTTCAGCGGAATGGGAAAGAACTTGTATGAAACCAATATACTTGCAAAAGAAATCATTGAGCAAGCCAATGAAATTCTTGGTTTCAGAATTTCAGATATCATGTTTTCAGGATCAGACGAAGATTTGAAACAGACAAATATTACTCAGCCTGCGATTTTTATTCACTCCATTGCAGCATTCAAAACCATTGAACATGCAAATCCAGCTATGGTTGCAGGACACTCTTTGGGAGAATTTTCTGCTTTGGTTGCAAATCAAACACTGAATTTTGAGGATGCTTTAAAATTGGTTTCCATTCGTGCAAAAGCCATGCAACATGCCTGTGAACTTCAGCCTTCTACGATGGCAGCCGTGTTGGCTCTTGACGACGAAAAAGTAGAAGAAATCTGTAAAAAAATCTCAACCGAATCGGGAGAGATCGTTGTTGCAGCAAATTACAATTGTCCCGGACAGCTTGTAATTAGTGGCAGCATAAAAGGAATTGAAATGGCCTGTGAACAAATGAAAACGGCAGGTGCGAAGCGAGCATTGGTTTTGCCTGTGGGCGGTGCATTCCATTCACCATTGATGATGTCTGCTAAAGAAGAACTTGAAAAAGCAATAAACACCACCAGTTTCAATCAGCCTATTTGTCCCATATATCAAAATGTAACAGCTTCAGCTGTTTCAGATCCGGCGCAAATAAAAGACAATCTGATTCTTCAACTGACTGGTGCAGTTAAATGGACCCAATCAGTTCAATCAATGATTTCTGACGGTGCTATTGAATTTACAGAATGCGGTCCCGGAAAAGTACTTCAGGGTTTGGTTCAAAAAGTAAACAGAGAAATGGTTGTAAACGGAATACAATAGTTTTCATAAAGACAATTCATTTACCCAAAAAGATTTTCACGTTCAAGGCCGGTTGAATGTTTTTTTGATAAAATCCGGATCTATTTAAGTATTGCACATCCTGCATACCTGCAGAAATATTTTTTCTTTTATTATTAGACGAAATAAATAATGGAATACTTGCCAACATGGAGGCTGATCCTGCAATAAACAACAATCCTTGACCACCAATATTATCATTGACAATATCGCCGCTTTCATCACTTTCGGAAAACCATATGAATGAAAGCAAAACCGCAGAAGCTCCCCCTATCAACAAAGCTTTTGCAGTTTTTTTTTGAGATACGTACTTCATTGAAGCGCCGTTTTGATAATCATTGTTGAGATGATTGTATTTTTTCTGAGAAAAAGAATTAACTCCCTGAAAAAAAAGCAACATCAAAATAAATATTTTTAACACCATCGTTTTTAAAAGTTAATTTTTATAATTAAATAAAAAATAATCAGCCTTGCCTTACATCTTTTTAAAGCATTCTATAAAACAACTGAACATTTTATTTGCAATATGTGCATAAAATAATTGAAGACAAATGATAAAATATATTTTGACTTACAATTGTTGTCATAAAAAAAGAGCCAAACAAATGTTCGGCTCTTAAATATATTGGTGATATTGAATTATACTCCAAGCGAAGCAAGCACAGCATTCATGTTTCGAACCGCCTCCGCACTTTTTTTCATAGCTTCCTTTTCTTCCTCATTCAATTTGAAATCGATGATCCTTTCCCAACCATTTTTTCCAATGATTACAGGAACTCCCAAACAAATATCATTGAAACCATAATCACCTTCCAAAGAAACACAACAAGCCATCATTTTTTTCTCATCTCTTACAATTGCTTCCACTACAGCTGCACCTGCGGCTCCGGGCGCATACCAAGCCGAAGTTCCCAAAAGTCCTGTAAGAGTGGCGCCACCTACCATGGTATCAGCAGCTACTTTTTTCAAAGTTGCCTCATCCAAATAATTGGCTACAGGAGTTCCGCAATAAGTAGCCAGTCTTGTCAACGGAATCATGGTGGTATCTCCGTGGCCGCCAATAACAGTGGCTTGTAAATCATTGGGGGAACATTTCATTGCCTGACTTAAAAAATACCTGAACCTTGCACTGTCAAGCATTCCTCCCATACCAATGATTCTGTTTTTAGGCAAACCGCTGGATTTCAAAGCTAGGTATGTCATCGTATCCATTGGATTGCTGATGACTACAATGATTGCATTGGGTGAATGCTTTAATAAATTTTCAGTAACAGATTTTACAATTCCTGCATTGATGCCGATCAACTCTTCACGAGTCATTCCGGGTTTGCGGGGTATGCCTGATGTGATTACAGCTACAGTACTGTTTGCAGTTTTTGAGTAATCATTGGTACTGCCTGAAATTTTAGTGTCAAATCCTTCTATTTCGGCAGTTTGCATCAAATCCATCGCCTTTCCTTCTGCCACACCCTCTTTAATATCCAAAATAACCAGTTCATCACATAATTGTTTGCGGGCAATGTTGTCTGCGCAAGTTGCCCCAACCGCTCCTGCGCCAACTACGGTAATCTTCATAAAGATATTTTATGGTTAATAATAATTTTTGTGCAGCAAAGTTATGGGTAATGTCAATGCACCGAAAAGAAAAAAAGGATTGCATCACTATTTTACATCTGCCATCTCCTTAATGCCGATTTCTCCCTGGAAATTCTTTACAAACTTTCCTTTAGAGTTATAGATGTATGCAGCAGGAAATTGAGTCACACCGTAATAAGTGGCAAAAAAGTAACTTGGGTCATACCCCATTGTAATTATCGGGCATGAAGCGATGTTGTTTTCATCATAAAATTTTCTTATTTTATAATATTCGAAAGAAGACATCATCACTATTTTGGTATTTTCCAGCAAGCTAATACTGTCCACGAGTTTTTTTGCAAAATAGGAGCAGTGGCTGCAATCAGGGCCGAAATAGATAAATATAGTTTTTTGATTCTTTCGTAAAGAATCATTGGTAAATGCCACACTATCCACAACATTCATGATTTTAAACTTCGGAATAGGTGCATTTAGTTTGAATGGAGGCTGGGGTTCTTTTGTCTGACCAAATCCATTGAAAGCAAAAACATTGACTAACAGAAGAATAAATAACTTTTTCATTGTATTGTTTTTTAAAGTACAAAATTACATATTCCAAAGAAATAACTAGTGTTAAAAGAATTTAAAAAGTGTATTCGAATATTTTTCAACTTTCTGAATAGTATTGTTACTTTTGCCCAAATTAATAAAACAATTTCATTTTTATGGCAACAACAGCAGATATGCGTTCAGGGTTGATTATCAAAATCGACAACAGCCTTTACACGGTCATTGAATTTGGACAAAACAAAACAGCTCGAGCTGCGGCGAAAGTTTGGGCTAAACTTAAAGGAGTTGACAATGCCCGCACCATAGAGGTGACCTGGAACAGCGGTGAAACAATCTTTCCGGTTAGAGTAGAAAAGAAACCATACCAGTTTTTATACAAAGACGATACCGGCTATAGTTTTATGGATACAGAAACATTTGAGCAAATCACTGTACCTGAAACAATGATCGATGCACCTGGATTTTTAAAAGACGGTCAGGAAGTTTCTGTTCTGATAAACGGAGAAACTGAACAACCTATGGGTGTGGAATTACCCGATAAAATTGTGTTGCTTGTAACTTACAGTGAACCCGGAATGAAAGGAGATACCGCAACCAGAACTCTTAAGCCTGCTACAGTTGAAACCGGGGCAACCGTTAACGTTCCTCTTTTTGTAAATGAGGGTGAATTAATCAGGGTTAATACTAAAACCGGCGAATACGTCGAAAGAGTAAAATAACAACCAAACATATTTATTTTTTTATTAAGAGGCCGAAAATTCGGCCTCTCTGATTTTTTATTGATTTTTATCAATTTCAAAGATTTTTTGTCAATTATTGAGCATTTTTGATCTTTTTTTACCCAAAAATCGATTTTTTAAAAGTCGAATGTTTACATATAATGTACTACCTTAGCGTCTTTAAATTGCTATAATCATAAATTAATTTAATATTATGGACATCAAACAAATTCAGGAGCTTGTAAAATTAATCAACAAGACTTCCATCGGTGAGATCACTATCGAAGAAGATGGGAAAAAGATTACCATCAAACAAAAAAATGATCCGGTACAAAATATTATCAGTGCGCCCCAAAATTTTACACCAGCTCCAGCTTTACCCCAGGCACAAGCTGTACCTCAATCATCCGCACCTGCTGCGCCTGTAAAATCTGATGCCAACAATAGCAACTATATTACTATAAAAAGCCCCATGATTGGTACATTCTATCGTCAAGCAGGTCCGGGCAAACCAATATTTGCAAATGTTGATGATGTAATTACTCCCGGAAAAGTGGTTTGTATCATTGAGGCGATGAAACTTTTCAATGAGATTGAAAGTGAAGTAAAAGGAAGAATTGTAAAAGTTTTGGTTGATGATGCAAGCCCTGTAGAGTATGATCAACCGCTGTTTTTGGTAGACCCAAGCTAATTTTTTTGTAAGCCACAAATGAAAGAACTGATGAGAGCAATATTTTGCTTCTGTCATTTCCAAACTTATCAATACAATAATTGAAACAATATTTCTTTTGAAAAATCGAACATAAATGTTTAAAAAAATATTAATTGCCAACAGAGGAGAAATTGCCCTTCGTGTTATCAGAACGTGCAGGGAAATGGGAATTAAAACAGTTGCTGTTTTTTCAACTGCAGATAAAGACAGTTTACATGTAAAATTTGCCGACGAGGCGGTATGTATTGGAAAACCAGCCAGCGCAGACAGTTATCTTAATATTCCTCATATCATAGCTGCCGCAGAAATTACCAATGCAGATGCCATTCATCCGGGATATGGATTCCTTGCAGAAAACAGCAAGTTCGCAAAAATCTGTGCAGATCATCATATAAAGTTCATAGGTCCAACCCCCGATATGATCAATTCAATGGGAGACAAGATTACTGCCAAAGAAACGATGATCAAAGCTGGAGTGCCGGTTGTTCCCGGTGTAGAAGGACTTTTGGAAAGTGTAGCTCATGCTAAAAAATCTGCAAAAGAAATTGGTTACCCTGTTATTTTAAAAGCTACTGCCGGTGGTGGTGGTAAGGGAATGAGGGTTGTTTGGAAAGAAGAAGACATTGAAAAGGCTTTTGAAACAGCTAAGGCTGAAGCAGCGGCTTCTTTCAAGAATGATGGAATATATATGGAGAAGTTTGTAGAGGAGCCAAGACACATTGAAATTCAGGTTGCCGGCGATCAGTATGGAAATGTTTGTCATCTGAGTGAACGTGATTGCTCCATTCAACGCCGTCATCAGAAATTGGTAGAGGAGTCGCCTTCACCATTCATGACTGATGAGTTGAGGGAAAGAATGGGAGCTGCAGCCATCAAAGCCGCTAAAGCTATCAATTATGAAAGTGTTGGTACCATAGAATTTCTGGTTGACAAACACAGAAATTTTTATTTCATGGAAATGAATACCCGTATTCAGGTTGAGCACTGCGTTACAGAGGAAGTCATCAATTATGATTTGATAAAAGAACAGATTAAAATTGCCGCCGGTGAGAAAATAAGCGGTAAATCATATTATCCTGAAATGCATGCCATCGAATGCAGAATAAATGCAGAGGATCCTTACAATGATTTCAGACCAAGTCCAGGAAAAATCACTGTATTGCATACACCAGGAGGTCACGGAGTAAGGATAGACAGTCATGTTTATGCAGGATATGTAATTCCTCCCTATTACGACAGCATGATAGCAAAATTGATTGCCGTTGCTCAAACCAGAGAAGAAGCGATTGACACTATGCACAGGGCATTGAGTGAATATGTTATTGAAGGAATAAAAACCACGATTCCTTTCCATTTACAATTGATGCAAAACGAAGATTTCAGAAAGGGTAATTTTACCACCAAGTTTTTAGAGTCTTTTAAAATGAAATAACGATTTGATTGGATAGAGATTTGAAAATCAATATCAATCAAATAGCGGGTATATAACTGACATCTGTCAGTTTCTATTCGTTTCGTTTTATTGGCTTATCATCCATGACGATATCAAACGAAATATTACTCAGGGCCTTTCGCATGATGTGCACAGCGAAAGCAATGGCGGATACTTACGAAGCCAACAGGTCTATTTGCAAATATGTTCACAGCACCTCTCGCGGCCATGAAGCCATCCAACTGGCTACTGCATTTCACCTGCTTCCATGCGATTATGTAAGTCCTTATTATCGCGATGAAAGCATGATGCTGGGTTTGGGATTTACACCCTATGAACTTATGCTTCAGTTACTGGCAAAAGGAAACGATATTTTTACAGGTGGTAGAGAATATTACAATCATCCGAACTACAAGGGGATTGACAAGCCAACCATTATTCATCAAAGCAGTGCAACGGGAATGCAGGCAATACCAACCACCGGCATTGCCCAGGGTATACAGTATCTAGAAAAAATTAATAAAGCCCAGCCTAAGTTACAAAATGCTCCGGTTGTAGTTTGTTCATTAGGTGATGCTTCTGTTACAGAAGGAGAAGTCAGTGAGGCATTTCAATTTGCAGCATTGCATCAACTGCCTGTCATATTTCTGGTACAGGACAATGATTGGGGAATCAGCGTAACTTCTTCGGAAGCAAGAACAACCAATGCATTTGAATTTATTGAAGGCTTTAAAGGCTTCAACCGTAAAAGCATCAATGGAAGTGATTTCAATGAATCCTATACTGCTATGCAGGAAATAATTCAGGATGTTAGAAAAAACAGAAGACCATGGCTGATTCATGCAAAAGTCCCATTATTGGGTCATCATACAAGTGGGGTGAGAAAAGATTTTTATCGGGAGGAATCCGAACTTGCTGAATCGTTCAAGAGTGATCCTTTACCCTTGCTAAAAAAACAGTTACTGAAAAATAATTTCAGTGAGAAAGAGCTTGAATTAATTGAGGCTGAAACCAAAAAACTGGTGGAGGAAGATTTTAAAAATGCTGCAGCATCACCTGAGCCGGATAGTGAAAAAGTAGCAGATTTTGTTTTTGCAGACACTCCCGTAACTCAGGAAAAAGGTAACAGATGTCCTGAAAAAAAGGACAAAATATTAATGGTGGATGCAGCATTGTTTGCCATCAGAGAAATCATGGAAGATTTTCCGGAGGCGATTTTGTATGGGCAGGATGTTGGAAAAAGACTTGGAGGTGTATTCAGGGAAGCTGCTACTTTAGCAGAACAGTTTGGGGACCATCGTGTATTCAACACCGCTATTCAGGAAGCATATATTATCGGCTCAACAGTTGGCATGAGTGCAGTTGGTGTTAAACCCATAGTGGAAGTTCAATTTGCAGATTACATATATCCAGGTATCAATCAGCTGGTAACGGAGATTTCAAAAAGCTGTTACTTAAGTTGTGGCAAATTCCCTGTTCAAACCCTGATAAGAGTTCCTATTGGTGCTTACGGAGGCGGAGGACCCTATCATAGCGGAAGTGTGGAAAGCACCTTGCTCACCATCAAAGGAATTAAAATTGTATACCCCTCGAATGCAGCAGATATGAAGGGACTTATGAAAGCTGCATTCCTTGACCCAAATCCGGTTATCATGCTTGAACACAAGGGGCTTTACTGGAGCAAAGTACCGGATACCGAAGATGCCAAAACAGTCGAGCCCGACAAAGATTATATACTACCGCTTGGAATAGGAAACATTGTTTTACATGCAGAAGAAATCAATGTAACAAACGGCGAAAGTTGTTGCATCATTACATACGGAATGGGCGTCTATTGGGCAAAATCAGCAGCCAAAGCATTTAAAGGAAAAATCGAAATCATTGACTTAAGAACATTGTTTCCCTTGGATGAGAATTTGATATTTTCTGTTGTTAAAAAACATGGTAAATGCCTGATATTGACCGAAGAGCAACAAAACAATTCTTTCTCTGAGGCCCTTGCCGGCAGAATTTCAAAAGCATGTTTCAAATACCTGGATGCTCCCGTAGAGGTGCTTGGCTCCTTAAATCTTCCTGCAGTACCAATGAATACTATACTTGAAAAAGCCATGCTGCCCAATGCCGAAAAAGTAAAATCAGTACTAGAACAGTTACTTAACTCATAATCATCAGCTTACCATCCTGCCGTCTTTCATAACCAATACCCTATCACTCATTTGAGCAAGCGCTTCATTATGCGTAACAATTAAAAAAGTTTGATGATAATCATCACGTAATTTCAGAAAAAGCTGATGAAGATCATCTGCGTTTGCAGAATCTAGATTACCAGTAGGTTCATCTGCCATAATTATTGACGGATTGTTGATCAGCGCCCTTGCAACTGCAACCCTTTGTTGCTCACCTCCCGACAACTGACCGGGCTTGTTGTCCATTCTGTTTTCCAAACCCAATCGTTGTAATAATTCTTGGGCCCTCTTTTCCACATCTGACTTATTGTCTTTTCTGATCCAGCCGGGAATACATACATTTTCCAATGCAGTGAATTCAGGTAACAAATGATGAAATTGAAAAATAAAACCTATGTGTTTGTTTCTGAAAGCGGACAACAAACGGGTATTTAGTTTGTCGATTCTTTCATTATTGATGATAATCGTGCCTGCATCCGGCTTGTCCAATGTGCCCAGTATATGCAATAAAGTGCTTTTACCTGCACCAGAAGGTCCGATGATGCTAACCAACTCGCCTTTATTTATGTGGATATCTACGCCCTTTAATACAGTCAGATCGCCATATTTTTTATGAATATCATTTGCTGTCAGCATCAGATAAAATTAGTACATAAAATAATCATTTCCTTTTTTATGGGAATAATATTAAGGGTGGAGAAAAACACTTTTGGTTATTTCATTTTTACATATACATTTGCAAAAAATAAACCCTTTTAGAAAATGTTTTGGACACTAGAATTAGCATCTCATTTGGAAGACGCGCCTTGGCCGGCAACAAAAGACGAATTAATTGATTACAGCATCAGAAGCGGAGCTCCAATTGAAGTAATTGAAAATCTGCAGGAATTGGAAGACGAAGGAGAAATCTATGAAGGGCTTGAGGATATTTGGCCCGATTATCCAAGTCAGGAAGATTTCTTTTTTAATGAAGATGAATATTGATTCGCAATACGCTGAAAAAACAAATCTATTTTACCGCTTGAATTTCAAGCGGTTTTTTTATACTTGATTTTAAAATAAATCAGGGTGAACGAAAGCAAGCAAATAACAGCATTACAAATAATAACAGGCATCAATGCATTCGAAATACCGTAAATCAGCCAAATGATTGTACTAACAAATACAATGAAAATCATTGACAAATTCAAATCCTTTACACTTTTGGTTTTCCAGGTATAATAAACCTGTGGAACAAATGCGATGCTGCTCAATAAAGATGCGATGTGACCCAATACCTCAGTCCAATTCATTTATAAATTTTGAAAAACTAAAACGCTTTTTTAAAATATCGAAGACCCATTCCTACTTTTATTTTTCCATTTGTTCTATCACAGCATTAGTCACTCCCGTAAATGAAAAACCACCATCATGGAACAAATTCTGCATTGTGACCATTTTTGTATGATCACTGAACATTACTACGCAATAGTTGGCGCAATCTTCAGCGCTTGCATTTCCAAGCGGACTCATTTTTTCTGCATAATTAATAAATCCATCAAATCCTTTAACGCCGCTTCCGGCAGTAGTTCTGGTTGGAGACTGAGAAATGGTATTTATTCTGACATGTTTTTTTACTCCATAGTGATAACCAAAGCTGCGCGCAACACTTTCCAGCAGTGATTTTGCATCAGCCATTTCATTGTAATCCGGAAACACTCTCTGGGCTGCGATATAACTCAATGCAACCACGCTTCCCCACTCATTGATTGCATCCTTTTTCATACATGCAGACAAAACCCTGTGCAAACTCATGGAAGATATTTCAAAGGTTTTCAGGTTGTGTGCATAATCTATTTCAGTATAATGCTTTCCCTTTCGAACATTTAAACTCATCCCTATTGAATGCAAAATAAAATCAAAACCTCCGCCAAAATGTTCCATTGCCTTTGAAATCAAATTTTCTACGTCCTCTCCATTGCTTACGTCGCAAGCGATTACAGGAGCATTTATTTTTTCGGCAAGTTTATTGATTTCACCCATACGCATGGCTACCGGGGCGTTTGTCAATACTATTTGCGCACCTTCTTCATGACATTTTAATGCTGTTATCCAAGCAATTGATTTTTCATCCAAAGCTCCAAAAATGATTCCTTTTTTACCTTTCAATAAATTGTATGCCATAGTTTTAATGTTACTTGCTGTAATTGATTTATCAGCAAAATTAATTATAATGAACGAAATAAAATAATCGGAAATACACTATTCATCTATCATTTCCTTAGCACTTTTCAATGCGGCATCAGAGGGCTTGGACCCACTTATCATTTGAGCAATTTCAACCACCCTCTCATTGTTGCTCAAAACTTTAACTGAAGTGTTTACCTTTCCATTTGTGTTTCTTTTATGCACATACAAATGTTTCTTCGCTTTTGCAGCTATCTGAGCCTGATGGGTAATCACAATCAATTGATGCCGGGTCGACAGACCTTTTAAAATAATTCCCACCTGTTTTGCGGCTTCTCCCCCAATTCCTGTATCAATTTCATCAAAAATCAAAGTGGGCAAATCTATTTTTTTTGCAACCAACGACTTGATGCTTAGCATCAGTCTGCTTAATTCACCTCCGCTTGCAACCTTACCCAATGGCTCAAATCTGTTACTTTTATTTGCATCAAATAAATATCGAATTGAGTCAACTCCATTTACTGACAACTTTTCATTTTGTATATCTATTTTCAATACAGCATTGGGCATTCCTACTTTTTCCAGCAATGTGTTGACTTCTTCGGCAAATCCCTTTGTTTGGGATTTTCTTTTTTGAGAGATAATTGTTGCAACTTCCATTGAAGCATCATATAAACAGGCTGATTCCTTTTCCATTTTTTGAATGTCGGCATTCATGCCTGCGAACGAATCAATTTTAATTTTCAATTCATTTTGAACACTCAACAATTCTGCAGTTGAATTTACTCCATGTTTTTTCATCAATTTATATCCTTCGGAAAGTCTTTCATTCAATTGAATGATTTTGTCCGCATCATACTGGACACCAGATTCGATTCTTTGCAATTCATCTGAAATATCCTGCAATTCAATTGAAGCACTCAACAATCTCCGGGAAAGATCTGTTAAGCCATCATGAACAGACTCTAGGGATGACAATTTATTTTGTAAGGATTTTATCTGTTGTGCAAGGGGGGAATCGCTTTCCGACAAATCATGATAGATTGATGTAAGTTGTTGTTTGAAACTTTCCGCATTGTTGAGCAGTTTCAATTCGGCATCAATCTGTTCCAGTTCGTTTTCCCTTAGAGACAAATCATTCAACTCCTCCAGCAAAAAGTTATCATAATCATATTCCTTATTTGCATTTTCCTGCAAGATTTTTATTGAATTAAGCTCTTTTTGGATCTTTACAAATGAATCAAATTTATTTTTCAGACTTAATAAATCAGCTGAGTTGTCTGCGAGTGCATCCAAAACTGCTCTTTGAAAATCCTCTGAATTAATTTCAAGGGTATCAAACTGCTGATGGAGATCAATTAAATATATACAAAGTTGCTTAATCTGAACAAGCGTAACCGGAGTATCATTGATGAATGAACGCGATTTTCCCGAGGAGGATATTTCCCTTCTGATGACAATTTCATCCTCAATATCCAGCTCATTAGAAGCGAAAAAATCAACTATTTCATTCTTTTTTTGAAATGAAAAATAACCTTCGACAATACATTTTTTTTCCGCATCGAGCAAAACTGAAGTATCAGCTCTTTGTCCGAGTATTAAATTCAAGGCGCCCATCAATATACTCTTTCCTGCACCGGTTTCCCCTGTAATGACATTCAATCCTGAATCAAATGTCATTTCCAGTTCGTCAATGATGGCATAATTGTGTATGTAGAGTTTTTTCAGCATTTAATATCGGGCAATTTAATAAAAACTTATCACCCAAAAAGAAGAATATTCTTTCAATGGAAAGTATATTTCACAAAAAAAGTCTACCCGAGAAAGAGTAGACTTGAAAAAAAATTTTTAAGGATTATTTTACCACAACCGATTCAGTCAAATCAGCATCTGCAAGAATGCGCCCACAATTTTCGCACACCATGATTTTTTTGCGCAGTTTGATTTCACTTTGTTTTTGAGGTGGTATGGCATGAAAACAACCACCGCAACTGTCTCTTTCCACTGGTACAACAGCTAACCCATTTCGATAGTTTTTACGTATGCGATCATAGCTGTTCAATAATCTGTCATCTGCGTGGCTTCTGGCATCCGCAGCTGCTTTATTGTATTGGTTTTCCTCTTTTTCAGTTTCTTTGATTATTTTTTCAAGTTCAGATTTCTTGGCATTCAAATTGGTTTCTTTGGCTGCCACTGCTTTTTTTGCAAGATCCAATTGACGAGCTTTATCGGCAATTTCCTCCGTTGCATCCTTGATGTGTTTCTCGCAAAGCTTTTCCTCCAATTGCTGCATTTCAATTTCTTTATTGATGGCTTCGAACTCCCGATTGTTCTTTACATTGTCACTTTGCTTTTCATACTTCTTGATCAATGCCTGAGCAACTTTGATACCCTCCTGTTTTTGTAGGATAAATTCCTGAATACCGTTTATCTCCTCTTCAATGCGTGTTTGACGCGCATGCAGACCTTCAATCTCATCCTCAAGATCTTTCACTTCAATAGGTAACTCACCTTTCAAAATCTGAATTTCATCCAGCTTACTGTCAATTTTTTGTAAACGAACAAGTGAAGACAATTTTTCTTCAACTGAAAATTCTTTTACTGCAGCCATATTTTTTTATTTGATTTGTTAGCGAACCTGTTTAACAATTCCGATCCACAACATATTTCTTTCCAATTTGATTTGCATCAAAACCTAAAATATTGAATAGGATTGGTATTGACCCTTGTTTTAAGGATTGCAAAGTTAGGGAAATTTTGCCTTAAAACCTCATCAAAAAGCTCGATTGTAAACTGTTCACTTTCAAAATGGCCGATATCTGCCAGAACCAACTGATTGTCAGCGTCAAAAAATTCGTGGTATTTGATATCTGCACTGATATAAAAATCTGCTTTTTGGGCCTTGGCTGCTTCAATTAAAAAACTGCCGGCACCACCACATAAAGCCACTTTGGATACTTTTTTACCTAACAAATTAGTATGTTTAATTATTTGTATATTAAATATTTCTGCCAGTTTTTTGAGAAAATCTCTTTCATGGATACTTTCTGGCAGTACTCCAATAATTCCTGAGCCTATATTTTGATGTTCGTTGGAAAGGTGGGTGATTTCATAAGCAACTTCCTCGTATGGGTGATTATTTTTCATCGCTTCAACCACAGACCTTTGTAACCAAGAAGGAAAAATCACTTCTACTTTTTTTTCTTTTGCAAAATTTCGTTGTCCCTTAATACCGGTAATCGGATTGGCATTTTCTTCAGGCAAAAAACTTCCAATTCCATCAGAAACAAAACTGCACTGACTATAATTTCCCACATGCCCGGCACCTGCTGCAAACAATGCACTTTCAACTACATCAACAGCATTGTCCGGAACATACACATTCAATTTCCGTAAAAGTTGTTGCTTTGGATAAAGTATTTGCCGATTCATCAATCCTAATTTATCAGCTATTTTTCCATTTACCCCTTCAATCACATTATCAAGATTCGTATGGCATGCATAAATCGCAATGTCGTTTTTAATTGCTTTTATAATGGCTCTTTCCACATAATTATTACCGTTTATTTTTTTCAAACCTTTGAATACAATTGGATGGTGTGCAATAATCAGGTTGCATTTTTTTTCTATCGCCTCTGCTATTACCTCTTCTGTAGCATCAATTGAAAGCAATATGCCGGTGCACTCCATTTGAGTATTGCCCGTAATCAATCCGGCATTGTCATATTCCTCCTGTAATCTCAAAGGAGCAATTTTTTCCAGCACAGGAAGAATAGATGATATTTTCATAAGTATGATTTGATTGTTTAATTCAGTTGTTATTGTACTTTAAAATTAGATATTTTTTTTCTGAACTACACTCAATTAAATTGCAGAAAAAATTTCTCTAAAATAATATTATGAATAACAATTACGAGGATTATAAAAAATTATTTCGGGAAATCGCTGACATCAAATACGCTGCAGCTGTTCTCCAATGGGATCAGGAAACTTACTTACCACCCAAAGGAAATGAAATAAGAGGCAGACAAATATCAACGCTCAGCGAAACCGCACATCGAATGTTCACAGATCAAAAGACAGGTAATCTTCTGAAAACACTGATGGAGGACAAAACACTAAATGATTTTGAAAGAAAAAATGTTGAACTGAGTTATCAGGATTATGAAAAAAACAAAAAATTACCCTCCGGTTTTGTCAGAAAAATGAGCGATGCAGTAAACAAAAGCTTTCATGCCTGGATTCAATCAAAAAAGGAAAATAATTTTTCGTTTTTTCAGGAACCGCTGCAAGAAGTAATACTTTTAAAAAAACAAGAAGCGGAATATCTTGGATATGATGAACATCCGTATGATGCCCTGATGAATGAATATGACAAAGATTTAAAAGTAGCTAAAACAGACAAGCTCTTCAATGAATTGATTCCCGGCCTTTCTGTTTTGGTGGATAAAATCAAACAAAATGCTGAAATTAACAATCAATTTTTATTTCAGCATTTTGACAAAGACCTTCAATGGAAATTCGGAATTGATTTGCTGAAACAAATCCACTTTGATTTTGAAGCCGGAAGGCAAGACATCAGCGAACATCCTTTTACCACAAACTTCAACAGCCGCGACGTAAGAGTTACAACCAGAATAGATGAAAATGATTTTGCTAACATGACCTGGAGCTGTATTCATGAAGGTGGTCATGCTTTATACGAGCAGGGACTTTCATTTGATGAATATGGATTACCTCTAGGGGAATATTGCAGTTTAAGCATCCATGAAAGCCAAAGCAGATTATGGGAAAACTGCATTGGAAGAAGTCTTTCTTTCTGGAATTTTCATTTTCCTACTTTACAAAAATTATTTCCACAACAATTTGAAAAAATCTCAATTACTGAATTTTACAAGGGAATCAATAAAGTATCCCCCTCACTTATTCGAACCGAAGCGGATGAATTGACTTATCACTTCCATGTGAAAATCAGATATGAAATAGAAAAAAAGCTGATAGAAGGAACTGTTCAAAGTAAGGACATTCCTGCCCTCTGGAATGAATATTATGAAAAATTACTTGGAGTCAAAGTTCCAGATGATAAACGTGGATGTTTACAGGATGTGCACTGGAGTCACGGCAGTTTCGGCTACTTCGCCACATACAGTACTGGGAGTTTGTACGCCGCCCAGTTATGGAATAGTATTTCCAAAAAAAACGAACAAATCGCTACTGAAATTTCAAACGGAAACACTGATTTTGTATTTAAATGGTTGCAACAAAACATATACAAACATGGTCGTTATTTTACATCTGAAGAGTTGTGCAAAAGGGCAACCGGAGAAAATCTAAATGCTGACCATTTCATAGACTATGTTACCCGAAAGTTTTCGGAAATTTATTCTTTTTGATTATATTATATTCATTATACCTAAAAGTTTAATTGCCAATTAAATACGTAAACAAATTACGTATTATTAGATTTTTGTGTTTCTTTTATAAAATTTTCTAGGTTGCTGGCACAATATTTATTCTTAAAAGTAGTTAATACACTTAGTACGATATTTCTTTTAGAATGGATTCCGGCAAATCACACCTATGAAATTTTCTTTTGTTAAATATTATTTATTCACTGCATTCATTATTTTTTCTTCTTTGGGTTCCCTTGCACAACGTCCTGTAGCAAATTTTTCAGCAACCCCAATTTCAGGATGTGCGCCTTTGGTAGTTCATTTCAGCAATCAATCAGTTGGAAATCCCACTTCATTCAAATGGATATTGGGAAATGGCACTATTTCAAACTTAGAAAACCCTACAGCAATTTATACCAACCCAGGAGTTTACAATGTAAAACTGATTGTACAGAACAATGCAGGTTTGGATTCAGCAACTCGCGATCAATACATCACAGTTTACTCAAAACCATCCGTTGACTTCAATGTTTCTGATGCGGAAGCCTGTGTTAACTCAGGTATTCAATTTTCTGATGTAAGTACACCGGGAAGTGGGAATATTATTTCCAGACTTTGGGATTTTGGTGACGGGAGTTCGAGTAACATTTCCAATCCTATACACAGTTACTCCTCCGGTGGCTTTTTCAATATTTCCTTGCAAATAACGAACAACTATGGCTGTATATCCTCCGTTACAAGAGCCAATAACGTTCTGATAAATGAAAATCCAAATGCTGATTTTTCAAATTCAATTTTTAATGGCTGTATCACTCCATTGAATGTTGAATTTTATAATAATTCCACCTCAAACAGCATCATTACAAATTATTATTGGGAATTTGGAGATGGAAATTCATCCTCCGACCCCGATCCGGATAATACATACAATGATTTTGGATCCTACTCTGTATTGCTAAAAGTTACAGATGAAAATGGTTGTTCCGATTCTGCTTTCAAACCCAACCTGATAAATATCACTGATTTACATGCATTGTTCAATATGCCCGACAATGTTTGTATCAACACCCCTGTTCAACTTCAAAATATCAGCTCCCCCACTCCTCAAACTGTTGTTTGGAATTTTGGAGATGGGACCGGTTCTGATTCATTTAGCCCAATAAAATATTATTCATATAGTGACACTTTCCGTGTAAAATTAATTGTTCAGTCCGGCGGGTGTATAGATTCAGTCATTAAAAAAATTACAGTTAATGAAAAACCTCATGCAGAATTCACGGCAAACCCTGTTAATTCCTGTAAAATTCCTCAACAAGTCAGTTTCAGTAATACAACTGAAAACGCTACATTGTTTCAATGGGAATTTGGGGACAGCGGTTCTTCAATAGAAGTAAACCCAACTCATATTTATTCGTATGAATCAGATTATTCTGTTTCACTGATTGCAATAAATGACGCCGGATGCAGGGATACAATCACAAAAAACAATTTCATTAAAATAAAATTGCCGGTTATTGGTATTTCAAATTTTCCAACGCCTGGTTGTGCCCCCTTAGCGGCAGCATTGATACCACAAATATCCAATGCAGACAGCATAGTACTTTACAACTGGAATTTTGGAGATGGAGCAACTTCCAATAGCAGATTTCCAAATCATGTTTACCAACAATCTGGAGAATTTGATGTTACGCTGAATATTGTTTCTGCAAACGGATGTACGGACACGGCGGTTTATGTTAAATCTATAAAAGTAGGCAACAGACCGCATGCATCTTTTTCGGCAGATCCAAGAGCAGTTTGCGCCTCAACTCCTGTAATTTTCACAGACCTCACCCCCCTTCAGGATTCAGTAAGGGAGTGGCTTTGGTTATTTGGAGACGGGGGAAGATCAACGATGCAAAATCCATCTTATCACTATAGCGATACGGCCGGAAATTCAAACCCATTTGATGTAACATTGATTGTTACAAATAACGGATGCAGGGATACAATAACCAGAGAAAACTACATTACTATCTATCCACCTATTGCAAATTTTACCTTCAATCAAAATTGTACAGAAAGATTAAAAAAATCTTTTTTTGATAAATCAAAAGGTGCAGATTCTTGGCTTTGGAATTTTGGAGACGGACACACATCCAATGTAAAAAATCCAATTCATACATTTACAGGTTCAGGACTTTACAATATTACATTGATCGTATTCAATACCATCACAGGTTGCACTGACACAATCAGCAAGAGCTTAAATGTAAACAACAGAACTCCAGATTTCATTTCTCCGGACACTTCCATTTGTAAAATGAATGCCGCATTATTCAATATGACCCCTGATTCCTACAATAATTTTTATGGGGTTAAATGGAATTTTGGAAATGGGATGAATGGTTTTGGTTTTCCGATTACTAATTTTTATTCCACGCCGGGCTTGTACGATGTTTCAATTTTCACGACAGACATCAATGGCTGCAAAGACACCACAACAAAGCGTAAATACATTAAAGTAAATGGCCCAATTGCTGATTTTACAAGCTCTGTAACTAACTCCTGTAAAAATACTTCCGTCACATTCGTTGACAATTCAATTACTGATGGAAGAAACAGCATCAAAAAATGGATTTGGAATTATGGGGATGGAGTTATTGATACTGTCTACAATAGAACTTCCAGTCATACTTATACTACCTCCGGTTCCTTCTCGGTATCTCTTGAAATATTTGACAGCGCTGGTTGCTCCAGTAAAAAAATAAAAAACAACTTCATACTGATTGAAAATCCAAGTTCAAGATTTTTTTCGGCTGATACTGCCATTTGTCCAAGTATCAACGCTTCATTTACCAATCTGTCAACCGGAATCGGCAATACCTATTTATGGAATTTTGGTGATGGAACCTCTTCAAATTTGAAGAATCCCTCTCACAATTTTGTTGCAAATGGCTTATACACTGTTACTTTAATTGCAACCAACAATTTTGGATGCAAAGACACCCTGAAAAAAACAAATTATGTTCGTGTATCCACTCCGTTAGCAAAATTTTCAGTTAGTGATTCCGTTGGCAACTGCCCTCCATTAATTGTAAACTTCATAAACCAATCCCAAAACTTTACCTCTTTGGTCTGGTCTTTTGGTGACAATACAAATACTATCTCAGACAATCCCTCTCATTTTTACTCCGTTTCGGGCAATTTTATAGCAAAACTGGTCGTTAGTTCAAGACCTGGTTGCAGAGATTCTGCAACAAAACTGATTGCTGTGCATGGTCCAAGCGGAAGCTTTAATTACGACAATACTACGGGTTGTGCACCTGCTGAAATAAATTTCGAAGCAAATGCAATCAACACCAGTTTTTATATCTGGGATTTCAGTGATGGCAATACAACACTAACTGATTTTAATACCCAATCTCATACTTATTTAACTGAAGGAAATTATCTGCCGAAACTGTTGTTAAAAGACAGCATAGGTTGTACGGTTACACTGGTAAATGCTGATACCATCAATATTTATGGAGTCCAGGCAGGATTTCTTACAAACGCACATTTGTTATGCGATTCAGGAATTGTTCAATTTGAAAACACAACTACTTCAAATGACAACATTG
>CAZCOL010000002.1:0-39231 GCA_964500545.1 uncultured Ferruginibacter sp. | reverse complement strand
TGCGATTCAGGAATTGTTCAATTTGAAAACACAACTACTTCAAATGACAACATTGCTTTCTACAATTGGAATTTTGGAGATAACAGCGGAGATTTTTCAGAAAATCCAACCCATCATTATATGGATACAGGATTGTTCACACCAGCATTGATTGTGGTTTCAGAAAACGGTTGTACTGACACCGCCACCAGTCCTGTTGATATTAAAATTGTACCTTCTCCACGTGGAAACATCAATCAAAGTGCCAATGGTTGTGCAGGAATTCAGATGCATTTCAATGGAACTTTGGTCGGTAATGATACGACATCCGTTTCCTGGCACTGGGATTTTGGGAATGGTATTACATCTAACGAAACAAATCCCAATCCTCAGGTTTATACTCAGGCGAGACTATACCCTGTTTCTGCAATTTTGACAAATGC
The DNA here is from genome assembly GCA_964500545.1 of uncultured Ferruginibacter sp. Lineage (GTDB taxonomy): Bacteria > Bacteroidota > Bacteroidia > Chitinophagales > Chitinophagaceae > Ferruginibacter. The sequence continues at coordinate 38,809 of CAZCOL010000002.1, read as the reverse complement.
TTATGGGTGTAAAGACACCATTTATTCAAATGTTGAAGCATATCCATATCCAACTACAGATGCCGGTAATGATACAACCGTGTGCAGGGGAAGAGGTATCTTACTTCATGCGGTGGGAGCTGATGAATATAACTGGAGCCCATCCAGAGGATTGAGTTGCATCAATTGTCCCGATCCTATAACTAATACAGATAGTGCAGTAATCTATACCGTAACAGGAAAGTCAATTCATGGATGTGTAAAAAAAGACAGTATCCGGGTGGAGGTAAAATACCCCTTTAATTTATCTGTAAGTGAAAGACAAATGCTTTGTAATGGTGAATCAAAAAAAATAAATGTTTCTGGTGCAGAATTGTATACCTGGTATCCATCTTGCGGTTTGGATAATATCCATTCTTCATCGCCTGTAGTTTCACCCAACATGAATGTGATCTACCAGGTTGTAGGAACAGACAATAAAAAATGTTTCAGTGATACGGCCTTTGTTCCTGTTGTTGTATTCAACTATCCTTCCGTAGATGCGGGAGAAGATAAGACCATCAATGTAGGTCAATCCGTTGAGCTGATTCCCCGATTTTCATCAGACATTACAGATTTCAGATGGAATCCAAGTCCAAATCAATTCAGAAATACCGATGGAAGAATAACTGTAAAACCAAATGTGACCACAACCTATGAAATTGAGGTGAGCAATGCAGGAGGATGCAAAAGCAGAGATGCTGTAACTGTGAACGTGTTGTGTAATGGAGCAAATTTGTACGTTCCAAATACTTTTTCGCCCAATGAAGATGGTATGAATGATGTATTTTTTCCACGCGGAACAGGCATTTTTAGCATCAAGAGCATGCGAATATTCTCAAGATGGGGAGAGAAAATATTTGAAAGAAACAATTTCAAAGCAAACGACGTAAGCAAAGGATGGGACGGCTCTTTTAAAAATCAGCAGCTTACACCTGATGTTTTTGTATATGTTATGGAAGTTCAATGCGACAACAATGCCATTTTAACATTCAAGGGGGATATTTCTTTGTTAAAATAATTACCCCCCAACAAAATAAATTTCATAAAATTCCGTTTAATCCAATATAAGACCATGTACCCTAAAACCCACCCCTATGAAAATCGCAAAAAACGCCCTTTGTATCCTATTGGTATTATTTTTTATTAATATCAATGCCTCAGCTCAGGATTTACATTTTTCACAGTTAACAGAAACTCCATTACTCAGAAACCCTGCATTGGCAGGCCTATTCAACGGAGACTCCAGATTTCAATGTGTTTACAGAACACAATGGAACAGTATTACAGTTCCTTACAGAACTACATACATTAGCGGAGAATTGAAAAGAAAAATCGGGGAAGGAGATGATTTTATTACCATTGGCGGTGAAATTCTTCATGACAAAGCCGGAAGTATTTCATTATCTACCACAAAATTCTTACCTGCTTTCAATTATCACAAATCTATCAGTGAGGAAAGAAATACCTATTTGTCGATTGGAGTAATGGCAGGAGTAGTCCAAAGAAAATTCGACAGAAGTAAAATAACCACCAACAATCAATTTGACGGATTGTCTTATAACAGCACCGCGAATGATGGTGAAAATTTCTCCAGAACCGGCGTCTCTTATTTTGACGGAAGTGCCGGAATGAGTATCAATACCCAAATCACAGAAAACCCGGAAGACAATTTCTTCTTTGGACTTGCTTATCATCATTTCAATAAGCCAAGAAAGTTGTCCTTTTATGATGCTTCTCAATTGGGATTGTCTTCTAAATGGGTGGGTTCTGCAGGAGTAAAACTCAACAAAAATGAGAATGAATACTTAACCGTGCTTTCTGATTATTCCATTCAAGGTGCAAATCGCGAATGTATGATTGGAGCAATCTATTCTTTAAAAATCAACAATTATGAAGAGTCAAATTGCACTTTACATGCAGGAAGTTATGTTAGGTGGGGAGATGCGATCATACCTGTTGCAAAACTAGAATACAAGGCGTTGAATATTTCTGCCAGCTACGATGCTAATATTTCCGGATTGAAACAAAGCACCAAAGGTCAGGGAGGATTTGAACTTTCATTGTCCATCATAGGCTTCAATAAAGACAACAGCAGCCTTGATGCTGTAAGGTGCCCTTCATTCTGATCAACTTCACAAACAGAAAATGATAAGGACAATCGAATAACTACTGAATTTATATAAATTCGGGTTTAATGCCAGTTGTTTGAAATTATTTCAACATTTCTTTGCTAAATTTGCTCTTCAAAATTAAAAAATATAGCGATGTCATTACAAACAGGTCAAAAAGCTCCCGAATTTTCACTTTTTTCTTCTTCCAAAGAAAAAATCAGTTTAAGTGATTTCAAAAACTCAAAAAATGTATTGTTGCTGTTTTTTCCTCAGGCTTTTACAGGAGTTTGTACGAAAGAGTTGTGTGGTGTGAGAGATGATATTGCAAGGTATTCAAACGCCAATGCTCAGGTTCTGGCAATCTCTGTTGATTCTATTTTTACATTGGCCAAATTCAAAGAGGACCAGCAGTATAATTTTCCATTGTTGAGTGATTTCAATAAAGAAGTATCTGCTGCCTATGAAGCCATTTATGAATCATTTACAGACATGAATATGAAAGGTGTCAGCAAAAGGGCTGCGTTTATCATTGATAAAGAAGGCATCATACGTTACGCAGAAGTTTTGGAAAGTGCCGGGGATGTTCCTGATTTCAACGCCATCAATGATCAACTTTCAAAATTATCCTAATTTGTGAAAGATATTTTGAATTTACTTTTAAAATCACTATCTTCATAAAAGTGAAGAAATTTCTATACATAGTATTTTTATCGGTGTTCTTTTGTAACGCGGGCTTTTCGCAACTCAGAACGATGGGGGATTTATCAGGCAATAAACTGCTCAGATATTATCCTAACCCTGCCAGTGTGTCCATAAATTTTGATTTTCAGAAAAATTACAGCAACAGATATACTTTACTGATTTTCAATTTTATGGGAAAAAGAGTTTACGAACTAAAGAATATTACCTACAAAACCAATATCAATCTGGATGATTTTTATCGCGGAATTTACATATATCAACTTAGGGATAAGAACAACTTTGTTCTTGAAACAGGTAAATTTCAGGTTCTGAAGTAAATTTTACATTTCTTTTTATTTTTCCATTTATTTTAGTGTCAAAATGACTGCCTTTTTCTGATTGGCAATATGTTTGAGTATAGTAGTATTCATCAAAAGAAATTTATATTATTATGGAAGAAAATAATACAAGTATGGATGAGCAAATTCATGAAAATGTTCAAACCGAAACCGGGGATAATGAAATTGCTGATTTAAATGCTCCTGCTTCAAATGAAACTTATGATTTGGAAAAATGCAAAGCCGAGGTAGAAGAACAAAAAGATAAATATCTCAGATTGTTTGCAGAATTTGACAATTATAAACGCAGAACATCAAAAGAAAGAATTGAATTGATTCAAACTGCGGGAAGAGAGATTATTTCATCCTTGCTTGAAGTATTGGACGATTGTGACAGAGCTGAAAAACAAATGAAAGCATCTTCTGATAACTTACAATCGAATGAGGGCACTTTATTGGTATTCAATAAACTGAGAAATATTTTACAGCAAAAAGGATTGAAACCAATGGATAGCATCCACCAGGATTTTGATGTGGAAAAACATGAAGCTATCACTGAAATTGAATGCCCCAATGAACTAAAGGGTAAAGTAATTGATGAATTGGAAAAAGGATATTATCTGAATGAAAAAATAATCCGTTTCGCCAAAGTTGTGGTTGGTAAATAACTTTCTTTTTTAAAAAATGTATTCAAAATAAAATGTCGAATAAAAGAGATTATTACGAAATACTGGGTGTAGGAAAGTCCGCTTCACAGGAAGAAATCAAAAAAGCATACAGAAAAGTTGCCATGCAATTTCATCCTGACAGAAACCCGGGAGACAAAGCAGCTGAAGAAAAATTCAAGGAGGCTGCTGAAGCCTATGAAGTTCTCAATGACAGCAATAAAAGATCCCAATATGACCGTTTTGGACACAACGCCTTTTCACAGGGAAGAGGAGGTGGCGGTGGTTTCAGTGGCGGGGGGATGAATATGGATGATATTTTCAGTCAATTCGGAGATATATTTGGTGATGACAGTTTCGGCAGTTTTTTTGGTAACAGAGGAGGTAAAAGGTCCGGACAGTCCGGTGGATCGAGAGGCAGTAACCTTCGTGTAAAGATAAAATTGAATTATGAAGAGATGGCTAAAGGCGCAGGTAAAACCATCAAAATAAAAAAGTACGTCAAGTGCAATACCTGCAGTGGAAGTGGAGCAAAAGACAAAAACAGTGTACAAACCTGTGGCACTTGCAATGGAAGTGGTCAGGTCAGAAGGGTACAAAATACATTTTTAGGTCAAATGCAAACAGTAACCACATGCCCCGGTTGTAATGGAGACGGCACTACTATAACCGCAAAATGTGGCAGTTGCAAGGGCGAAGGAAGAATATACGGAGAGGAAACTGTGACCATTGATATACCTGCTGGAGTTCAGGAAGGAATGCAGCTCAGCATCGGAGGCAAAGGTAATATCGGAGAAAGAGGCGGCAGTTTTGGTGACCTTATCGTTCAAATTGAAGAAGAACCACATCCTCAACTACAAAGAGATGGCATCAATGTTGTATTTGACTTACACATTTCCTTTCCTGATGCAGTTTTCGGAACACAGCTTGAAGTTCCAACCATTGACGGAAAAGCTAAAATAAAAATACCCGCAGGAACACAAAGTGGTAAAATTTTTAGACTGAAAGGCAAAGGATTCCCTCAGGTGAACAGCTATGAAAAGGGAGACCAATTGATTCATGTCAACATCTGGACACCTCAGCACGTAAACGATGATGAGAAAAACATGTTGGAAAAGATGAAGCAATCTGAAAACTTTGTTCCTAAACCAGAAAAAAATGAAAAATCATTTTTTGAAAAGATAAGGGAAATGTTTGGATAAAAAGTTGCGCAGCCTTTTTCCTGATTTTTGCTTCTTTAATGCTTCAGGATATATTTTTTTTGATTTCTCTATCAAATCTAAAAACTCTCTCTGAAGATAGATTCCTTTATTGTATGATTGGGCTGCTGTTTCCTTGATAAAATCCCAGGAAATGTTTTTTAAGTATTTTGATTGTTTGACATTCAATCCAAACATAGCAATTGCAGCAGCAAATTGATATTCTTTTTCGAGATTGTTTAGTGGGGAAAAATATACACAGGACAGAATATTTTCTTTAACGACAACGCTGTCTGCAGGTTTAGTATAAGTAAGCTGCATTTTTGCTATATCCATGAAGCCATCGTTGTCTTCTTCATGGCAGTTATTTTTTTCAGTAGGGACAATCTCAAACAAAGCCATCACAGAACTTCCACTTCCAATTTCCCCGCCCTCTAAAAATTTTACATCAGATTGAACCAGTTCCTTATTGTTATCAAAACCAATGAGTCTGTATTTTTTTACAAACATCGGATTGAACTGAACATTCATAACAGCGTTGTCTGCAACAGCATACAGCGTTTGTGTAAGTTCTTTCACAAATACGCGTTCTGCCTCTTCCAAATTATCCAGGTAAGTATAATTTCCATTGCCTTTTTTTGCAAGAATCTGCAGTTTTGAATCTTTATAGTTCCCAGTGCCAACACCAAGACAAGTGAGATAAATTCCTTTTTTACTTTCTCTAGTGATTAGCTCTTCCAGTCCCTTTTCTGTGCTTTCTCCAACATTAAAATCACCATCTGTGGCAAGGATAACCCTGTTGTTGCTTTCTGCACAAAATCTTTTTTGCGCAATTTGGTAAGCGAGTTTTATTCCGGATTCGCCGGGCGTTTCTCCGGATGCTTCCAACTTATCTATCGCTTGCAAAATAATATCTTTTTGAATACCTGAGACTGCCGATAAAGCGACTTCGACTTTTTCTCCATAGGTCACTATTGAGATCGTATCTATGGACCTCAGATTTTTTACAAACAACTGGAATGCAGCTTTGATTAGGGACAATCTGTTGGGGACATCCATACTTGCCGATACGTCAATCAGAAAAACAAAGTTTCCGGGCGGTATATTTTTAAGGTCAATTTTTTTGGCACTGATGTTTAAGAAAAAAAGCTGTTGATTTAAATTCCAAGGACAGGAAGTCAACCGGGATTCTACATTGAAAATTTTATTTGCAGCAGGTTGTTGATAAAACAAATTAAAATAGTTCAAAAGCTCCTCCACCCTTACTGCATCAGGAGGAACAGGGCTTTCCATATTTATAAACCTTCTTACATTTCCATAGGAAGCTTTATTGACATTCAGAGAAAATCCGGTTTTGGAAGATTGATCTGTTTGGATAAAATCATTTTCAACCAGTTTGAAATAAGTTTCATCATCAGTGGTTGACTTCTCAGCTTGATTTTGACCAAAAACATTTGTAAAAGAACTCAACTTATTTGGATTCCTGCTTGCGGCAAGAGAAGATGGCTTCATAACAATTCGTTGCCATTCATCCGATTTGATTTGAACAGTAAGCGGTTGATAATCTTCAAGTGTGATGGTTATAGTATCATAGAGCTTTTGAGTGATGATGCCGAAAGAACCATTGACCGCACCTGAATTATATACTGTTCGTGATGAATGAAGAAATATTCTGGCGTAAGAAAGCGGCTGATTCTTTTCATTGACTACCTCTCCCCTGATATAGTACTGACTAAAAGCAGGAATAGCAGACAGAATGAAGATGAGGTATGATAATGTTTTTTTGAGCTGCATCAGATATCCTAATGTTTTTTACGAATATCCAAATCCTATTTTATTTTTAATCAGTCAATTGATAAATCTCTTTTAAATTTCTCGCTATTCCGTCATAATCCAAACCATAGCCCAATAAAAACTTGTTGGGAACATTGAAACCTATATAATCCAATTTAACCGGATGCTCCAATGCATCAGGTTTGTGCAACAAGGTAGCAATTTTTACAGAAGCAGGAGAAAGGTTGAATAATCCGGGCAAAAATTCATGCATTGTTTTTCCAGTATCAACAATATCCTCCAGTACAATAACATCTCTTCCGGCAATGTTCTGATCCAAACCAATTAAAGTAACTACCTGTCCGGTACTTTTCGTTCCCTGATAAGACGCCAATTTTACAAATGAAATCTCTGCATCTATTGTAAGCTCCTTGAATAAATCAGACGCAAACATGAAGGAACCATTCAAAACAACTATAAAAAGAGGGCATCTACCGGCATAATCTCTGTTGATCTCTTTTCCAATTCGTTGAACTTGTTTATGAATTTCAATTTCGTCAATATAAATTTTAAATTTTTTATCGCGTACCTGAATGACTGACATAACTGGATTTTATTTAGAGATTATTAATTCCTGTCCTATGGTTAATTCATCAGACTGAAGATTGTTCAAACGTTTGATTTGTTCTACACTTACATTGTATTTTTTAGAAATTGAATAAAGTCCTTCTTTTGATTTCACTTGGTGTTTGATAGAATTTGTAGAATTTTTAGTATCAGGAATGCGGGCGTCGGACCTGAGTTTTACATACGTATTGGGCTTTACTATAGAGAGTGGGTTCAGTCCGTTTAATTCCATCAGTGAATTCATTTGAACAGCATTAAGCTGGGCTATGTAGTGAATACCTTCATAGGATGTAGTGATGTAATATTCTCTTTTGGATTCTTTTGGTTTCTTTTCCAAAAATATCCATTGTTTTTCCTGCAGTAAACCATCTGATTGAAAATCATTGTATTCAATCAAATCGCTTAGGGGAATATCAAAATTTGAAGCAATTGCAAGTAATGAAACCCCTTCTTCCGCATAATATGCATTAAGTCCATTGAATTTAGAGAGGGATGGATTTTTACTTTTAAAAACACCATTGAATTTTTGAATGGATTTTTCAACTATCGAAGCGGTGGTTTGCTTTTTTTGGTTTACTGTATCCTGAAAAAGGTTATCGGACTTTACGACATCTATTGAAAGTTGATTTAGATTGTATTCTTCAATTGTTTTGATTAGAATTTTTGGGTAATTGGGATTGGTTGCATATCCTGCTTTTTTAAGACCATAAGCCCATGCTTTGTAATCCGTAGGATTTAATTTGAAAAGAGATGCATAATTAGGTCTGGTTTTTAAAAAATCACTGTGATCCCTGTAGCTGTCCTCAGCATTGTCATATTTTCTGAAACACTCTCCTTTTTCATCATCGTCATGGTAGACGCGCTCTCCGGTCCATGTTTCCTTGCATTTAATTCCAAAATGATTATTGGATCTTTTAACAAGGTCACTGTTTCCATTTTCAGTTTCAAGTACTCCCTGCGCCAACGTAATATCAGCCGGCACTCCGCTTCTGATCATTTCACTTACAGCAATTTCTCTGTATTTATCAATATATTCCTGAACAGATATCTTTTGCGCAAATGAACAAACATGTAAAAACAAAAAGAGAAATAATAATTTTATGCCCTTCATATTCCAGTACTATTTTTAGATATAGATTATAATTTTCTGATTAAAGTCATTCCATCTCTGACTGTCAGCATAACTTGCTCCACTCTATTGTCAGCCAATACGTGCTTGTTAAATGCTTCCATTGCCAGGGCATTTTTGCCCTTGATTTGACTTTCCAAAACTTGTCCGTGAAACAATACGTTATCTGCCAGTATCCAGCCCCCACTTTTAATGTGGGGTAAAGTTAACTCGTAATATTGAATATAACCCACCTTGTCTGCATCTAAAAATACAAGATCCCATTTTTCCTTAAAATTTGGAATGATGGCAAGGGCATTACCGATATGCTGGGTGATCTTGTCGTTAAGACCCGCCTTTTCATAATAGGAAATTGCTTTCAAAGCATCTTCCTCTCTGATTTCTATGGTATGTACCTTTCCACCCTCCTTAAGCCCTTTAGCCAAACATATGGCACTGTAACCTGTGAAAGTGCCTACTTCCAGGACATTGAATGGCTGAATCATTCTACTGACCATTTCCAGAAACTTACCCTGAACACTCCCGCTGAGCATGTGTGAATGTAAGTGATGCTGCGTGGTTTCAGATTCAATCAACTGCAAAACAGCATCTGTCTCTGTGGAATGAAACTGAGCATATGAAGCCGCTTTAGGGTTGAGCAATTCCATATTAAAATCAGGAGGATTTTTTTGAAATCATTAACAATCCGATAAAAGTAAAAATTCCATTTATCAATATCAGCTCATTGCCGATGACATAACCGTCAAACAGCGCTTTTGATGTTTCAGCAATGCCTAGCTCAATATGCAGCTTCTCTAAATGCAGCTTCTTTTCATACCACGCAGGGCTGCTCAACATGTCAAGGGCTAATGTTAGCAAAGGCGACAGTATGCATATTAACCAAATCAACTTTTCATTCAGCTTTCTATCTGTCAATATTCCAAAAGAAAACAATCCCAGCAGAGGCCCATAGGTAACCCCCGCAAACTTTAAAATAAAGTCGATTATCAGTTTGTCATTGATCGCTTTAAACAATAACACCATTAGAAAAAACAGCAAAGCAAAACTGAAGTGTACTTTTAGTCTGGTCTTTTTGTTTTGAATTTCTGTTTGTGTTGTCTTCCTGATAGAAAGGATATCTATACAAAAACAGGAAGTCAGAGAAGTGATGGCACCATCAACACTTGGAAACAAAGCTGACACCAAGGCGATTATAAATAAAATAGAAATTCCTGAAGAAAAAGTGCCATTTAAAACAATCGTAGGAAACAAATCATCCGGAGCTGCAATCAAATTAATCTTTGCAGCATAAATACTCAAGATTCCGCCCAGAAATAAGAACATTAAATTGACAATCATTAAAACAACGGAAAATGTCAGCATATTTTTCTGTGAATCTTTGAGTTTTTCCACACTGATATTCTTTTGCATCATTTCCTGATCCAGCCCTGTCATTGCAATTGCAATAAACATTCCTCCAACAATATGCTTTAAAAAGAAAGAGCCGGCTTTTACATCAGTGTTAAAAATTCTTGTATAACCTTTTTGATTCAGCATTGTAAATGCTCCTGAAAAATCAGTTCCAAGCGCATTGATAACTGCCGCAATACATACCACCAAACCCAACAACATACCGGTAGTTTGAAGTGTATCGGTATAAATAATCGTTTTAACGCCACCTTCAAAAGTGTACAACATAATCATCAACAAAATGATAAATGATGTAACTATAAAAGGAACACCCAATTGATCGAGTATGAAAATCTGTAAAATATTGATGACAAGATAGAGTCTTGCAGTAGCCCCCACCACCCTGGATAATATAAAAAACGCTGCTCCGATTTTATGAGCGCCTATACCGAATCTTTGTTCAAGATAAGTATAGATGCTGGTTAAATTTAGTTTATAATAAAGAGGAAGTAATACAAATGCTATCACTAAATAACCAAGTAAATAGCCCAAAACTATTTGAAAATAATAAAAATTACTTGAGCCAACTGCGCCTGGAACACTCACAAAAGTAACTCCGCTCAATGAAGTACCTATCATCCCAAACGCAACCAGCATCCAATTGCTTTTTTTATTACCTATAAAAAAAGATTCATTGTCTGCCCCTTTTGAAGTGTACCATGCAACAAAAAGCAATAAAATGAAATATCCTATTACAAATGAAAATAGTGATATGGGAGACATAATGGTTTGGATAATATTTCAACAATATTAACACGTAAAAAGAAACAAACAGTAAAATGAAGAACAAAAAATAAAAAAATTATTTCTTTCCCTGAAAAAGAGCAATATTGTATCCTGCACGGATAATTGCAACGGGTCTTTTTAGGTTGTCCTTATAAGGAGAATTAATATCATTCCCGACATCCCAGAGAATTGAAAAATAATAATAAGATTTTTGATAAGGAAAATCCTTTCCATTAGAAATTCCGGCTCCCAATAGAATACTTTTTGCCTGATAGGATTGTCTGTCTTCTGAATAAAAAGAGCCCAATGCAGGTAAATAATGTTGGTTTATCAAATTATATTCATACTGCAGTTGGCCAAACAAAAATTTTGCCGGAAAAATCCTCATGAATGCTGCAGGAGTATATACTGTTTGACGTAATTTGTCACCTTCACTTACAACATCTCTCTGTGAAATATAATTAACACCAAATGAAAGGGCAAAATCCAAGTATTTATTTAAACTGTAACCAAAAAAAGGACTCAGTCCAACAGAGGTGATGTTGTCGCCAAATGAAAAATTACCTGTTCCCCCTGTAAATAAGTTTTCTTTTTTAAAAAACGACTCGCTGTTATCTTCTGTTTGTGAAAATGATAACAAACAGCTCATTAAAACTAAAGCTAAAAATAAAGTACGTTTCATAATTAAAATATTTTTCCGGGATTTAAAATATTGTTGGGATCGAAAATCTTTTTTATTCCCCGCATCAATTCTATCTCAACGGGAGAGTACACGATATCCATAAATTCCTTTTGTATCAAACCGATTCCATGCTCAGCACTGATGGTCCCTCCAAGTGATTTTACTAAAGTAAAAAGGGCCTTTAAAGCAGGAATGACTTCCTGATTGTTTAGACTATAGATGCTCCCCTGCTTTTTTATTCTGATATGCAAATTGCCATCTCCGGCATGGCCATAACAAACCACCTTGAAATCATATTTTTTTCCCAACTCTTTCACTCCTCTGATCAGCTTTGGCAATTCAGCCCTGGGCACTACCGTATCTTCTTCAATCGTATACCCATCCAATTTTACCGCTTCAGCAGCTCTTCTTCTTAGCTTCCATAATGCTTCCTTTTGTATTGCATCATCGGCAAAAAAAACTTCACCACAATTGTATTCAGTCAGCAATTGAGCGATTGCTTCCATTTCACTAAGTAATGTTTCCGGATGATTTCCGTCTACTTCAATAATCAAATGAGCTGCCATTTCATCTGTAACAGGAATCATAGTATTGTCGAGGTGTCTGCTGACAATTTTCAATGCATCGATTTCCACAAGTTCCAGGGCACTTGGAACAAAACCAGCTCTGAAAATTGCGCTGACTGCCTCACCTGCTTTTTCCAAATCATTGAAAGGAACAAGCATCAACAAATCATGTTTGGGATAAGGAATCAATTTCAAAACGATCTTTGTAACTAAGCCAAGGGTACCTTCACTCCCTACCATAAGCTGAGTAAGATTGTACCCGGTTGCATTTTTCAAAACATTGGCTCCGGTCCAGATTATTTCTCCTGTGGGCAATACGACTTCCAGATTCAATACATAGTCCTTAACCACCCCGTATTTTACAGCTTTGGGACCACCGCTGTTTTCGGCAATATTGCCACCAATAAAACAACTTCCTTTACTGCTAGGGTCAGGGGGATAAAACAAACCTTTTTCCTTTACGGCATCCTGAAGTACTTCTGTAATAACTCCCGGTTCGGTTATAACCTGCAAATTTCTTTCATCAATTTCAATAATTTTATTCATTCGCTCAAAGGAAATAAGTACGCCTCCCTTCAAAGGCAAAGCCCCTCCGGATAGACCTGTTCCTGCTCCCCTGGGTGTAACAGGTATTTTGTGGTGATTGCATAATTTCATAACAGTACTGATTTCAGTGGCTGTAAGCGGCTTTATGACAATATCAGGAATGAAATGAAGATTTTCGGTTTCATCATGGGCATATTTATTTTTATTTTCATCATCAATAAAAACAAAATCCGAACCCAGAATATTCTTGAGCTCTTCGACGATTTTATGGTGATTATCAGCTGTTGAAAAAGTAGTTGATTGCATCATACATACGAAATTACGCGATTTTACCCCAACGGGTTTTCACTTTTTGAGACTGCAAATGTAATTTCAATGGAGAATTTTTTTCGGAGGTCAATTCCGGATCTGTTTCCAATATTTCGGCAACTGAAAGTCTGGCAGCTTCAAGCATGGACTTGTCTTCAACAATATTGGCGAGTTTAAAAAGCAAGGCTCCGCTTTGTCTGGTTCCTTCCATCTCCCCAGGCCCCCTGATTTCAAGATCTTTTTCAGCAATCTTAAAACCATCGTTTGTCTCCTCCATAATGCTCATTCTTTCTTTTGCTTCTCTCGAAAATTTTGGACCTGTGAGTAAAATACAATAGCTTTTATCAGCGCCCCTTCCTACCCTGCCTCTTAGTTGATGCAATTGAGACAGTCCAAATTTTTCAGCACTTTCAATAACCATTACAGAAGCATTTGGAACGTTCACACCCACTTCAATTACGGTTGTACCAACAAGTATCTGTGTGTCATTCTTTATAAACCTTTGCATATTGATTTCTTTTTGTTCTGCGGATTGCTTTCCATGCACCATGCTGATCCGGTATTTAGGTTCAGGAAAAAACGACTTGACTTCTTCATATCCCTTCATTAAATTTTCATAGTCAAGTTTGCTACTTTCTTCAATCAAAGGATAAATTACATAAGCCTGTCTGCCGAATGATATTTGTTCTTTGATAAAGTCCATTACTTTTGGTCTTGCGCTTTCATTACGGTGAAAAGTTGTAATCGGTTTTCTTCCGGGGGGTAATTCGTCAATCACACTGTAATCCAGATCTCCGTAAAGCGTCAATGCCAGCGTTCTTGGGATTGGAGTTGCAGTCATCACTAAAATATGAGGCGGCAGACTGCTTTTTTTCCAAAGTTTTGCCCGTTGAGCTACACCAAATTTGTGTTGTTCATCCACCACCGCAAATCCAAGATTTTTAAAAACCACGTTTTCCTCAATGACCGCATGGGTTCCGATCAATATCGTAACATCTCCATCCTCACAACCTTTTAAGACCGATTTTTTATGTTTCGATTTACTGGACCCGGTTAAAATTTCAACATGAATTGACAACTCATTTGTCATCGCTGAAATGGTTTGAAAATGCTGTTGTGCAAGGATTTCAGTGGGAGCCATCAGTACACTTTGAAAACCATTGTCTGCTGCAAGCAACATGCTCAATAAAGCGACCATCGTTTTTCCGCTTCCAACGTCACCCTGTAAAAGTCTGTTCATCTGTTTTCCGCTACCTGTATCTTTTCTAATATCTTTCAGTACATTTTTTTGAGCATTTGTCAATGCAAAAGGAAGGTGTTTGCTATAGAACTCATTAAATACTGATCCTACTTTTTCAAACACAAAACCTTTGCTCGAATGTTGCCTGTTTAGTTTGATCAGTTGAATGCTCAGCTGAGCCATGAAGAGCTCCTCAAATTTTATTCTTCTGACTGCTTTTTGATAATGTTGAATAGAGGCGGGAAAGTGTATTTGTCTGTATGCATCATATCTGCTGATTAATTTGAATTTATCTGTGATGTATTTGGGTAAATTCTCAGGCAAATCTTTTTCATTAATTTTTTTGAACAGCTCTTGCGTCAACTTAGCAATGGACTTGCCATTTAATCCTTTTGATTTTAATTTTTCTGTAGAAGGATAAACAGGTTCTAGATATGATTTTCCGGTTGCATTTTGCGCATGGTGATTTTCTATATCCGGATGAGCGATTTGAGGATTACCCATAAAAAATCCGGGTTTTCCATAAGCCAAATAATGGTGACCTACCACTAATGTTTTTTCGATCCAACTTATTCCTTGAAACCATACCAATTCAATGATTCCGGTTTTATCTTGTAAATGGGCAATCAATCTTCTGCTTCTCTTTTCTCCAATTATTTTCATGTCAATTAGCTTACCTGCTACCTGAGTAAAGTCAGCATCAGTGTGGAGAGATGCTATTGAATCAATTTTGGTTTTATCAATATGTCTGATAGGATAATACTCCAAAAGATCTTTAAAAGTAAAGACATTGATTTCCTTACGCAATAAATCTCCTCTGATTGCACTTACCCCGGTTAAATATTCTATGGGGCTTGATAATATTTGGGGTAATACTGAGATGATTACGAATTTTTACAAAGATATTTAAGGAGTAAAAATATTTAAAGCAATCTTATCTGTGATTTTTCCTGAAGTTTCTTTTTTTCGAAGGTTTTTTTATAAGATTCTCTGGCATATAATCTGGTACAGGGCCCAATTCCTGAGGTACGATTCCCTTTGGAACATCATTTCCAATTAGTCTTTCGATTGATTTGAATTTACTTTGCTCTTTGGGACTAACCAGCGTATAAGCAGAGCCGTCTGCTTTTGCACGAGCAGTTCTTCCAATTCTATGCACATAATCCTCTCCATCGTGTGGAACATCGTAATTAATAACCAGATCAATATTATCTATATCAATGCCTCTGCTAAGTATATCGGTGGCAACCAATACTCCCAATCTGCCGCTTCTGAACTTACTCAATACTTCTTCTCTCTTGTCTTGCTCCAAATCACTATGAATCTCATCAGCATTTATTTTCACTTTTTGCAATTCTCTGGTAAGTTGTTTAACGCTGATCTTACTGCTGCAAAAAATTAAAACATTGGTGTAATTATTTTCCTGCAGAATGATTCTAATGAGTTGAATTTTTTGAGTTTCATAAACAAAAAATACTTTTTGAATGATTTTTTCAGGAGGCTTACTGATGGCTATATTTATTTCAGCGGGTTGATGCAATATTTTTCTTGCCAGTTCTCTTATTTTCACAGGCATGGTTGCAGAAAAGAGCAGATTTTGTCTTTTGGGAGGAAGATGATTTATGACAAACATAATATCATCGTAAAAACCCATATCCAGCATTCTGTCTGCCTCATCCAGCACCAAATACTTCAATGCATGCAACTTGACATATCCCATCTTGATATGTGACATCATTTTCCCGGGGGTACAAACAACAATATCAGCACCCTGGCTTAATGCTTTCTTTTCCTGAATAAAAGCATTTCCATCACCACCTCCATATACAGCAATTGAACTAATGCCGGTAAAATAAGAAAACCCTTCCAGATGCTGAGAAATTTGAATAGCTAATTCTCTTGTCGGAACAATTACAAGAGCAGAAATTGAATTGTTGCTATTTTCTTTTTGAAGAATATTATCAATCAACGGCAATAAAAATGCAGCCGTTTTACCTGTACCTGTTTGAGCAGAAGCGATTACATCTTTCCCATTCAAAATGTGAGGAATCACTTGCTCCTGAACAGGAGTAGCCGCTTCATAGCCGGCTGCATCAATTCCTTCCAGCAGCCTGCTGTCAAATCCAAAATCAGTGAAATTCAAAGGATTGTATATTTAAGCGAAGGTACTACTTTTTTGCATTGACCCGTTATGGTGTATCTTGCATTTAAATAATGCTTCATGGTAAAAGTAGGAAAATACAATTTGTTAAAAGTACTGAGAAAAGTAGATTTCGGCGTTTACCTTGATGATGGCATGGATGGCATTCTGTTACCCAAACGCTTTATCACAAGAGATTTAAAAGAAGGAGATGAAGTTACTGTTTTTATTTACCATGATGGAGAAGATCGTTTGATTGCTACTACCCAACAACCCAAGGGAACTCTAGGAGAAATTGTAAAACTAAATACTGTCAGTGTTACACCACAAGGGGCATTTCTTGACTGGGGATTGATGAAAGATATTTTTGTACCAAAATCACAACAAATTCAAAAAATGATTCCAAATGGATCTTATTTGGTAAAAATTGTTCTTGATGAGCAAACAGGACGTATTGCAGCTACTGAAAAAATTGATTCTTTTTTAAGCAACGAACATTTGACAGTAAAAGAAATGGAAGAGGTCAACCTAACAATTTATCGCAGAACTGACATAGGATATGCTGTAATAATCAACCACATTCATACCGGTGTTCTGCACTTCAATGAGATTTACAGAAATATTTCTTCCGGAGATGTGATGACAGGATTTATAAAAAAAATATATCCGGGATCTAATAAAATAGACGTTTCTTTAGGAAAACCCGGTTATAAAAGAGTGGAAGATGAAACGGAAAAAATAATTCGTCTGTTGAAGGAAAACAATGGCTTTTTGGCTTTTAATGATAAAAGTATGCCTGAAGAAATCTATGAAATTTTTCAGATGAGCAAAAAAACTTTCAAGATGACCATTGGCGGATTATACAAGAAAAGAATGATTGAGATGAAAGAAAATGGCATCCAACTCATTCAGCAAAATTAATTACTGTACATGTCAATACATTAGTTGCATGTTTTAAAAATATTCAATTAATGCGATTTTTTGAAAATCTTTGAGGATGCCTTCATCCACAAATTCTACATCACCTCCGCTAGCCAAAACTTTTTCAATTATATCATCCACAGCATCTTTGATATAAAAAGCGTTTTTTAAGTTAAAATCTTTTTTAAAGATGACTTCCGGAGTTGCGCTTTGTTCTGCCGGATAAATATAATTTTTTTCAACCACCAGCAACTTGCCTCTCTTTTGTGTAGCTGACTTCCATACATCTTGAACACCGATGGCTATTTTTTTACTGCTCATGGCATCATCCAATTGTTTCAAAAGCTTTACCTGTATAACTTTTTTCCAGTCTGCTACAAACGGCTCCATTATTTCTTGCAATTCGGCTTCTGTCTTTTCTTCAAAATTTCCGTGAATGTAATCGATAATATGCTTTGAATTATGAGTGATTGATTTGTAATGACCGATTGTTTTGGCGGTTCCCATTACAAAAAGCGGCAGTTTATAAGCCCTCAAAAGCAATGTAAGCCCATTATCGGTATGCATAAGAAATTTATCGAGCAACAATTCCTTTAATTTTTTTTCATCACTGAAATTCGCAACTTTTTCATTGATGTCTTTTTTATAAGCGTTGATATTATCGGGCACATTGGATGTTACTTTTACAAAACTTGCAGAGTTTCCCACATATATTTTTGTCCATTTGCTGCTAAGTACTGCAAGTAAATACTTATGTATTTGTTTTTTGCTGTAAATCAAATCCCTGATTTCGAAAGAGTCGTCGATGATGATTTTCTCCTCCACGGGCATATCAAGATAATAAACCTTTTCGATGAGTGGAGAAACAAATATGGCTATGCTTTTTTTGTGTGTATAGTAATTCAGGTTATTCAACACATTATCCAGTTTTTTTAAAAGCGGAGAGGTTTTCTCAGGTGGATAAGTCATGTACAATTCTCTTTCGACTTTAGCTACTGATGTTTTCAGCTTGTAATCTAGCTCTCTTTTTAAACCCATTTTTGGCTCAAAGGGCATTATCAGTGAAACACAGGGATGGTATTTAGGTGTTTCCAAAATTTCTGAGAATGTTTCTATCGCTTTTGTTTGCATAAAATGGATTTATTTATTATTAACTTTTTTATTTATCAAAAGCATAAAAATTCCTGTTGGTTATTTTTGAATTATTTATGCCCGAGAATTATTGAAAATTGCGTTGATTAATACAATTCAGACTCAAACTTCCTGTCTGTTCCGTGTAAATTATCCTCGCTCTCTTTTTTGCCAATGCTGTTTTGCTCTTCAAGTGTCAAATCATCCGTTCCTGCTGTTTGAATCCAAGTCTCTCCGAATTTTCTGAAAACCTGAACGTGCAATCCGACTTTGTTTTTAAACATTTGTTCAACCGTCGCCGTCTTATTCCAAAAATGAACTTCAATTTGAACAGGAGAATTCAATAAAGTGATCTCCGAAACCAATTTGGATTTGGGCAAAATGTTTGCATTTGAGGAACTCTCTTCTAAATTATGAGACAATTCAAAAAATTCCAATTTCAGAAAAGGATAGTAACCTGAAAAAACGGAAGCAATTTCAGACAAAGTCGAACTTCTATCTATATCAAGTATCATAAAATAAATTTATTTAGAATTAAATATTCATAGAGTTTATTTAGTAAAAACATTATCAGTCTCATGAATTGTTTGAAGAAACAAATAAAGAATAATATTGTAAGTATCCATGATACAATAGGTATAAAACCTGATAACAACAGCGAAAAAATATTTTGTTTCATATATCAAACCAATCTTGCTGATTCAAAACATTGTTTTTCCTTTTAGTTGAAATGCCATTAAAATGATTGCTATGGCAATCGAAGTGTAAAGTGTATTCAGCCAAAATAATTCCGAAACATAGAGAAACTGAATAATAATCCAAATCAATAATGCAATTCCTGCTGCAAGTGCGTAATTGTATCGCAAAGGGTGATGTTGTAAAATATAAAACAAAGCAAGGAGGTTGATTAATCCTACAAAAAGCACCAGCATGAAACCGGGAAACTGAAAATCTCCAAAATTTGTATTTCTTAAAATGTTGACAGATAAATTCAAAATGCTACCATCCGGTATACTCATCAACAATAACCCAGAAATCAAAGCTGTAATGGAAACAAAAGCAATCAATAAAAAAAGAAAATATTTCATTTCGAAAGGTGTTTAAAACATTTTCAAATTTTTAAATTGTTGTTGAATAAAACAATCAGATATTATTTGTATTTCAGTTTCAAAATTCATTGGAATTTAATTTTTTTGGACAGAAATTTTACTGAACTTTTTTAAAGAATAAGCAATTCACTTTCTCGAATAAATACCTGTCAATTGACCAAATGCAATTATTTTATCAGACATCGCTCTTTCCAAATCAATTTTTTTACTGTTTCCCGGTATATTCAACAAACAATTCAATGCGTATATCTTGAATATATAATGATGTGTACCACTTAAGGGACAAGGGCCGCAATAAAATTTTCTGCTAAAATCATTGACACCCTGAGTTCCTTTGGATGTATTTTCCTCTATATGATGAGTAACAGGTATGTTCCATACAAGCCAATGAACCCAAGTATTTATTGGGGCGTCAGGATCTTCAACAATTATTGCAAGGCATTTTGAATCTTTGGGAATATTTTCAATATCAAAAGGAGGGCTTTGGTTCAATCCGTCACAAGTATATTTTAACGGAATTTTTTCATTGTCTTTGAATGCTGCGCTGGTCAATTTCAACAATTTAACCTCGATATCTTGCTCTATTTGAATCATGTAAATTATTTTTTTAAAAATGAGATATTAATTAGAATTTTTAGCCGCATCCTCGCTGTTGATATCATCAACATTTTCGATAATGATGTCCTGCCCATTGATATCCACAGCCTCTGTCAAATCCAAAGCTTCGGAAAGTGATAGTTCTTCTTCAGGTATTATTTCAAAATTGAACTTGGGGTTGGTTTCCGGAGCATCATAACTTATTGTTTTCAACGATCGGTTTTTTGACTTCTTAGTTTTCAATTTGGTAATTGTGAATGAAAGACAAAGTAAACGGATTATAGCAACCGGAATAAATGAAGGTTGTCAGAACTAACAATAACAATAGTCATCCGTAGTTTATTTACCGTTTTTGATGTCAGTCAATTTATTTTCTGATAATGATCATTTTACCAGGGCTCAAAGAAATGTTTCTTTGACATAAATATTATTAACAACAAAATTTTACAAAATGAAATCTGATATTGATATTCAAAAAGATGTAACTGAGCAGTTGAGATGGGAGCCTTTTTTAAATTCTTCCCAGATTGGAGTTTCCGTTAAAAATGGAATTGTAACGCTTTCCGGGCAAGTAGATACTTATTCAAAAAAAGTTCTTGCAGAAAAAACAGTAAAAAAAGTTTCTGGGGTAAAAGCAATCGCCGAGGATATTCAGGTTGGCATTTCACCAACATACAAAAAATCTGATTCTGATATAGCTGAAGCTATTGTGAATGCACTGAAATGGCATACAATGATTCCGGAAGACAAAGTAAAAGTAAGCGTGGAAAATGGAAATGTGAAACTGGAGGGAGAGGTAGAATGGGAATATCAGCGTAACCAGGCGAAAACCGCAGTGGAAAATTTATCCGGTGTGAAGTTTGTCAGCAACTTAATAGCCGTTAAACCAAAAGTTACCCCTTACGAATTGCAATTGAAGATTAATGCAAGCTTTCAAAGAAGTGCAAATATTGATGCTGCAAAGGTTTCGGCGGATGTAATTGGAAGTAAGGTTATTCTAAGAGGGAAAGTACGCTCATTTGCGGAAAAGGAAGATGCTGAAAATGCTGTATGGTCTGCGCCGGGTGTTTCAAGTGTTGAAAACAAACTGACCATAGAAGAACCGGAATTCGCCTTTGAAGATTGATGTAAGTTATTGCCCTATATGAAGACTGCGATTGTTGTTTATTGGCTGCCTTTTAACAAAGGCAGCTTTTTTATTTCCTGTATATTTCGGATAGAAAAGTAACGCAATAATATTTTATTTCAGAGAACTCCTTTTCTGTTTTGTTAAAATATTCAAGTAAATTATTTTGTTGACTGATGATTTGATCGGTAATTTCATCATCCGAAATAAACTCATTTTTATAGAATAATGATTTTTTTTGCTCCTGGATTCTCCTAAGCATAGCCTCTATTTTAACCGTCATTTTCTCAATTAATGTCTGATGAAATTCAACCTTGGCAGCGATATCTGCAATGGAATTTCGTTGGATAATTTTTTCTAACTTTTTTTCCATTGAAATTATGTATTTCAAGTGGGTAGCCATTGCTTTTGCCCAAATAACCAATTGATTGTTAAGTCTCACTGCATTTGATATAGGCATATCTTAAAAATAAATTTGAAAATGATTAATTAAAATAACAATTAAGATCCAATCGGATTATGACAATTATCAAATGAAACAAACAATCAATCATAACTATTAAATTATCAGTGTTTTAATTTGGATAAAAAAATATGATTAATAAAAATTACGATAGCCATATATATCCCGGTGAATTTGTTCCTAGAGCAGATAGTCAAAAAATAATAAATGACAATTCTGCCAAGAAAATCCCTTTGGTAAATCTTACTGAATTGCCTGAATTGCTGAAAATCGAAATCGCACTTCCGGGAATTGAAAAAGAAGACATATTGGTTGAAAGCGAATCAAATATATTATCTGTAGTGGCATTGAATAAAAAATCAGAAAATAAAAGGGGCCAAATATTTTCATTGCAGGAATTTAATTGTGAGATTTTCGAAAGAAAAATAGCACTTCCAAAAAATGCTGATATTTCATTTATTCATGCAGAATATAGCCAGGGTATTTTGAAGTTACATATACCTAAATCAAATAGTAGTGAAATAATTCCCCAATCAAAGATTATCGTTTATTAAAATTTAGAAATGAATTGTCCATTCATTTTTCCCTATCAGGCAAACACAGAATTTTCCAAAAAAGTCGCCTATTTCTGTATGGAATTCGGAATAGATCAAGCCCTTAAAACTTATGCTGGGGGCTTGGGATTTCTTGCAGGATCTCATATGAAAAGTGCCTATGAACTTAAACAACATGTAGTTGGAATCGGTATTCTATGGAAATATGGGTATTATAATCAGGTGAAAAAGTTTAATCAAAACATGGATGTTGTTTTTGAAGAAAAAAAATATGGTTTTCTGGATGCAACTAATATTAAATTTTGCGTAAAAATTGCCAAAAAAGACGTTTGGGTAACGGCCTATTATTTAAAACCGGAGATATTTCAAACCGCACCAATTTTCTTTTTATCCACTGATTTGCCGGAGAATGATTATCTGGCCAGGACAACTGTGCACAAACTATATGATTCAAATCCCGAAACAAAAATTGCAGCCGCCATATTACTGGGTGAAGGCGGTGTGAAATTGCTGGAGTTATTGAACTGGAATCCTGACATATATCATTTGAACGAATCTCATGCACTTCCATTGGGATTTTATTTATTTAACAAGTATAAAAATATTGAAGAAGTAAAAAAGAGACTCGTATATACCAATCATACACCAGAAGAATCCGGAAATCAAAAATCGGGTTTGCCCTTTTTGGAAAAAATGAGTTTTTTCTGCGATTTGCCATTGACCGAAATAAAATCTATCAATAAATCCGAATCAGAGGAAATAAACCACACCTTAATAGCTTTAAGACTTTCCGGTAAAGCTAATGCTGTTTCTAAATTGCACAAAACCACACTATGTAAACAATGGAAAAGCAGTGAGGAGATTTGTGAAATAGATTCAATTACGAATGCTCAGAATTTTAAATTTTGGCATGACGATGAATTGTACGAATGTTTAAAAATAAATGATCTTGAAAAAATTCGTCAAATCAAATTAAAACGAAAAAGAGAGCTCTTTGAAATAATAGCGGATCAATGCGGGGAAATATATGATGAAAATATTTGCACGTTAATTTTTGCAAAAAGATTCGCTGAATATAAAAGGCCTGATATTTTTTTTCACGACATGACCAGGTTTGAAAAATTGATTAATGATAAAGAAAAGCCGGTACAAATTATTTGGGCAGGAAAACCTTATCCTGTGGATTATATTGGGATAGGTGTTTTTGACAAAATAACCGATATCTGCAAAAACCACAGCAATTGTTCAATTCTCACCGGTTATGAAATCAAACTTTCAAAATTATTAAAAAGAGGCGCTGATGTTTGGATCAATATGCCAAGGTTATCACATGAGGCATCGGGAACAAGTGGAATGTCCGCAGCCATGAACGGAGCTGTTAACGTGGGTATACCTGATGGCTGGTTTCCGGAATTTGCCAAAGATAAAATCAATTCATTCGTAGTGCCGCCTTCCGACTTCAACCAACCTGTTCATTTACAGGATGATTTGGATGCCGCCGCATTGTATAATTTACTTGAATCAGATGTGCTTCCTACTTTTTACAATTTTAAAAGCCGATGGCTAGAAATTGTAAAAAACAGCATGAATGACATCATACCCTACTTCGACAGTAACCGTCTTGCAAGAGAATACTATGAGAAAATGTATAACAGAAATGCATGAATAAAAGCGGCTATAAACAAAACAATAAGGTACAATTAATTAATGGTGGAGCAGCATATTTTGAAAAACTAAAAAAACTGATTGATCAGTCGATTGAATGTATCCATATTAAGGTTTATATTTTTGAAAATGATCAAACAGGGAGTGAAATTGCCGAGTCGCTTATTAAAGCTTCTAAAAGAAATGTTTCTGTTTATTTGATGGTAGATGGTATTGCATCCAAAAATCTATCTAAAAATTTTATAGGGAAATTGATTGATAGCGGGATACGTTTCTGTTATTTCAATCCCTTACTCAATTTCAAAGAATTTTTACCGGGAAGAAGAATGCATCAAAAGGTGATAACAATTGACAACAGCATTGCACTCGTGGGGGGAATAAACATTGCGGACAAATACAATGACACTTCAAAGGGGCGGGCATGGCTGGACTTTGCTGTATTGATATATGGCGATGTTGCAAACGACTTAGGGAATTACTGCAGAAAATTCTGGGACAACAACAAGTCATCCGCAACAAAAACAATTGAAACAAAAAATAAAATAAGGGAAGATGAAGCCCAAGGACATAATTGTGAAGTCAGAATCAGGGTCAATGATTGGATTTTTCATAAAAATGAAATATCCAATTCTTACATAGAGATGTTTCTTTCCGCCAAAAAAGAAATCACCATTCTTTGCAGCTACTTTATTCCGGGAAAAGTATTCAGAAGGTTGATTAAAAATGCTTCGAGAAGAGGTATCAGAATTACTGTCATAACAGCCGGAATATCAGATTTGTTGATTTCAAAAAATGCGGAGAGATGGTTGTATGACTGGCTGCTGAGGCATCGAGTCCATTTGTACGAGTATCAAAATAACATTCTCCACGGAAAAATTGCAGTATGTGATTCATCGTGGCTGACAATAGGGTCTTATAACATCAATGATATCAGCGCATATGCAAGCATTGAGTTGAATCTTGACGTTAAAAGTGAGGCATTTGCAAGTGAAACAATTCAAAAAATAAATCAAATAATCAATGAAGGATGTATAAAAATCACAACTGAAATTCATACTTACAGAAAAAATATGCTAAAGCAATTCAACAGATGGGCCTCCTATCAGTTTATTAGATTCATATTCGTTCTCTTTACTTTTTATTTTAAAAGGAAGGACTGATTGCCCGCCGCTCTTTTAAAAAGGGACAATATTGAAGAAATAGTCAACCCGGAAAAGCGTCCTTTTTGTATCATTAATCTTTCATTAATTGAATGATCAAGTTTGTAGTTGAATACGAAATTATTCTGATGATTTGACCAGCCATTTACCTGTCCAAATCTCAAATCATTGAAAATCAAAGTGTCATTTTTTTTTGAAATCGTATAATACCCCTGTGAAAATCTAATAAGCCTTTGAAGGTTTTCGTGATCGGATATATTATTCAACAAGTAATCATTTTTATGATGATAATAAAACTCAATTGGTTTTTTTTTATCAAAAACAGAACAGTAAGCAATGTTAAAACCTGCGGAATCACCCACAACGATGTACCAAAGCCAATTTTGCAAAGGAGCCGGAGTTACAAGATATTGTGTATGATGAATTTTACCGACAGAAAGCTCCCTCTTGACTTTTTGGGTTACAATTAATTTATTGAAAGTACAATAAGAAAGATAAACAAAGGGTATTACTATACCAGCCCTCCACCATTTTGTCCTTTTTTGGCTATATCTATTTAACAAAGCCAGCATTAAAAAAGAAATAACTATAGGTATTGAAAAGAAAGGATCAGCAACATAAATAACATTGAATGAAAATCGTGAGTGTGAAAACGGCTCAAACCATCCTATGCCATAATTGTTGAATCCATCTAAAAATAAATGAGCTGCTACTTCAATTGTAAAAAATAACAACCATTTATAAAAGGTTATTTTTATCGGCTTATGTAAAATGTAAGCCGCCATTGTCATCAAAGGAACAATTATTGTTAAAAACAATAAAGAATGAGTAAATCCCCTGTGTGCCAGCATTGCTTCTGATGCGGATAACCAAAATGAAGCAACAAAATCAATATCCGGAATACTCTGAGCCAAAGCCCCCCACCACATAGCTTTTTTTCCAAAACCTCTTTCAAAAAAAGCCTCGCCTATACAAGCTCCCAAAGCAATATGTGTCAAAGAGTCCACATCAATAAAATTGATTACTTGTTATGAGCAATGAATAAAGGAAGTTTCAATTCTTTGATAAGGGCGTCTGCCATACTTGATTTAAACCACCGCGAAAGCATTGTTCTCCTGTATGCACCCAATACCACCAGTATATTATTCTCTTCGAATTTTAAATGATTTACAATTTCCAATTCAGGTATTCCTTTTAAAACGGTGAATTTAATATTAACATAATGACGCTTTAAAAATTCTTTTAACAATTGATAGTCCGGAATATGTAGCGTACTGTCCATATTTTTGATACAAATCAGTTCAACAAGATTTTTATTAAACTGAGGAAACAGATAATTGAACATTTTTATTGCATAGACAGAAGTATTTGTACCATCAAATAAAAAGACTAATTTTTCGATTTTTTTATAAATTTTTGGGACCAAATAAACAGGTGATTGTGAATTGCTTAGTAAATCCCTGATAAACCTTGTTGGATATTCCTCCTCATAATGAGTAAATGATTCTGAGTGATTAATGACCAGCAAGTCGGAATAAACTGTCTCATGCAGCAAATCCTGCAATGCAATATTCTTATCATGATGGATATTAAAAGTGAGGCCAGCTTTTCGGCATCGAACTTCAAATTTTTCAGCAGACAAAGCTCTTGTTTGATTGTCTTTTTCCTTCAACATTTTAAGCTTTTGCTCGGAAACCCCATGATCCAGAACCAACTCGTATATTTTATAACTGGTGTAAGTCCTGTCATCCAAAAAAATACCAGTAAGATGCGATTCAGAAAGAGTGGCTACATCAATTGCATATTCAACCGTGCTTTCAGAATAACGAAGCCCATCAAATGCAGCAATAACTTTATTCATACTATCATTATTTGTGTGCTACAAAAACGGGAATCCTGTGTTCTTTAATTATGTTCAATGCAAAACTCTTTTTAAATAAAGAAGAAACAGCAGACCTACTAAATGAACCGCTTATTAAAATAGATGATTTTTTATCTGCTATCCAGGTTGAGAAATATTTTTTTGGGTCTAGATCAAGTTTGGTAATTGTCAGGTCAGTAAAGTGCCTGGATGCATACTCTTCAATATAAGGCTCATTTGGAATTTCTTTTTCATCCTCAGAAGATACATAAACCAACAATGTATTGCAGTTGGTAAATTCTGGTAACAAGTAAACGAATTGTTTGATTGCATATACAGCCGATTCCGAACCGTCAAATGAAAGAACTACATTTTCCGGGAAAACATATTTGTCGGGAACTACTATTGCCGGACATTCAATATCGTGCAATGCATCTCTCAAATATATATTGGGATCGCCTGATCCCATACCCTTGTAAAAGGACTCTCCGCTTATAATCATTAGGTCTGCATATCTGCTTTCTTTTTTAAGTTCCGGCAATGCCAGATCAGTAAAATCCTTCCTTGTCCTAAATTCAATTTGATTTCTCTTACACAATTCTTCAAATTTTTCAATATTTTTTGCAATAACTTCCTTGTCGGATTCTTCCAATGCAGGAACAAACAATGGACCGCCCATTCCATCTGCATAACTCCACACATTTGCATAGCTTATCTGTGGAAGAAAGACTCCGGTCAACAATACAGGATTTTTTTCATTTAATTTTTTTGCGAAATCAAATGCAGATTCAGAAAAATGAATGCCATCAAAAGGCAACAATATTTTTTTCATTTTTATTTTTTTAAAATTGTTTACCAATAAAACGAAATAACTTGAAATGAATCCGGTCTTTTACTCTAATCAAATATGATCAAATCAAAATCTCAATAGAAATTATACAACTACTAAAAGAACAGGAAAACATCTAATTCCAACAAACATATCTCTCCATTATAAATCTTGGAATGACTTTAATCAATCAATAGTTGACAGACATCACATTTACTTTTTAATTTAAAATAAACTTTTGCTGTGGTTTACAGAAATCATTCATTTAAAAGGAATTATGAGGGTATATTTTTACAGCACTCATCAATTTGAAAGAAAATATATTGATAGAGCAAATAAGAATTCCATATCTATCGAATTTTCAGAAAAAGAACTTTCTGAAAAAACGGCTGAACTGGCAAAGGGCTGTGTCGCTATATCAATATTCACCTCGGACAATGCAAGTGAAAAAGTTCTAAAAAAACTATCGTTTTATGGAATCAAATACATATCAATAAGGGCGGCGGGTTATGATAATATTGATTTGATGTCAGCAAAAAGTTTGGGTATGAAAGTTGCCAATGTTCCCAAATACTCTCCCAATGCGATTGCCGAACATACAATATCACTAATTCAGGCACTCAACAGAAAAATATTAATTGCAGACAAACAGGTTCATCGATATAATTTCAAGATAGATAATCTTATTGGATTTAATTTAATCAATAAAACTGTGGGGATCATCGGAACGGGTAATATAGGTAGTGCGGTCATTAAAATTCTTAACGGATTTGGATGTAAACTTATCGCATATGACATTATTCAAAATATTGCTTTGGAAAAAGAGTTCAACTTGAAGTATACCGAACTTGAAACATTATTTAAAGAAGCAGATATCATCAGCATTCACATCCCCTTAAACAAAGAAACCAAATACCTGATCAACAGTAAAAATATTCAATTAATGAAGGACAAGGTAATGATTGTCAACACTTCCAGAGGAGCGATTGTAAATACCGGAGATATTCTCGAGTATCTTAAAAAAGGCAAGATAGGATTCTATGCTGCTGATGTTTACGAGAATGAAAAAAATATTTTTTTTAAAGATCTTTCCCATAAAAAAAATAAAGACGAAACTCTTTCTCATTTGTTGTCTTTCAAAAATGTACTGATTACACCTCATCAGGCGTTTGCAACAGAAGAAGCACTTGAAAACATTGCAGCTGCAAATATTCACAACCTTCAATGCTTTGATGAAAGCAATAGCTGTGACAATGAAATTAAGTTCTTCTGATAAGACGGTTGTTTAAATTGAAAATATGAGCCATAAAATATTACTGAAATCGTTTTTTACTGAGGTAGGAAATATCAGCAAATTCAGTGGTAAGTTTCTGGGCAGATTTTTTATTCCGCCCTATGAAATCAGGGAGCTGATAAAACAATGTTACATTATTGGATATAAATCATTGCCGTTGGTAGGGCTTACAGGATTTATCATGGGCCTTGTTCTTACCATGCAATTAAGGCCTTTTATGATTGATTATGGCGTAGAGTCTCAGTTGCCCGCAATCGTTGGAATTGCAATCATCCGTGAAATAGGTCCTGTGATTACAGCTTTAATTTTTGCGGGTAAAATAGGTTCAAGTATTGGTGCTGAACTTGGTTCAATGAGGGTTACAGAACAAATTGACGCCATGGAAGTAAGCGGAACAAACCCATTCAAGTATCTGGTTGTTTCCAGGGTAATGGCCTCTACTCTGATGCTTCCAATACTTGTTATATCCGGCGATGCAATTTCACTATATGGATCATATCTTGGAGTAAACATCAAAGGAGATACCAGTTTTAATTTTTTTTGGACACAGGTGTTTGACTCACTTGAATTCAGAGACGTTTTACCTGCGTTCATTAAAACATATTTTTTCGGTTTTGCGGTAGGAATCATAGGGTGTTACAAAGGCTACTTCAGCAGTAAGGGTACGGAAGGTGTCGGCAAAAGTGCAAATTCAGCTGTTGTTGTATCCTCCATAATGATATTCATACTAGACTTACTGGCTGTTCAAATAACTGATTTGCTTGGATTTAATTAGACATCATACCCTATGACTGCAGATAAATAATATGAAACATTCAGTAACAATAATTAAATGGCGGTTCTGGAAATAAAACATCTTTATAAATCGTTTGGGGGAAATCATGTTTTAAATGACTTCAATCTGAATTTGTTAAAAGGTCAAAACATAGTTGTATTGGGAAAATCAGGTTCCGGAAAATCTGTTTTGATAAAATGCATCATCGGACTTTTGAATTTTGAAGAGGGTTCCATAAAAATATTTGAGAAAGAAATCCGAAATTTAAATGCCGCAGAATTAGATAAAATCCGGGCAAAAGTCGGCTTCCTGTTTCAAAGCAATGCCTTATATGATTCCATGACAGTTAGGGAAAACCTCGAATTTCCGCTGAGAAGACACTGGATAAAATTACCACAGCAAAAAATTAATGAAATGGTTATGCAGGCTTTGGCAGATGTGGGACTTTCTCATACTGTTGATATGATGCCCATAGAATTATCAGGAGGAATGCGAAAGCGAATTGCAATTGCCAGAACACTGATATTAAAGCCTGAAATCATCCTTTATGATGAACCCACAACGGGATTGGATCCAATTACCGGAAAAGAGATTATCAAACTTATGATTGACATCAAGATTAAGTACAACACCGCCTCTTTGATAATCTCACATGACATGAATTGCGTAAGATCTGCCGGCGATTTAATCATCGTTTTGCTGGAGGGCAGATGCTATGCAATAGGAACCTATCAGGAATTGAATACAAACAATGATCCAAAAGTGAAACAGTTTTTTGAGTAAATAAATGATTAGTATGGCAAGGGAAACATTTAATGAAATCAAGTTAGGAGTTTTTGTACTGGCAGGTTTGGGATTTCTCATTCTGCTGCTTTATATGATTGGAAAAAACAGGAATTTTTTTGGAGCAAATTTCACCATAAAATCAAGATTTGAAAATGTACAAGGCCTGAAAACGGGCAACAATGTCAGATACGCGGGTATTGATATTGGAACTGTAGGCAAAATAAAAGTACTGAATGATACTGTAATGGAAGTAGAAATGATCATTGAAGACAAGATGAAAAGTATCATCAGAAAAAATGCAATAGTTTCTATCGGTACGGATGGGTTGGTAGGAAATAAAGTGATCAATATTGCATCCACTAAAATAAATGCAGATTATGTTAGGGAAAATGAAATACTAAATTCAAGACGACCCGTAGATACCGATGACATGCTCAGGACATTATCAAAAACAAACAATGATATTCACCAAATTTCAAAAGAATTAAAGAAAACAGTCCACAACATAAACAACAGCACTGCATTATGGAAACTATTAAATGACAGAACAATAAGCACAAAAATACATACAGGTTTAAACAATATTAACTTTGCAAGCCAACAATTACAGACAATACTGGGAAACACAAATTCAATCATTGAAAATATAAAATCCGGCAATGGAACAATAGGAGCATTGCTGTACGATTCGGCTTTAAACATATCACTGACAAATACCTCAGCAGATTTAAAAAATATCACGAATACTGTATTGAAAATTACAAAAGAAAGCCATGAAACAATAGAAAACATCCATCATGAATTAATGCATGGAAAAGGAACAATCAACAAAATACTTACAGACAGCATTACTGCAGAGAAGTTCTATCAATCTATTGACAACATTGAAACAGGAACAAAATCATTCAAATTGAATATGGAGGCATTGAAACACAGTTTTTTATTCAAAGGATATTTTAAAAAACTTGAAAAAAACTAGAAATCGTTTAAATATTATTATCACCTTACAAAATGATAATAGTCATTTAAATTGATTGGACGAGAAGCTACTTTTGATTCAGGTTTTTCATAGGATATTGGATAATAGATACGAGCCGGATTTCTATCCGGCTTTCATTTTTTTTAAAATGCAAAATGTATTAAGGTCAGATTTCTCATTGTATTAAGTCATAATTATTTGATTCTGTAAAATGTATTTTGTTGTTCAATTATATTATTTCATTTTAAAAATTTAAAGACATGGAAAATACAACAAGAATTATGATTGGGGTTGGTGCAGGATTGGCAACAGGTATTATATTGGGGATTTTATTTGCGCCCAGCAAAGGCGAAGAAACCAGAAAAAAAATCAGGGATGCGGGAAGTAAATTGTCTGAAAACGTAAAAAACACCATACAAAGAGGAAAAGATGGCCTTTATTCTCTGCGTGAAGGAATTAAAGAAAGGTTGGATTCTATCAATGAATCTTCAGAAGATTATATTTAATTCTCCAAATTCAGCAAATGATCAAAACATCGGAAATCATCCATAAACTGCTTAAAAATTCAAAAGAATACATTGATATAGTTATTTCTCTGCTCAGACTCGAAATAGCTGAAAAGTCTTCTGCACTTTTAAGCAGTTTTTTTACCATAATGATAATAGCATTGGTGTTTTTTAGTGCTTTATTGTTTCTGGGAATTTCAATTGGTTTGGGTTTGTCATTTTATACAGGTTCTTCTTTTTTGGGTTTCTTTATTGTGTCGGTTTTATATTCAATAATTGGATTGCTGATTTGGTTTAAAAGAGAAAAGCTGATCAAATTACCCGTTATGAATGCCATTTTATCAAACTTTTTTAAAAAAGATTAAATGCAATCCACCAAATATATCAATCAGCTGAAAGAGGAAAAAGAAAAATTCTATTACAAAAAAAAAGAAACGGAAAGCGTTTTAATCTATGAATGGGATCAATTGAAGAAAAGTTTGAGCATACAAAATATTAAAGACCAGGTTTTATCCGGAATCTTTAATGAAAAAATGAAGAGTAATGTATTGCCTTTTCAGTTTTTAACGGATTTAAAAATGACTCTTAATAATTTTCTCAAAAGAAAGTTGTTCGAAAAGATAGTAGAATTAAGGGAATGGGCAAGACGCATCATTAAGAAAAAAGATTATAAACAATAAAAAATAAATTTTAAAATGAGTATCATAAAAGTACTGGAAGTAATGGCAAATTCCACCAAGAGTTGGGAAGACGCAGCACAGAATGCAGTGAATCATGCTTCAGAGACATTACACAACATACGTTCTATTTGGATTGAAGATCAGAGTGCCGTTGTGCATAATAATAAAATAACCGAATACAGAGTATCTGTAAAATTAAGTTTTGAAATTGATTTGGCTGAAAAATCCAAAAAATAAGCTGCCATTTATTATATTTTGAAAACAACCATGATCAATAAAATCATTTTATCAGTATCATTTATTTTATTTCTGAATTGCTGTTCCACCTCCACCATAACTCATTCATGGAAATCAAGTTTTTCTAGAGAAGGTAAAATGAAGAAAATCATGGTTGTTTCATTTGTACATCCAAATGATCACTCTCTTAGAGAAAACATGGAGATGCATCTTGCTTCAGACCTTATAAACAGGGGATTTGAGGCTGTTTCAAGCTTTAAAATATATGGACCCAATTCTTTTTTAAACGAAAAAGAGGAATCTGTGATAAACAAATTCAGGGATGGTGGAGTAGACGCAATCCTAACAATTGTTTTATTGAACAAGGAAAAAGAAAAACATTATATACCCGGAAGAGTATATTATTCACCTTATTACATTTATCATAGAAGATTTTGGGGGTATTATACCACCATATATGACAGGGTTTATGAGCCCGGTTATTACTCTGAAAACACCAAATACTTTTGGGAAAGCAATCTATATGACCTGACAAATAAAGAATTGTTGTACTCAGTTCAAACCAAAACCTTCAACCCATCCTCTACTGATCAACTTGCTCACGAATATGGCAAACTGATTTGTAAGGATTTGATGAACAGCGGTATCCTGGCTAAAGATTAATGGTTGCTTTTTAATTTTCCTTTAAACAGCTTTTCAATTTTATCTACTTTTGGCTGAATAACCATTCTGCAATATGGTTTCTCTTTGTTGAGCATATAATAATCCTGATGATCTTCCTCGGCTTTATAAAACACAGAAAATTTCGTCAATTCAGTAACAATCGGTTTTTGAAATATGTCTTCTTCATTCAGGCGCTGAATCATATTATTGGCAATACTGTACTGCTCTTCATTTCTAAAAAAAATAACCGATCTGTATTGCGAACCAACGTCTGCTCCTTGCCTGTTATAAGTTGTGGGATCATGAACCGTAAAAAATATTTTAAGGATGTCTGTCAAATCAATTTTACCTGTATCATATACAAGCTGAATAACTTCGGCATGCCCTGTTTTTCCTGAGCACACTTCATAATATGAAGGATTTTTCAAAATTCCTCCTGAAAATCCAGACTCAACAGATTCAACTCCCTCCAACATTTCATAAACTGCTTCCACGCACCAATAACAACCTCCTCCAAGTGTAATGGTGTCAAGATAATAATTCGGTTTTTTATTATCAACTTCCTTTATTGTGGAATTTTGATGCAAGGATTTTTTAACTGTTGGTTGGGAACATGCTTTTAATGTAACCATAGATATCATTACTGCAGAAAAAAACAATCTCATAGTACTGAGGATTTATTTTAATGGTTCATTCAATACAAACAAAATATTTTAAGGCTAAATAAATTGTAAACTTGAATTTATGGAATATTTTCGTAGAAGAACAATCAAGCATTTACCATTTTAGTAAATAAAATATTTTTTTGAGTAAAGTATATTTAATAACACCTCCTTTTACACAATTGAATACGCCCTACCCCGCTACGGCCTATTTAAAAGGATTTTTAAATACAAAGAATATCGATTCCTTTCAAAGTGATCTTGGAATTGAAGTAACATTAGCCATTTTCAGCAAATCGGGCTTAGATAAGATATTTTCAGCATGCCCTGATCCCAATGATGAAACATGGAAAAACATTTCTGAAAACTCAAAAAGAATTATCTCTTTAAAAAAAAGATATATTGAAACTATAGATTCGGTAATATCTTTTTTACAAGGCCATCAACCCACTTTGGCCTATCGAATAGCAAGCCGCCATTTTTTACCCGAAGCAAACAGATTTTTTCAAATAGATGATTTGCATTGGGCTTTTGGAAACATGGGAGCAACAGAAAAAGCAAAGCACATTGCCACTTTGTATCTGGAAGACCTCAGCGATCTGATCATTGAATGTGTTGATGAGAAATTTGGATTCAGCCGATATGCGGAAAAATTAGGGAGAAGTGCAAATAGTTTTGATGAGATTTATAAAGCTCTTGGCGCACCTCTGAGTTTTACTGATCAATTCCTGATTGAAATTTTAAACGAAAAATTAATTACAATCAATCCTTCCATTGTTGCAATCACTGTTCCTTTTCCGGGTAATTTGTTTTCTGCTTTCCGTTGCGCACAATTCATCAAAATAAAATATCCATCTATTAAAATATTGATGGGCGGAGGATTTGCTAACACCGAACTTCGAAGCCTCAAAGACCCCAGGGTGTTTGAGTTTTTTGATTTCATTACATTGGATGATGGAGAAGTACCTATTGAAAATCTGTTAGGTTTTATAGAAGGTAAAAAGAGTAGAGAAGATTTAAAAAGAACCTATCTTTTGGAAAATGGAAAAGTCATATTTATAAACAATCCATTTTTGAAGGATTATATTCAGGCAAACACGGGCACTCCGGACTATACAGGTTTGATACTGGACAAATATATACAGGCCATTGAGATTGTCAATCCAATGCATAGTTTGTGGAGCAATGGAAGATGGAACAAACTAACGATGGCTCATGGTTGCTATTGGGGAAAATGCACATTCTGCGATGTTAGCCTGGATTATATCAAACGATATGAGCCAATTACTGCAAGTCTGATATGCGACAGAATGGAAGCGTTAATCAGCCAAACAGGCGAATCAGGATTTCACTTCGTTGATGAAGCCGCTCCCCCTTCTCTGATGAGAGCTGTAGCCATTGAAATCATCAAGAGAAAAATGATTGTAAGCTGGTGGACAAACATTCGTTTTGAAAAAGCATTTTCAAGGGATCTGTGTCTGTTGCTTAAAGAGAGTGGATGCATCGGAGTTTCAGGAGGACTCGAAGTGGCAAGCGATCGGTTATTGAAACTTATCAACAAAGGCATAACTGTTGAGCAGGTTGCAAGGGTGAACAAAAATTTCACAGAAGCCGGCATCATGGTGCATGCTTATCTCATGTATGGATTTCCAACTCAGACGGCGCAAGAAACCATTGACAGTTTGGAGATGGTCAGACAATTGTTTAAAGCAGGCGTACTAAAGTCTGCCTACTGGCATCAGTTTACGATGACCGCACATAGCCCTGTTGGACTGGATCCCGAAAAATTTGGCGTTCAAAAAGCAAAAGACATTGATATCAGCTTTGCAGACAATGACGTAGAACATATTGATGCTAGCGGAACCGAGCATTACATGTTTTCAGATGGACTCAAAAAGTCTTTATTCAATTATATGCATGAGGCGGGATTAGAAGAACCTTTACACAAATGGTTTGATTTCAAAGTTCCCAAAACCAGTATTCATCCGGAATATATTGAGAACATCCTCAACAATGAAGAAATCATCATCACAAAGCCTACAACTAAAATATTATTTATAGGCAATGCTCCTTCTATTGAATTTTTTACAAAATCAAAAAAAGGGAATCATTGGGAGTTGGCACAATTGACTTTTGAAAACAAAAAAGAAACCATCGTCATTAAAGTGGATAAAGCCCAAGGCAAGTGGCTGTATGATGTCATTTCTACCATTTCAATCAACAATGATTCTATACAAACCTTAGAAGAAATTAAAGCCCATTACGAAAAATCAGGGTTGGATGATTTTGAATTGTTCTGGGACAATAAGCCAGTCAATCAATTATATAAAGCAGGTTTGCTTCAGCTTTAGAAAAAAATTACACAAGCTCCAATTTCATCAATAAAAAATGGCGTCCTACAATAGAACGCCATTTACTAAGTCAATACTTATACTTATTGCAAATCGAAACGGTCAAGGTTCATCACTTTATTCCAAGCCGCGATAAAATCTTTAACGAATTTATGCTGCGCATCTTCACAAGCATATACTTCAGCAAGCGCACGCAACTCTGAGTTAGAGCCAAAGATCAAATCTACCCTGGTGCCAGTCCATTTAACTTTTCCGGTCATCCTATCACTACCTTCAAATATTCCCTTTGTAGTGGAAGACTCTTTCCACGTGGTGGTAAAATCAATCAGGTTAACGAAGAAATCATTGGTCAATGTTTCAGGACGGTGAGTAAACACACCATGGTTAGCATGATCAACATTGGTGTTCAACACACGCATACCACCTAAAAGCACTGTCATTTCAGGAGCAGTCAATGTCAATAATTGTGCCTTATCGATCAACAATTCTTCAGCAACAATATTGGTGCGCGGTTTGATGTAATTTCTAAACGCATCTGCGATAGGCTCTAAAACAGAGAAAGATTCAACGTCCGTTTGAGATTCCAATGCATCGGTTCTGCCGGGCGTAAAAGGTACAGTTACTTCTACACCTGCATTTTTTGCAGCTTTCTCGATGGCAGCACATCCTGCTAAAACAATCATATCTGCCATTGAAATCATCTTGCCATCTGATTGTGCCGCATTGAATGTTTTTTGAACTTCCTCCAATTTATCCAACACTTTAGATAACTGAGTAGGATTATTTACAGCCCAATATTTTTGAGGAGCAAAGCGAATACGAGCTCCGTTAGCGCCGCCTCTTTTATCCGAACCTCTGAAAGTTGATGCAGAAGCCCATGCTGTAGAAACTAATTCAGAAACAGAAAGGCCTGATGCATGTATTTTTTCTTTTAAAGCATGTATATCTTTATCATCAACTAATTTATGATTAACAGCAGGAATAGGATCTTGCCAGATTAAATCTTCTGCTGGCACTTCTGAGCCAATGTAGCGTGATTTGGGGCCCATATCACGATGAGTCAACTTAAACCAAGCTCTCGCAAATGCATCAGCAAACTGATCAGGATTTTCATAAAATCTTTTTGAAATTGGACCATACGCCGGGTCAAATCTTAACGCTAAATCTGTAGTAAGCATTATGGGGGCATGAGTTTTTGATTTGTCATGTGCATCAGGAACAGTACCTGCGCCCGCGCCTGCCTTAGGTTTCCATTGATGGGCTCCTGCAGGACTTTTAGTCAATTCCCATTCGTATCCAAATAAGTTTTCAAAATAGTTGTTGCTCCATTTTGTTGGGGTTGTAGTCCAAGCACCTTCTAATCCACTGGTGATGGTATTTTCAGCATTACCGCTACCAAAAGTATTTTTCCAACCTAATCCTTGTTCTTCAATGCTGGCACCTGCAGGTTCTTTACCAACATATTTACCGGGATCAGCCGCACCATGCGTTTTACCAAAAGTATGTCCTCCGGCAATCAATGCCACTGTTTCTTCGTCATTCATGGCCATTCTTGCGAATGTTTCACGGATGTCACGAGCAGCAGCTATTGGATCAGGATTACCATTTGGACCTTCCGGATTTACATAAATCAATCCCATTTGAACAGCGGCCAATGGATTTTCCAAATCACGATCTCCTGAATATCTTTTATCTCCCAACCATTCTCTTTCAGAACCCCAGTAAACATCTTCCTGAGGTTCCCACATATCTTCGCGGCCTCCGGCAAATCCAAACGTATTGAAACCCATTGACTCTAAAGCACAATTACCTGCTAGTATCATCAAATCAGCCCATGATAATTTTTTTCCGTATTTCTTTTTAATGGGCCACAACAACAATCTTGCTTTATCCAAATTGGTATTATCGGGCCAGCTGTTCAATGGTGCAAATCGAAGCATCCCGGCTCCTCCGCCTCCGCGACCATCGGTCACACGATAGGTACCTGCGCTGTGCCAGGCCATTCTGATAAAGAATGGACCATAATGACCGTAATCAGCAGGCCACCAGTCTTGAGAAGTGGTCATCACTTTCACGATATCTTCTTTAACAGCTTTCAAATTCAAAGACTTGAATGCTTCAGCATAGTTAAAAGACTCATCCATAGGATTAGATAAACTGGAATGTTGACGAAGTACATTCAACCTCAACTGATTGGGCCACCAATCCTGATTTTTTGTACCATGCGTCATACTTCCATTCTTTGATGAAGCCGTTGC
>CAZCOL010000001.1:87174-94328 GCA_964500545.1 uncultured Ferruginibacter sp. | reverse complement strand
TCAAAGTTTAAGTGTTATTTTATGAGATGGTAGATTTTATTTTATCCCTTCTACTTTGCTATTTTTAATCTAAATCCTACATACATCTCTTTACCTCTTGTAGGCCCCCAAACAGAGGAAGTATCAAAATATTTACCAAATGGATTTTCCCAACTGATAATGGGCTTTTTTTGTCTGAAGTCAAATACATTTTCAATGCCTGAATAAATTTCAAATTGCTTAACCTTATATGTTATCTGTGCATTTACCAATTCATAGGGCTTTGAATATTCAGGATTTCTATATTCAACGGGATTTGAACTTGTATTAGGCAATCTTTGTTGGTCATACCAGTGAGCATTGACATCAAAATACCACTTATTGTTTTTAGGCCTGTATGAAAAAGCTGCCATTAATCGGTTTTTAGGATTGAATGGCAAAATATTTTTAAAATTATTTTCTATTCTGTACACATCCAAATAGTTATAGGCAGTTCTAAACTCCAATACATTGTAGAATTTTAAATTAGCCTCTATCTGAAAAGCGTTCGAAATCGACTTGCCGGAAAAGTTTCTGATGAATGCTTTTGTCGGATCGGTATCATAATCAGGAAAGAATTGATTAATGAAATTCGTTTGATAAAAGTCTCCCGAAAATGTTCCCTCAAAATTATTTTTATTAACTCTGTAAGTATAATTAATCCCCCAATTCATTGCTTTTTCTGGCTGAATTTGTTCTTGAAATACTACATCTCTGGAACTTACTAAAAGATTAATATTCTCGCTGAATAGGTTAACCTGTCTCCAGCCGGTTCCCAATGTTGCACGAATGGTATTATACTTG
Source organism: uncultured Ferruginibacter sp. (assembly GCA_964500545.1). GTDB lineage: Bacteria > Bacteroidota > Bacteroidia > Chitinophagales > Chitinophagaceae > Ferruginibacter. Next base: position 93,506 of record CAZCOL010000001.1, on the reverse strand, counting down.
TTAAATGAGTATTTCAAAAGAGTTCTAGGTGTGAAGTAATAACCAAAATCCTGATGATGATCAAGTCTTGCACCAAAAATCCAAACTACTTTATCATTATTCCAATGAAATGTATTTTCTGCAAAAAAACCAGGAACAACCATTTCAGTGTTGTATAAACCTGCATAAGTTCTTTGCAATGATGTATCAGTAAAACTGATTTTTTCATTGATGTATTGATTTCTTAAACTGAAGCCATACTTCAACAAATGCTGATCCTCCCACAAATATTCATGTTGCATGTTTAAATAAATGCTCTTTTGTTCAGCTTTGTATTTGACTGTTCCAAAATACGAATCTTGATCTTGATAAAAAACTGAACCCATCAATTCAATGGCACTATTGTCATTGAAGCGATAACCGGTTTTAGTATAAAGTTCTGGCTGATTATAGTTTACGACCTGACCATAAACATTCGTACTTCCTTTTTCTGTATTAGGGTCAAATGAGGATTGACCACCCAATCTTATTTCATTTAAGTAACGGAGACCTATGTGCGAATACCAACCAGCCTCCTTTTCATTTCCATACTTCCAGCGGTTGTATAACATGTACCTTTGTAATAATGGAAGGTCAAGAAAGTTATCTTGATCTCTGTCAAACTTACTTGCAGGCTGAACTGAATGAAGTGCTATCAATGTGTTCCATTTATTACTTTTTCCCACTTTGGTTGCATAGTTGACATTTAAGTGTTTTTCCAAAAAATTATTGAGGTAAACATTCAATAGTAATTTGTCTGTTTTTTCGGGCATTTTTGGCTCAATGTTGATTTGACCACTTATGCTTTCAAAGCCTTGCAAAACAGAATTGGCCCCTTTAGATACATAAATATTATCAACCAGTGTTCCCGGGTAACTGCTGATGCCGTAAGTAGCCGTTAATCCTTGGATCATCGGCATCCCATCAAAAAGTATTTGATTGTAAACACCCGACAAACCCAATATTCTTAGTTCTTTCGAGTTGGTGATGATGTTGGTAGTTTGAGGTTGAACAGTAGCCTGAGTTTCAAAACAACCGGCCAAATCACAACAAGCTGATTTTGTAAGTTCTTTTTGAGTGATCACTTCTGTCTTAATTGGATTGGACCGGGAAATAAAAGATGAAGAGTAGCTACCAATAACTGTTACAGCAGTCAAGTCTTTTTGAAAAGGCTCTAAGTAAATACTGATGTATTTTTGTTCATTGATTTCAATTGTATCTTCTCTATAACCGAAGTACGTTGCGATCAATCTTTTGTCAGTAATGCCATCGGAATTTATTTTAAAAACTCCGCTTTCATCTGTGGAGACAGCATTTGTAGTACCAACCCAAACTAGTGTTGCGCCATGCAAAATTTCGTTGTAAGACCCCTTTTTACCAAATACTTTTCCAGATATTGTTTGCGAATGAACATTAACCGCAAAACACAAAAAAATAATTATTAAAAAGGCATTTTTCATTTATAGTTTATTGTGTTCTTTAAAAAGATTTGATAAAGGATTCGATTTAATTATTAAAAGAACATCTGCAAAATTAACCAATATAGTTATCAGTATACTAGTTTAATTTACCCAAGTTGTATTTCTGAGTAAATAATCCGCTAAAAAAATGAAACTCCAATTTTAAAAAATTACTAATTATTCTTAATCAGAAATTATTTGTTTAACTTGTAGCTGGTATCAATAATGATTGGTTTTGTGATTAATTGCCTCTCGCAAGTAAAAAACCAGCGAATTCATTTATTGAAAACAAAATTAATTCCCTTACTAAACAATATTTATTTACCATTAACTGAATAAAACAATGAATAGAATACTTGTCATACTAACAATAGATACAGACAATCTTCCGGCTAATTTTTCTGAAATCTTGCAACGCGAACGTGAGGTTGTTGCAAATTGGAAAAAGGAGGGCATTTTGGAACAATTATTTTTAAGACCCACAAAAAATGGTGCAGTACTTATTCTAAAAGACATTGATGAGGAAAAAGCAAATGAATTGATTAAAACACTTCCTTTTTATGAATTGAAAAAGTCTCTGGAAATTTTACCTTTAATTAAAGATCAAGGAATATAATTATTTAACACCATTACATTTATCAGAAAATATAGAATTGTTATTGTTTTAAATTACCTCTTCTTTAAACTCCGATTTAAAATAAAATTGATTGATTAAATTATTCAGAAAACAACTACTAATATGATTCTGCAAGCAAGAAGATATTAATCAATTAGCCAAATAATCTATCTTCAGTAGTTCGACAGAATTGGGTCCTACCATAATTTCAAATTCACCAGACTCCACTATAAACTCTCCATTGTTGTTGTAAAAACCAAATGATTCTCTATTTAATTCAAATCGAACTTCTTTGGATTGTCCGGGATTTAAATATATTTTTTCAAAACCTTTCAATTCCTTGACAGGTCTGACAACGCTGGCTACTTTATCATGAATGTATAATTGCACAACTTCATTCCCTGCCAGCTTTCCAGTATTGGTAACCGTTATTTTTACAGTAACATTAAATGGTCCGGATGGTTCAATTTTCAAATTGCTATAATCGTATTTTGTATAACTTAGTCCGTATCCAAAGGGATATAAGGGAGAATTTTTTTCATCTGAATAATGTGACCAAAATACAAACTTTGTAGAATCTGGTCGGCCCGTTGAATAATGATTGTAATAAATCGGGACTTGGCCAACTGACCTTGGAAATGACATAACCAATTTTCCGGAGGGATTATAGGCACCAAACAAAATATCAGCAATGGCATTTCCGGTTTGAGTACCCAATTGCCAACATTCAAGTATTGATGGAATATGAGCTGCAGCCCAGGGAATTGCCAGAGGTCTCCCATTCATTAATACCAGAATAATATTTTTATTGACCGCATAAACTCTCTCTAATAATTGTTGCTGTAACCCTGGAAGTCCTAAATCAGTTCTGCTCCTTCCTTCTCCTGATTGAAAACCTGCTTCTCCCAAAACCATTATAACTGTTGAAGAATTAGCAGCTAATGCAACAGCCTCATCAAATTCCGATGAATCTGAATTGTTGATATTAACTTCATTCATAAAATCATACAAGCCATTATAAACCTCTACCCCTCTGGCATAACTAATATCCTTATTATACTTTTTAATTCCGTCCAAAACCGTAACCGCAGTGTTGTTGTCTGAACAAACTCTCCAGCTTCCAAGTGGACTATTGTTGTCATTTGCCAATGCTCCAATCACTGCAATTTTTTGCCGGTTTGATGACAATGGAAGCAACGCCCCTTCATTCTTTAACAAAACAATTGATTTTTTAGCTACATCTATTGCTGTTGACTGATGAACAGAATTGTAGATAGTTTCCTTTTCTCTCTTTTCATCACAGTATCTAAAAGGATCATCAAACAATCCAAGTAAATATTTGACTCTCAAAATTCTTCTGACTGAATTGTCAATAGTTATTTCTTTAACTGCACCGTTTTTAACGAGTTCTATCAAATGTTTTATGTAGGATGACGATTCCATATCCATATCCGATCCTGCATTTACAGCCAAGGCCGCTGCTTCCTTGAGATCTTTTGCAAATCCATGTTGGACCATTTCTGCACCGGAGGACCAGTCAGAAACCACAAACCCATTAAAGTTCCATTTATCCTTTAATAATTCATTTTGTAAAATTGGATTTGCAGTAGAAGGGATGCCATTGATGACATTAAAGGAATTCATAAAAGTTTGAACATTGTTTTCAACCAACGCCTTAAATGGGGGTAGTACAATATTATATAGTGTGGATGTACCAATATCAACTGTATTATATTCTCTTCCTGCTTCAGCAAAACCATACCCGGCAAAATGTTTTGCACATGCAGCGATAGTATTATTTGAACTCAAATCGGTACCCTGAAAACCTTTTACACGAGCGACTCCGATCTTAGATCCAAGAAATGGATCTTCTCCGGCACCTTCCATCACTCTTCCCCATCTTGCATCGCGGGTAATGTCAACCATGGGAGCAAATGTCCAGTTGATTCCCTGAGCAGATGCTTCGGTTGCTGAAATTCTTGCTGATTTTTCAATAGCCTCCAAATCCCAGCTGCATGCTTCTGCCAATGGAATGGGAAAAATTGTTTTTTGACCATGTATCACATCCATACCAAAAATCAAGGGAATACCCAATCGTGTTTCCTTTACCGCCACCTCCTGCAATTTTCTTACATTCATTGCCCCATTGACATTCAGTACAGATCCGATCATTCCCTTTTTCAATAAGTCATATTTACTTTTTGCATCACCATCTTGAGGCACTGGACCTGTCGCTTGCCAAAAGCCATTATACTGATTCATTTGGCCAATTTTTTCATCCAATGTCATACGACTCAACAGATCATCTATTTTTTTTTCAATTTCAGCGCTTTTTACTGATTGTCCTGATACACCTATAAATGAACAAACTGAAATCAGAATCAGGAAACAATAAATATTTTTAATAAATCTAAGCATATGGTAATTTGGTAACCAGAAATGAAGAAATTAAAAAAGTGGGGTACTAACTTAAAAAAGAAAATACGATACACTTTTTTTTATTGTAATTATGAGAAGACTATCACATTTATTTTTAAACACTCTAATTATAAACTCTTACATAATCCACTTCCATTGAAGAATTGGTAAATGCAGGATCAACACTGCCTCCAAAAGTGCCACCCATGGCCACATTCATGATGATGTAAAAATGCTGATTAAAGGGCAATGTACTCTGATTGGGAAATGAATAAATCAACTGACTGTCAACAAAAAAATTAATACTGGAAGCAGACCATTCAGTTGAATAAACGTGAAAGGATGTTGAAGCGTCATTAATAATTAATGTTGAACCCAAACCTCCACCACCAAAATGGCCTGGATAATGAACTGTACTGAAAATTCTGTTGGGGTCGCTACCTTTGTGCTCCATGATGTCTATTTCTCCGCAGGCAGGCCACCCAACTGATCCTATGTTATTTCCCAACATCCATATTGCAGGCCACGTTCCAATACCTTCAGGAAGCTTGGCTCTTACTTCAACTTTTCCATACTTGAAAGAAAATTTATCCTTTGTCAGCAGTTTCGCTGATGTGTAACCACTTCCACCAAATGACTCTTTGATGGCATTGATATGCAGCAACCCATCAGCAACAAATGCATTGGAACTTCTGTTTGTGTAATATTGCAATTCATTGTTTCCCCAACCACCAACGCCGGTCCCAATATCAAATCCCCATTTTGCACCATCAACAGTACCGGTTGTATTGAACTCGTCTGACCAAATCAATTGTGGTATTTTAACAACATTTACATCAATGGACTTGATAATTTGACCGGCGATGTTTTTCGCAGTTACTGAAACAGAATAGTTTCCGCTGGAAGTGTAGTCATATGTTACAACGCCCGAGGGAACAATTTGATACACACCATCTCCGAATGCAAACTCATAACTGGTAGCGTTGGATGCGACCGCTGTGAATTGAACCCTACCTGAACCGTTTGCACTTACGTCAGCAGTAACTGTAAGGTTAGCAGGCTGTAATATTACATTTCCGGATGTACTTTTTTTACTGCAGGAAAAAAGTAACATCGATGCAATAAAAAAAATTCTGTATGCCAATTGTTTTAAGAATCTAAGGGTTTTGAACATAGAATTAAATAAAAAAGAATTATTCAGCTTTGATTCTTACATACCATGAATTCCCATCTCTTCCCATATATCTGAGCCACATATTGGTTGCTGATCTGCTTAATACAAGGTATTTATGCGTACCAAGATATAATCCCATGTGTCCTTTTGAAGAAAATACAATAAATTCCTCGGTAGCAGAACCATCATAATTGAATGATTCCGTATAATCACCCGCTGCAGCACCGGTTAAAGTGTAATCTCCTGAAGCTATCAATGTAGGGTCAAAATCAGTTAGAAATTCACCCTTTCCAAAAATAGAATTGTTTGTAACATGCGTAAAAGATCCTGTACTGGTAAAAGTATATTGATCATCATAAATTCCTAAACCAGCTTTATCGTTTGCATTTGCACTCCACCAATCTGAATAAAAAGATGAAGCAGGACCTACTCCAAAATGTCCATAAGCAGCAGAATCTACTCTCCATGTCTTTGATGCATTGTTGGTTAGCATGGTTACGAATTCCGCTGAAGGAATATAATTCTTTTTAATAGTGATCGATGTACTGTCAATGCTTGAAAGACCGGCTTTTCCAGTAGCAATGGCCTTGATGGTAAATTCCTCAACCCCTGTGAAAGAATACGTGTGTTCAAAAGTATTGTTGGT
>CAZCOL010000001.1:67251-87074 GCA_964500545.1 uncultured Ferruginibacter sp. | reverse complement strand
GATTGCCAGATTTTTAAAATTAGTCGACATAATATTTTATTTTAAAATGGTTATTAAGGATAAACTTTTATATCATCAAACAATCCTACAAAATTTGCAGAACCGTCGCCACTGGTGCCAAACTCATTAAAAATACTAAACCCGCCAAAGCTCCTACCGATAACAGATGGATCCATGTCAAAGGTTAATTCTTCCCAGGCATTGGCTACTGTAGTTGTAGCACTTCTTTCAACAGTGGAACCTGATGAAGGATTTTCCAATTTTAATAACCAAACACCATCTGTATGGTTAGAGTATACTTTCATTTTTATTCTTCCCAAAGAAGCAAAGGAAAATCTGTTGGTTGTGTTGATGGTAATTCCTGCCCATGTTTCAGAAAATGATCCGGGAGATCCTTTTGTAATTTGACCTGCATTGGCGCTGGCATTGATACCATTAGTGCTTGGATTAGCAACCTGAGCGAAAGCTGAACCTCCAAATGTTCCTGCACCATAAGTAGTTGCAGGGGTTTCAAAATCAACCAACATCGTTGATGTAACAACTGAAATGTTTTTAGTGATGGATGACTGTCCGCCCGTCAAATTTTTCGCAACCATTTTAACCGTGTACTCACCTTCTAAATACGTATGTACAACATTTGCTCCAGGTAGAACATTAACAGGTGTTTGGGTTGTAGATTCAAAATAAATATCAAACGATGCAACTCCTGATCCCCAGGGGGTGATGGTAGCAACTCCCGCACCATTGACACTTACGTCCAAACGTAAATCGGTTGGTTCTGATCCGGTATTCAGAAAAGACACATCGTCATTGCTGACTTTCTTACAACTTGCAAACAATGACATAATCATTACAGCAGCTGTGATTAATTGAATGTTTTTCATATTTCTATGTTTCTGTTTATTAATAATTAGGATTTTGTGTTAAGTTGGATCCGTCTACTTCCCCCTGAGGAATTGGGAATAATTCATTTTTTCCTGTAGTGAATCCCAAAGGACCCAATACAGAAGTAGCTCTACCCGTTCTTACCAGATCAAAGAAGCGATCACCTTCCATAGCAAGCTCAAGTCTTCGCTCATTGAGAATTGCGTTGTATAAATCAGTACCTGTTGAGCTTATGTCGTGAAGGTTGTCATTGAATGCCCGACGGCGAACTTGATTCAGGTATTCCTGCGCCTTGCTGTCATTTCCTGATTTATTATTTGCTTCAGCAGCCATCAACAAAACATCAGCATAGCGAATGGTTCTGAAATTATTCAGATAATTTAACTCAACCTGACCGGATGTTTCTCCTTTTCTTGGCAGGTACTTTTTGTTATAATATCCGGTGTTCTTATAAGGAGCAACCAAATACGAAACCGCCAGTGAAGGGTTGTTATTTTTATAAGCTTCCACATCAAAAATTGTTGCATCTTTCCTTTGATCACCGGCTTCGTATGCATCAGCCAAATCCTGGGTAGGCAAATCAATACTCCATCCTGAGTTGAAGGGCATGTTTGCGGAACCGCTCATACCTCTTACACCACACATTTGTACAGCAAAATTACCCTGACCTCTGGTTGGATGAGCCCAGTCGTAAGTACCTTGTCCATTTGAATACTGTATTTCAAAAACAGACTCCGGTCCGTTTTCCCCAGATTGTAAGAAAATGGATTCAAAATCACTTACTAAACTAAAAGCATTTGGAGTAATCACATTTTCGAAAATACTGGCTGCTTCAGGATACTTTTTCTGATATAAATATACCTTACCCAACAATGCCTGAGCTGCATACTTTGTAGCCCTTCCCGGATTATTTTGAGAATTTGGCAAAACATTAATAGCAGCCAATAAATCCCTCTCAATTTGAGCATACACTTGTTGAGCGGATGATCTTTGAAGCGTTCTGCTATCAGTAACCGTTAATCTTCTGTCGACAAACAAAGGAACATCACCAAAGAATTTCACCAAAGTGAAATAGTAATAGGCCCTTAAAAAATAAACCTCTCCATACAGCGCATCTTTTCCTGCAAAATCAACTGTTTGTCCGGCAAGATTTTTGTTTTTGTATTGATGTAAATAATTGGCACGATTGATTCCTTCATAGGCAGATTGCCATAAATCAGCCATGGTTGAATTTACGGGATAATGAGTAAAGTCATCAATTTGTTGTAAGGACAAAACGTCTGATGCACTTTCTCCGCCACTAACGGCATTATCAGAAACAATTTCTCCAACTACCACAGCTTGGTTTAACCATTGCAATGGTGTGTAAACACCAACAGCCATTGCACGATAATCAGCTTCTGATCTCAAATAATCTTGCTCTGTAACTGCAAAATCATCTTTTGGATTGTATTCTACCCACTTTTTGCAAGAACCTCCGATTATGATACTTAATATCAATAGGGAGCTTACTATTTTATGATTGTATTTTTTCATTGTATGAAAAGTTTTTTGTTAGATTAAAATTTTACGTCTACTCCAAATGTATAATTTCTTGCCTGCGGATAAGCTCCACGGTCAATGCCCGTATCCAACAATCCAAATCCAGAAATTTCAGGATCAAATCCTCTGTATTTTGTAAATGTGTATGCATTTTTAACCTGGGCAAAAATTCTTACACTTCTGAACGTTTTCTTTGTACAGGATTGAGGCAGGTTATAACCTAACTGGATATTTTTTATTTTAACAAAGGATCCATCTTCTACAAATCTGTCGGACACTCTGCTGTTGTTGTTTGGATCAGTAAAAGAAAATCTTGGGTTGCGAGCATCATTAGTGCTGCCTTCACCAGTCCATCTGTCCAATACATCCTGATATTTATTGGTGTAATTGTCATTTCTTTCAAATGCTCTGTAAACATCATTGCCAACAGATGCATAAGTAAATGCAGTGAAGTCAAAATGCTTGTAGCTCAGACTCAAATTCCATCCCAGTGTAAATTCAGGAAATGGATTACCAATAACAGTACGATCATTCGCATCTATTTTTCCATCTTTATTGATATCTACAAATTTGATATCACCTGGTTGAGCTCCTGATTGAGTTGGACTGTTTATGATCTCAGCTGCATTTTGAAACAAGCCGGCAGTTTGATATCCGTAAAATGAAGAAGGTGCAAATCCGGGGGCAAAAATTGTAACAGTTTGACTTTGTCCGTTAAAGAAACTTCCACCGGAAATCCATGCGCCATTGTCGGATGTTTTAGTTACCTGATTTTTTACAGTGCTGAAATTTAAAGAAGTATTGATTGAAAAATTCTTTGAGATTTTATCATTGAATCCAAGATTCAGATCAAAACCACTGCTTTTTGTTGTTCCGATATTAGTAGATGGAGGCGGAATAGTTCCTAAATAGGCAGATACAGAAGGAACAAACAATAATCCATCCGTTTTCTTGGTAAAATAGTCAGCAGTCAGATTAAACTTGTTGTTGTGAAAAGTAAGATCAAATCCAATATTGCTTTGGATTTGTTTTTCCCACCTTAATGAAGTGTTGGAGGCCGAGCCTACAGTTGCTCCATTATAGAAAATATTTCCAAAAGTATAACCGATGCTGTTACCATTGGCATAGAGTGAGTTCAAATAATCTGTTTGAATCGTTGCCAATACGGTTTTAGGATTGATATTATTGTCATTACCCACAGAACCTGCACTTCCTCTGATCTTCAGGTAATTGATAAATTTGGGTTTAAAGAATTTTTCATTAGAAATTACCCATCCCAATGATCCTGAATAAAAATTGGCAAATTTATTATCAACACCAAAAGCATAAGACCCATCTCTTCTTGCTGTTACAGATGCTAAATATTTATTTTCAAAATCATAGTTGATTCTTCCGAACCCAGAAGCTCTCTTATTGAGATACTGATAATAATACCCGGTAAGCCCATTGGCGTTATTGTTGGCAGAACTTCCTGTTGCTGCTGTAAAGTCTGCAAATTCCCAGGAATTGAAAGGAACATCCTGACGACTGGCACCTGCCACATTTCCGGTTCCTTTTGACAGTGAAATACCGGCCGTTGTCTCCAGATTATGCTTGTTGCTGATTGCTATATTATAATTTCCAAATAATTCGTAGACAAAGTTTCCATAAGTTTGTTTTTCATGACTAACGCTATTGTGTTTACCGGTTACGGTAGATCCGTCAGCATTTAATGAATTGTCAACATTGTTTAAGCCATAAAAAACCAAAGGGGTAAAACTTTTCGAATTGCCATCATATTTGGTATATCCAAAACGCGAAGTGATTTTAAAATTCTTTATGGGGTCGTATTGCAATTCAAATTTTCCGTAGAGTTTATTACCAATATTTTGATTGTAGGTATTATCCAGTTTGGTCAACGGATTGAAAACTTCTCTGTTGATTAATGTGCTGAAACCATATTGACCAACTGTATTTGGAACATTATTATAAATGGAAACCGTAGGATCAAAATTTATTGCACTACCTAATATACTGTTGAAAGCGTTTTCTGGAACACCCTTTCCATTAAAATTAACGTAAGAACTGTTTACAATAAATTTCAGCTTGGAATTAAGATCAAAAGATAAATTCGAGGTGAAGTTCATACGATTGAATCTCGATTTGTCATATCCACCAACGATACCACCCTGGTTAAAATATCCCCCTGAAAGGAAATAAGACATCTTTTCGGAACCCCCTTTAGCCGATACATTATAAGTCTGAATAGGTGCATTTTTGAAAATCTCTTTTTGCCAATCGGTACCAACACCCAGGTTAGACAGGTTGTTGAAAATAAGATTGCCTCCACTGGCTACACTTCCTTCATTAATAATAGCGCCGTACTCAGCAGCATTCAGCATTGGAATGGTATTGATTACCTGTTGAACACCATAAGTTCCCATAAAAGCTACTTCTGTTTTTTGATTTTTGCGCCCGGACTTTGTAGTGACTACAATTACCCCATTACCTCCTTTAACACCAAAAATTGCAGTGGTAGCCGCATCTTTCAATACATTGATGCTTTCAATTTCCATGGGATTAATTGCATTAAGGTCATCCAGTGTTTGTTGAACACCATCTACAATTATTGTAGGATCATTTCCTCCAAAAGATGGGATACCTCTCACCAATACGGTTGGTTTGGATCCAGGAGAACCACTTTGAATTACCCCAACACCTGAAGCACCTCCCTGTAGGGCTTCTTCAAGCCTGGCAGGGTTTAACTTTTGAATGTCGGCCCCTTTGACAGTCGAAACTGCACCGGAAACTTTGGTAATTTTTTGTGTACCATATCCAACTACCACAACTTCATTGGCAATGGTTTCTTCCAATAAAATTGTTAATGGGGTTGATTTGGCATTCACTGAATAAGAGGCAGTTTTCATACCTGAATAACTGATAACCAATACTCCCCCCTTAGAGGTGGTTTTAATGGAAAAATTCCCCTGTTGATCAGTGGTTACAACCTTGTTGGTGCCTTTTAAGTTAATGGTAGCACCAATAAGTGCCTCTCCAGACGATTTACTCTTTACACTACCTGAAATTTGAAGGTCTTGAGCAATCGCACTTTGAAAAGCACTAAAAATCAAAAGAAGAGCATTAATTAATGCAATTTTTAACTTCATAAAGAATTAATTTTTAGTTAAGCAAGCGGGTTAATAATTATTAAAAACTAGATCAAAAATATTTGTCAATATCTCAAATGAAAAAAAAAACACTACATCATTACTACATCATTAACGTAAAAATTAACTTTTTGTTCATTTTTTACTACAACTTGTATACATCCATGATTTTTTCATACTTTCACATCGAAAATTCAATATAAATTAAATTATTATTTATTATATTATTAATACCTGTTGGTTTGTGGGGCCAAAACACCATTGGTTTGCCCGATGTAAATAATTATAACAAATCAAACTACGGTGCCGGAACTCAAAACTGGGAAATAAAGCAGGATAAAAATGGGATTATTTATACCGCAAACAATGAGGGGCTATTAAGTTTCGATGGAAAATACTGGACACTTTATCCCCTTCCCAATAAAACAATTGTAAGGTCTGTTGAAATAGGGTCGGACGAAAGGATTTATGTGGGGGGGCAAGACGAATTAGGTTATTTCACGCCTCGTTCAAATGGTCAATTGGCTTACACTTCCCTGGTTAACCAGTTGCCCAAGAATTTTAGAACTTTTGGTGACGTTTGGGATATTGTATCCTACAATGGCGCTGTTTTTTTCAGAACTGAAAGTAAAATATTCAAAATTACCACGCAGGCAACTAATGTGTTTGAAGCCAAGGCCGAATGGTCGTATATGACAACCTGCAATGGTAAACTTTACGCTCACGATTTGCAAAATGGAATATTTACTTTCAGTAACAATGTTTGGTCTCCGATAGCTAACACTGATCATTTTATTAAATCAGACCCAGTTACAGCTATTTTACCACTAAAAAACGATAAAATACTCATTACAACACTTAAAAATGGTTTGTTTTTATATTACAACGACCGTCTGACAAAAATAGTTTCAAAGTCAATAGAACAAATAGCTAATCAACGCATTTACGCTGCATCAATTTTAGAAAACGGGTGGATAGTATTGGGGACAACCATTGGAGGTATTTTTATTATCAATGAAAATGGTGAACTCATTCAAAGATTTTCAAAGAATGAAGGATTGCAAAACAACAATATACTTGCAATTCATCTTGATAAACAAAAAAATTTATGGCTTGGCCTGGATAACGGAATAGATTGTATTGCCTACAATAGTGCAGTAAAACATATCAGACCAAATACTCAGAATGCGTCTGGTTATACATCTATAATACACAACAATATTTTATACATTGGTACTTCAAGTGGACTATTCAGTTCTACTTTGCAAAAGGAAAGGGATCTTAGTTTCAGTATTGGAAATTTTGCTCCTGTAAAACAAACGACCGGACAAAACTGGTGCCTGACAGAAATCAATGGAAAATTATTGATGGGTCATCACGAAGGTGCATTTCTGATTGAGAATAATGAAGCAATAAAAATAAACGGCAACCCCGGGTTCTGGAATTTTTTACCGCTTTCCAATGTATTTCCCACATCAAAAGTAATTGCCGGAAATTACAAAGGGGTTTCTTTTTTCAATTCAAAGAATCATTCATTTGAATTGGATAGCCCAATTCCAAACTTTGAGGAATCATCCAGATTTATTGCAATAGATAATGCAGGTAATATTTGGGTTTCACATCCTTATCATGGGGTTTATAAAATAACCCGATCAGACAATAATATTTTTAAAACTGAATTGTACACTTCAAAAAATGGGCTTCCCAACAGCTTAAACAATCATGTATATAAAATCAGAAACGAAATAGTAATTGCAACTGAAAAAGGTGTATATAGTTACAACGAATTACAAAATAGGTTTGAACCCACAGAATTCTATCAAAAATTACTGGGAAATCAAAGTTTGCGCTACTTAAAAGAAGACAACGAGGGCAATATTTGGTTTATTCACGAAAAATCTCTCGGTGTTATAGATTTAAGTAATAACATTCCAAAGGTTTCATTTATACCGGAGTTAAACAATAAAATGCTTAGTGGATTTGAATTTATCTATCCCGTAAATAAAAACAATATTTTCCTCGGTGGAGAAAAAGGATTCTATCACATCAATTACGAAAAATATAAAAAGTCAATCACTCCATTATCGGTCAGATTAAAATCAGTTAAAATTTTCAATCAAAGGGACAGTATACTTTTTGGAGGATATTTCAATGGAATCAACAATAACCAATTACAAAAAAAAGAGAGTATTCCGGAAGTGATCAATGCCTGGAAAAATATTTTATTCGAATTTTCAGTTCCGGTATTTGGTCAACATTCCAAAATAGAATACAGTTACCGATTAATTGGCTTCGATAAAAATTGGTCAGAATGGTCTGATAAGACTGAGAAGGAATATACCAATCTTCCTTCAGGCACTTACAATTTCGAAATTAAAGCACGCAACAATTCAAGTGCCGAATCCACTCCAATTTCATACCGTTTCATTGTATTGCCTGTTTGGTACAGAACCAACTGGGCATATTTTACATACTTCGTAATTTTTGTTTTTTGCATAATAAACCTTTATAAAAGACAAAAAGAGAAATTTATTACACAACAAAAAAAATACGAAGAGGAACAACATAAAATCAGCTACTTGCACCAGCTCGAAATGAATAAAGCAGAAAATGAACTGGTAGCCTTAAGAAACCAAAAACTTCAATCGGAAATTGACTTTAAAAATACAGAGCTGGCCACTTCAGCAATGCATTTGGTGCAAAAAGGCGAATTGATTGCAAAAATAAAAACTGAGTTGAATCATGTCATTAAAACGATTGATAATGAAAAAACAATTGCTGAAATTAAAAAGATGATAAAAGTTTTGAGTGAAGATGATAAGATGGATAAAGACTGGGAAAATTTTGCACAGCACTTCGATAAAGTAAACGGAGATTTTGTTCAATTACTTAAAGAAAAACACCCTAACATTACTTCCAATGAAACAAAACTATGTACATATCTCAGAATGAATTTATCCAGCAAAGAATTAGCCCAATTAATGAATATTTCTTTGAGAGGAATAGAAATCAGTCGCTACAGACTCAGAAAAAAACTCGGATTGAAATCTGAAGAAAGTTTGTTTGATTATTTAATTAATTTAAGCAATAATAATAAATCAAACATTTAATTGCCTCGGAGTGATAATTTACATTTATGCGTAATAGTTAGTACTTTATAGACAATCTGATTATTAATTTTTAATGCTTCAAAGGTCTTTTTTTAATCATCCCTCCTTTGGTATCCTTTACGCTGTTCATAACCACAAAGGCATTGGGTTCGATTTTTTCAATTTCATTATTTAATTTGCTCAGTTCCAGCCTGGTTATTACGGTGTAAATAATATCCACATCGTTTGTTTCTCCCCTTTTTCCGTAACCCCTCTTTCCGCTGTATACTGTAACACCTCTTCCCATCGTATTGATAATCATTTGCCGAATTTCCTCACTATGCGATGAAACTATGGTAACTCCTATGTATTCCTCAATTCCTTCCACGACAAAGTCAAGTGTTTTGGATGCAGACAAATAAGTTATCATGGAATATAAAGCTATTTCTATACCTAGAAAATAAGCGGCAGAAGAAAAAATGAGGACATTGATAACTATAATGATATCTCCAATGGTTGTACCAAATTTTCGACTAAGATAAATTGCCAAGATTTCAGTTCCGTCAATTACAGAACCACCCCTGATGGCAAATCCAATTCCGGCGCCAAGAAAAAATCCTCCGAAAACAGCTACCAGCAGTTTATCGTTGGTTATATTGGGAAAAGCAACTGTAGCCAAAACAATTGCAAGTCCTGCTACCGATACAGCAGCTTTAAAAGCAAACTGTTTGCTCATCACGCTGTATGCAAGAATAATGAAAGGAATATTGATGCAAATAATGAGAATTGGAAGCGGTATGTCTGTCAATACCGATACCAATAAAGATATGCCGGTTGCTCCGCCATCAATAAATTGATTAGTCAATAAGAATCCCTTGAAACCAAATGCAGCAGAAAAAATACCAATTGTAATCAAAAGAGTTTCTTTAATGTAACGTTTTAAAGTAAGAATCAATTCCCTGTATGCAGAAGCAATTTGAAAAACAGAATATTGTTGTTTTTCATTCTTTTTCTTCAGCGTTGTCCGTATGATGATATTCTTCAAATAAGGGTTCATGATTTGGGGAAGTTATTTTTTTTAAAAATCGTTAGTTCTCACTTTAAATTTCGTTATTTTTTTTAACGTTTAACTCAAATGAGGATATTTAATTTATCAATTAAATAATCATCGTTCCCCAATAAAATGATGTTCATTTTTTTACGCAGATTATACACATTAAATAATTAATTTTGAATGATAAAACATATCATAAATGTCTAAAACCATCATTACTATCAACAGCAACGGTTCCATAAAAGTAGAAGGTGAATTTGAAATTGTGGACAAAACAGGAAACAAATACCATTTAGGAGGCAGAGAAGTTGTGGCGCTTTGTCGATGCGGACTGTCTGCCAACAAACCCTTCTGTGATGGGGCACACAAAGGAAAATTTGAACATGAAGCCATCGCATTCAATCTTCCAGAAAAAAAACAATAAAGTCCGGACTTTTTTAAATTTCATTTAATTTATCTTTTCAAAAATGCCTAAACTTTACATGTTCCTGCTGGGATGCAAACCTAAAGGACGTCATACTGAGCAACATGATATTTTCTTTACAATCAATGATTCGCTTAAAAATTGCATTCCCGACATTATTGATTTCTGGCCTGATGCAGGTACGATTCATATTGATTCATGGAGAGAGGTGACTGCTACCGAAGGTTATTGCATTGATGTTGTTCCTGCAAAATCCACAAACAAAAACAAACAGAAATTATTTTTTTTGAATTTGGGAGGATACAAGCCCGGCGAATTCGAAGAATACCATTACAAAATGATTGTTGTTGCAGAAAACAAAACCATTGCAATTAAAAAAGCGAAAGAATCTACTTTTTACAAACACATCGGATTTAAAGGCGCTGCTTCACATATTGACGACAAATATGGAATTGATGTAGATGATTTTTACAATATTGAAGATATTCTTCCCGAAAGCATCAAGAAAAAATATCGAATACGAATTACCGAAAATAATAGGAAATTAAAGGACAAATTGCACATTGGATATACAAATCTGGATAAAATAAATAGAAAAAGTAAAAAGTAAAAAAATTAAAAAATGCTTACTTATCTACAGGCAGTTTGTAATTTATAAGTGAAGAAGTGAATATTTCTTTCACAGAATAAAAATAACTAAATGAAAATTCAATTTTGGTCAATTGGAAAATCAAATGAATCCTATGTGAATGAAGGCATTCTGGGTTTTACCAAACGCATTCAAAACTACTACCCTGTTCAGTGGAGCATCATAAACGGCCCAAAAAATGCTGCTGCCATGAATGAAAATGAACTTAAAAAAATGGAGGGTGAAATATTACTAGGCATGATCAGGAAAGATGATTATCTGGTATTGCTTGATGAAAAAGGAAAACAAATATCAAGTGAGGGCCTGGCTGAATTTATTCAGCAAAGAGCAAATGAAAGTATAAAAAATATCATCTTTCTCATTGGTGGTGCCTTTGGAGTAAGCAATGATATCATAAAGCGCGCCAACTATAAATGGAGTCTGTCTTCACTTGTATTTCCTCATCAACTGGTCAGATTGATTCTTGCAGAACAGATATACAGGGCGTGCAGTATCAACAAAAATGAAAAATACCATCATAAATAAAATAACCCATGAATTTCAGAGATGCAGTGATCGATGACTTGCCCGAAATCGTAGAAATATATAATTCAGTCATTCCCGGCAAATTAGTAACTGCTGATATTAACTTGGTTACAGTTGAAGATAAACTTCATTGGTTTGAACAACATCAACCATTGACAAGACCATTATGGGTTGCAGAAGTTGAGGGCATTTTGATTGGATGGATCAGTTTTCAAGATTTTTATGGGAGACCCGGATATAATCGAACTTCCGAAATCAGCATTTATATTCATGAAAAAAGCCGAAATAAGGGATTTGGAAAGAAAATGCTATCCTATGCATTTACCCAGTGTAATCGATTGAAAATCGACACCCTGTTAGGGTTTATTTTTGCTGAAAACAAATCAAGTATCCGGCTTTTTGAATCATTGGGATTCAAAGAATGGGGGCATCTTCCAGAAATTGCACAATTGGACAATCAGAACCGCAGTTTAAAAATTTTTGGAAAAAAAATAAATCAGTAGTCATTTCTGTTATTCTGCTGAACAGGATTCTTTGGTTTTGTTTTCTTTCCGGAATCTGAATTATTCTTTTTGTTTTTTTTATCATCCATTATTGCTTCAATATCCTGGTTTTCATCAGTCATAAAATCATTTGCAGCATCATTCATCGTTTCTTCATTCAAACTGTCACCGCTTTGAGCAATGTTTGCAAAATTCAAATCTGCATAGATCGGATTGTTTTTAAACTCAGCAGGTTGTTCAAATTCAGTGACCTTTCCATAATTCAATCTTTTATCTGCATAAACATTACTCATAAACAACCCCCATTTGGGTGCAGACATCTCGGCACCTCCACTATTGCTTGTATAAATGGGAATAAATGGATCTTCACAACCGACCCATGTACCTGCCAGCAATTCGGGCGTATAGCCTATGAACCAACCGTCGGTGTTTCCATTGGTTGTACCTGTTTTCCCGGCTTTTTGAACCGGTAAATAATAACTGTTTATTCTTCTTGCAGTACCAAATTCTACTACGCCTTGCATTAATTTTGCCATTGTGTAGGCATCTGCCTCATTGATGAGTTCTTTACTCTGAGAAACAGGAAACTCCTCCAAAATATTTCCATCCTTATCTTCAATTCTCGTTAAATAAACAGGCGGCGTGTTGTATCCTTTATTAGGAAACATTGTATATGCCTGCAACATCTGAAGCATTGGAATTTCAGCTGAGCCTAAAGCAATGGATGGATAAGGCGGAAGCTTCGCGCTTATACCGCATTGTTCAGCAAACTCAATTGTTCTTTTCACTCCAATCAATCCCATCAAATGCCATGCCGCACCATTTAGGGATTTGGCCAAACAATAAGCCATCGTACCTCCTCCAGAGCTGATAGTTTTGCCACCCAATGTAAGCGGTCCTCCCGAAATATATGTTTGTGGTGTATAGCCTGCATCCGTTACGGCCAATGTATATAATATGGGTTTGAATGTAGAGCCCACCTGCCTGTTTGCCGTTACATGGTCATACTTAAACCATTTATAATTGATACCCCCTACCCATGCTTTGATTTCTCCGGTTCTGGGATCCATAGCTGCAAAAGATGTTTGTAAAAGTTGTTTGTGATACTTAATCGAATCATAAGGAGTCATTACCGTATCAATTTCATGCTTTTCATTACCCCACCAGGAAAATATTTTCATTTTAACTGGAATATGGAATGACTTTTTTATTTCTTCCGGATCTATATCTTCGGCACTCATCGTTTTCCAGCGATCTGTATATTTCATGGCTGCCTCAATCACATTTTCGTGACCTTCCCATATTTTGTTGCCTTTGTATTTAAAATACGCATCGAGTTTTCGCTGAAGCATCGGCATGTGTTCTTCCACCGCTTTTTCAGCATATTGCTGCATTCTGGAATCAATTGTTGTATATATTTTTAGCCCGTCCCTGTATAAATTGAATGGTTCATCTGTTTTGGGATTAATGTTTTCCTTACACCATTCTTTCAATACATCAGCCAAGACTGAACGGTAATAAGGAGCAATTCCAACGTTTTCGTCAATTTTTTTATAGTTTGTAATTAATGGTTTTGACTGAAGATTTTCCGCCTGTTGTTTGGTCAAGTATTTTTCCTTGGCAACGTACATTTGATTAATGACTACATTTCTCCTGAGTAAGGATGCTTTAGGATGACGAATAGGGTCATATATGAACCCTTTAAGCATGCCTACCAATACGGCAGCTTCTTCAATTTTCAAATCAACAGGTTCCTTTTGGAAATAAGTTCTGGAAGCATTTCGTATTCCATAGATATTTCCCCAAGGGGCACGATTCAAATACAAGGCAATTATTTCTTCTTTTGTAAAATTTCTTTCAAGCTTTACTGCAACTATCCATTCTTTTATTTTTTGAATGCTTCTGATGAGAATATTTCTATGACCCTGCCCCAACATCATTTTTGCAAGTTGCTGGGTAAGCGTACTACCACCTCCCTGAGTGCCTGCAGTAAAAACTACTCTTGCCAAAGCCTGAGCATCAATACCCGAATGATCATAAAATCTTTCATCCTCCGTTGCGATCAATGCGTGAATAACGTTTGGAGAAATGTCCTGGTATTTTACTTCGCTCCTGTTTTCTGCATAATACTTACCCATCAGCTTTCCATCGGCACTGATGATTTCGCTGGCAAGATCTGCCTCAGGATTTTCGAGATCCTGCAATGAAGGCATCTTTCCAAACACTCCAAAATTCGCTAGTAAAAACAACAAAACGATAAATCCCAAACCTCCAAAAAAGATCCTCCACAATAATTGAACGGAACGTGTCATACTTTTAAATTAATACTTTAGAAAATTCATTTGGCTTGAATGAATTCTTCCTTAAAACTTATCTGGATAAATAGTTTTTAATAATTTTTTATAATTATCCAAATCCTTGGTAGTCTTCAACATTTCAAGATTTTCCCCGGAGATAATAAAAAAGGAATACCTGGAGGCCTGCAGCCAGGATACTTCAGAGGGCGCAGCTTTCTGCAATTTAACATTGTACAATAATGCAGCATCCGCATTTTGAAAATCCCTGAAAACGAGTACTTTCTTTTTTGCCTCTAAAACTTCCTTGGTGATGGTTATTCTGGTTAAATTGTTTCTTCTGTTATACCTGTCAAAGGCATTTTTAGCCTCAGTCACATATACTTCATCCACATTATCCAGCAGCATGACAACCCATTTTGTGCTGTCAGCATTCCATTGATATGGCCCAATTTTAACAACAGGAACTTTTGGTGTGGTTTCCGGGACTGCAGGAGTTGGAGCAGGTAATGTTTTGGAAACACTGTCTTTCAGAATATTTTTTTCATTTTTAACTTCTTCCGTAATTGGTTTAGGAGCTTCTGCTGGCGGAGCTTTAACGGAAACGGGTTTTTTATTTTCAACCGAAGGCAATTCATTGGGCACTTTAACCTTTGCATCTTCAGGCAATCTGTTTATCTGCAATTTTTCCAAATAAAGCTCAATTTCATTTCTTCTTTGAATGACACTGATTAATGTTGCGGCTCTTTCATTCAGTGAAGATTGCGGGTAATTTGTTACAATATTATTCAGCAAAGAAATTGCCGTACTGTCATTCCTGCTTCTTGCCTCATAAATAGCCCATATATACAACAACTGGGGCGTCCAGTAATGGTCGCCATAATCACAATCTGCCTTTTCCTTAAGCTTCAATGCTTCTTCAAATTGTCCCGAAATAAAAAGATCATAAATTTGCTGATATAATTTTTCTACTTCAGGATTATTTTTATCCCGCATCAGTAATGCAGGTCTGTTAACTACCAAGGAAGACCTGCTTTCACAAAACTCTGAATCAATCAATGATTTATAATAAGCTGCCTTTGCCGTTTCTTTAAGTTTGGTATAACAATGATAAAGGCCCAGATAAATTTCACCATTGCGAAGACTATCCGGAAAACGCTGCAAATAAATTTCATAAGTTAAAATCGCTTGATGATAATCCATTAACTCCATTTCAAACAACTGAGCAAGCTCAACCATTGCATCAGTGATTTTCTGGTTACTCAATTCCATTTTTTCAGGTGTCAGTGGAATTGACTCTGTTAAAGATTCTACAGTTGGTATTTCCTGTTTACTCTTTTCTTCCTGAGCATCAATTTGATTGGCCTTATCCTCAGACATTGGATCGGCATTGTTACTTCCTCCTGCCATTGCAATTGCAGACTTTCTTCTCCAATTGTCAACATTTTCCCTGTTTCCCCATTTGCTTTTAAATTCACTGTAACCCCTTGATTTCAGTGAATTGTTGTAAAAATACCATTCCCCTTTGGCATTGTTGTTGTCAAACAAATCAATGGATGCATTGGGATTGTTGTCAAATGAGTTCAAACCATTCTCAATTATGGAGGATTCTTCACCTATAATTTCCTCACCCATTTCTTTTCTTTTCTTTTTGATTTGTTTTTTTATGGCAACTTCCCTTTCTTTATCGCTGAGAGTGGCCAATATCTGTAAACTGTCTTCAGTGGAAATCACATCCAACAAATCAGCTACTCTGCGTAAAGCAATTTTTCGAACCGAAGCCTCTGCCGAATCCTCATTTGGATCAAGCATAGTCAAATCAAGACTGTCATAATGATCAGCTGCTTTTTTATATTCCTTTTGCACATAAGCTATTTTCCCTAATGCCAGGTGTGCCTTATTGCTGTAAAGGACATTGTTATCGTTATTGGACAAACTTTTTCTGAATAAAATTGTACTTTGAACTGTATCAGGTTTTTTCATTGACAAAATACCGGCACTGAAGTAGATAATATCCCTGTAAGATTCGTATTTGTCTTTTTTAGCCATTTTCAACAATGCAGCTATACTGTTGTTCAGTTCCTTAACAGTACCACCGGTACGCATCATTTTAGCATCGTTCAAACGTGCATATATGTCCAGCAAAGGATCTGCAGTTTTTTTTGCAGATTTTGAATAGTACTTTGAAGCTTTGTTGAATACCCCGGACATTTCATACATCTGTCCCAATAAAAAATATTGACGGGATTTTAAAGACTTATCATCAATATTGCTCAGGGATTTTTCCAGATACACTGCCGAGCTGTCGAAATTTTGCTGCTTGAAAAACCAGTACGCAATCAATTCATTCAGGTCGTTTTTTAACCTACGCGGAAAATTGGGATCATGCTGTAAAATATTGATCATGCCTGCAGCTTCTCCATATTTATCCTGTTCAATAAAATTTCTAGTCATCCATACCAATGCATCATTTCTGCTTGGCGGCTTTGAAAACAATTTTTTGAAAATATTCCTTTTTTCCTTGTCCGCTATAGATAAGCTGCTGGAGTAAGAACGGCTGTTCTCTCCAACCACTCTGTCTTCATCCTCTTTTTTATTCCTTGGAAATAGATTGTAATTGATGAATTGAAAGGTCAATGCAGCTGAATCAAATTCTTTTCTGAAAAAATAAGATTTTCCTATAAGCAAATAAAGATTGTCCACCCAATCTGTTCTAAGATCATGAATCAGAATTCCGGCAGTTGATTTATAAATCACAGAATCCAGTTCGCCGCTTTGAGATGCCGTATTGTCCAAACTGTAAGGATAGAATGACAATAGCTTGGTATAATCATCCTGTTGTGCAAGTCTGGCATTCTCAATTACAGAATTGATTTTGGTATTGGCATTAAAATAATAGTTGTAATGAGTTACATTGTTTTGAATAAACCTCCGGAGCTTGGTGAATTTTTTATCGGCAGTTCTTTCGGAAGCAAGCACTTTTTCAGAAAACTTAGGGGGCTTTTCCTCTCTGCCAAACGGATCAAAAGTCCATTTGGGTTGCGCTTCAACTGCAATTGAACTGAATAGAATCAGCACAAGAATAAATAAAAAGAATTTAGACTTTTTAAAAATCATTTTTCAGAAACTTCTTTGTTTAGCATTACTCAACTTTCATCATTTCATTTTACAAAAAACCAGGTATTTTGAGCAACAAAAAATAATATGAAAATATTTTGCAATGACTTCAATAAAACGAAGTTAAATATCGGACTTTTTTTTAACTCAACAATGACAACAGGAGCTAAACGTTAAGTTTAACTGATTATTGATAGTTTTTAAAATTATCAACACTTCAATATCAGATTTATTTGGATAATGAACGTATTTTAGCAAAATATATAAGTAAAACAATCCTCTATCATGGATGCCAATGACAGATTAAAAAGATTGAGAAGTAAGTATCGGCTGGTTATTACAAATGAGGATACTTTTGAGGAGGTTGTAACATTCAAACTAAATAGACTAAGTGTTTATATAGCGATGAGTTCAATTTTTGTAATCACAGTAATGGTAACGGTTTCACTGATAATTTTCACTCCTCTAAAATACTATCTGCCGGGTTCGGGATATGGAAATGTTAAACAGATTAAGGCATTCAGAGAATTGAAACTAAGAACTGATTCCATGGAGACAGCCTTAGAGCAACAGGCAAAGTTCAATGAAGATATTCAAAAAGTATTAAAGGGTAAATTCGTTCAATCCGATACCAACAGACTGAAATTGCCTGTTATAGAAAATATCGAAGAATAATTTAGAAACTTGAAGGACAGCAATAACATTATCCGAAAATATGCCGGACTTGGCAGTCAATTCATGATTGGCCTGGGGTTGTTTTTATTTTGCGGAATAAAACTGGATGATTGGCTAAAATTCACCACCCCAGTATTTGTATGGATTTTGCCATTGATTTTCATTATTGCTGCAATCATAAAATTGATCATTGAAACCGGGAAAAACAAATAAGCAAACATGTCAGATAAGCTCAGAAAATTCATACCCATCTTAATTACATTTCTGATTATTTCAATAATGATCAAAGTTCTTGAGCAGACAATGGAAAGCTTTAATATTGACGCTACTTTGTTGAACGCTGCAAATTGTATATTATTACTTTTGAGTATTGTATCAACAATGATTCAATCAAGAAGCCTAAAAAATCCCAATCCAAATGTTTTTGTTAGAAGCGTCATGGGTGGAATGATGATCAAGATGTTTTTGTCTGTAATTGCAGTCATTATCTATGTATATTCCAGCGGCAATTCATTCAATAAAAGAGGAATTATGATATCGATGTTTTTGTACCTCATTTATCTTGGAACAGAAGTTTATACAATGATTAAAATGAACAAAAATAAAAATGCCTAAGCGGGAAGTTCCATTAAAGCAACTTTCTGAATTTCTTCCTTTTGGATCTGAAGAAATTGTTCTTGATTATCTGAACCTATACAAAGTACATTTAACGATAACGCGTAAACGATCTTCCATACTGGGTGATTACAGAAATGCCCATTCAGGTAAGCCTCACCGAATAAGCGTAAACGGAAATCTCAATCAATTTTCATTTTTAATTACACTGTTACACGAGCTGGCTCATTTATTGACTTTTGAAACCTATGCCCACAGGGCTTCTCCGCATGGCAAGGAATGGAAAACAATATTCGGAAAACTATTGTCTCAATTCATACAAAAAAACATCTTTCCTCTTGAAATTGAAACCGCACTTCAACGAACCCTCAAAAATCCTGCTGCAAGCAGTTGCGGAGATACAAATCTGTTAAGAGTTTTAAGAAATTATGATGCACAAAAAGAAAACCATTTTTTAGTGGAGCAACTGACAGAAGGTACAGCATTTTGCATAAGTGACGGCAGAATATTTATCAGAGGAAAAAAAATAAGAACCCGTTATCATTGTGAAGAAATCGGAACAAAAAAAAGATATCTTTTCAGCGGTTTATATGAGGTGCAGTTAGCAAACCATTAATATTATTTTCCTTCAAATATTCTGATGAATGAATTCTTGTCCATTTGACCTATAAAGTTTCCGGCTTCATTTCCGTTTCTATATAATTTGAAAAAGGGTATTTCGTCAATGGATAAATTTTTAGTTAGTTTTTTGTTTTCATCGATGTTGATTCTGACAATGCTGACCTTTCCCTCGTATTCTTTTGACAATTCATCTAAAAGTGGTTGCATTTTTTTACATGGCCCGCACCAGGGTGCATAAAAATCAACCAGCACAACTGAGGCAGATTTGGTTATCTGTTCATAATTCTCCAGGGTAATTTTATCACTCAATTCAATTTTGTTTTGGTTAACAATGGGTAAATCAGCCTTTCTCCAGGCCATGATTCCACCATTCAGCTCAAACACATTTTTAAACCCGTTTTTTCTCATAAAAGAAGCTGCAGAAGAGCTTCTTCCGCCGGAAAGACAGTAAACAAAATATGTTTTGGAAGCATCCAGTTGTTTGGTGTGAATTTCAAAATAATTGTCATTGAAATCAATATTGACTGCATTGAAAATTGAACCTCCTTTGAATTCCTCAGGAGTTCGGACATCAATGACAACGGCATCAGAAACCGAAGCGATCTTCTTTTGAAATTCTTGTGGAGACAGTTTTTCTTTGGTAGATTGAGATTGACAGGAAATTCCAAAAACCGTTAGAAACAT
>CAZCOL010000001.1:55145-67151 GCA_964500545.1 uncultured Ferruginibacter sp. | reverse complement strand
GTTTTTCTTTGGTAGATTGAGATTGACAGGAAATTCCAAAAACCGTTAGAAACATTAGTAATGTATATCTCATTTTTTAATTATTTTTAACTTTTTACTTTCTACTTTCTACTTCATACCCTTCATCTACCATAAGTCCGGTTCCGTCAGCAGCACCGGTTGCCAATACGTCGCACCTGTTATTGTATGGATTGTCGGCGTGCCCTCTTATCCAAATAAATTTAATTGATAACCCTTTTGCAAGAGTATGATAAAGTTTCCAAAGATCACTATTTTTCTTCCCTCCTTTAAAATTGGTTTTGATCCAGTTGTTCAACCAACCTTTTTCAACGGAATTTACTACGTATTTACTGTCTGAATAAATACAAATGGGCATAGAACGATTTTTAACAGCCTGCAATCCGGCAATCACAGCCATCAATTCCATTCTATTGTTGGTTGTATACCTGTATCCCTGAGACAATTCTTTTCTGTGGTCACCATATATCAATATTGTTCCGTAGCCCCCGGGACCGGGATTCCCTCTGGATGATCCGTCCGTGTAAATTGTAATCATCAGAAAAGTTGATTTAAATTTTACAGGTTATACCTGAAATACTCCGGTTTTAAATTCGGGAATATCAGGGTTGTTGTTGGCAGCACTAATTGCCTCAGATATAACCATTCTTGTTTCTTTAGGATCAATAATCGCGTCTACCCATAGACGTGATGCTGCATAAAAAGGCTTTGTCTGTCGATTGTAATTGGCGGAAATTTTATCAAGTATTTCTTTCTCTTGTTCGGGTGAAACCATTTCTCCTTTTGCTTTCATTCCCGCTACCTGAATCTGTAACATTGTTTTGGCGGCCTGTTCTCCTCCCATAACAGCAATTTTTGCAGTTGGCCATGCAAAGATAAAGCGGGGATCATAAGCTTTACCGCACATAGCATAATTGCCCGCGCCAAAAGAATTGCCAACAATAACCGTTATTTTAGGAACTACTGAATTTGCAACAGCATTTACCAGTTTAGCCCCGTCTTTGATAATTCCCGCATGCTCACTCCTGCTGCCCACCATAAAACCCGTCACATCCTGCAAAAAAACAAGAGGGATTTTTTTCTGATTGCAATTCATAATAAAACGAGCGGCTTTATCTGCACTGTCATTGTAAATAACTCCTCCCATCTGCATTTCTCCTTTTTTATTTTTGACAATCAGTCGCTGGTTGGCAACAATACCAACTGACCACCCGTCAATCCGGGCATATCCGCAAACAATTGTTTTACCATAATCCATTTTAAATTGATCAAAACTTTCACCATCCACAATGCAATCAATGAGATCGGTCATATCATAGGGCTTGGTATTTCCCTCGCTCATGATCCCATAAATATCATTGTTATTTTTCGAAGGCTTTAATGGAACAACCCTGTTGAAACCTGCTTTATCAGTTGGTCCAATTTTTTCAATTATTTTTTTTACCTGATCCAGGCACTCTTCTTCAGTTTTAAATTTATAGTCAGCAATGCCGGACATTTCAGTATGGGTAACAGCGCCTCCCAGCGTTTCAGCATCGATGTCCTCTCCTACCGCAGCTTTCACAAGATATGGTCCAGCTAAAAAAATCGATCCTGCATTTTCCACCATCAGAGTTTCATCACTCATTATGGGTAAATAAGCTCCTCCGGCTACGCATGCTCCCATTACTGCCGCAATCTGAGTAATACCCATTGCACTCATTTTTGCATTGTTTCTGAATATCCTTCCGAAATGTTCCTTATCAGGAAATATTTCATCTTGCATGGGGAGATAAACACCTGCACTGTCTACAATATACACAACAGGTAATTTGTTTTCCATTGCTATCTCCTGCATACGGAGATTTTTTTTTCCTGTAATCGGAAACCATGCTCCTGCTTTTACTGTCTGATCATTGGCAACAATTACACATTGTCTTCCTCTTATATACCCCACCCCGCTAACTGTTCCTCCGGCTGGACAACCTCCATGCTCTTCATACATCTCATATCCAGCAAATGCTCCTATTTCAATAAAAGGTTTGTCATTATCAATGAGGTAATTGATTCGTTCACGAGCAGTCAATTTGTTTTTCTCTTTTTGCTTTAAAACCGCTTTTTTACCCCCTCCTTCATATATGATGTCAAGCTTTTGTCTTACATGACTCCATGCCATCTTGTTAGCATCCTCATTTTTATTAAAATCGTTGTTCATATTTTTTGTGCTTGAATATTACAAAAGTAGTCAACACTGTCAATATTTATTGAACTAGTTTAAAATATTATTTAATGTCTGTATAATTCTTATGTGGATACTGTAAAGGCTGAGATCCATTAATTTTAAAAACATTCACTTATTTTTGAAACATGTTTTTATTTGCATTCTTTAAACCAAAATGAATTCAATATTTTAAAAACCAATATTCTTATTCATAATCCATTAAAACAACAAAAATGTTTCACTCATTGAAGAAATTATTTTTAACATTATCCTTTGGTGCATTCGTCTTTAATTCCACTGGGCAAATGAATTTTTTTACAAAATTCAATGAGTCAGCAATCAATCAAAGCGGGCTTGAAAGAAAAATTAAGCCACAGCATTACATACTTACAAAAGCCGATGTTGCTTCATTGCAAAATTTTTTATGGTCATTACCTCATGAAAAAGATGTAATCAATTCCAGA
Organism: uncultured Ferruginibacter sp.; assembly: GCA_964500545.1. Lineage (GTDB taxonomy): Bacteria > Bacteroidota > Bacteroidia > Chitinophagales > Chitinophagaceae > Ferruginibacter. The sequence continues at coordinate 64,469 of CAZCOL010000001.1, read as the reverse complement.
AGCAATTGCCCGGTTCTTGCACTGCCTTTACCGGATGGAACTGTAGGTCGTTTCAGCGTTTGGGAAAGTAGTATTCAGGAACCGGCATTGGAGGCAAAATTTCCTGAAATAAAAACATTTGCCGGTCAAGGGATTGATGATCCTTATGCCACTGTAAGATTTGACATGACCCCCTTTGGTTTTCATGCACAGATACTTTCTGTGAATGGCAATATTTACATTGACCCTTATGCAATAGGCACTAATCAATTTTATATTAGTTATTACACCAAAGATAATATTCGTCAAACCGGTTTTTTTTGCGGAGTAAACCAAAATCCTTTAAACAGAGGCAATAATGTTTTGGCAGCAGGGCCATGCAGAGGAACTCAATTGTTCACATACAGATTGGCTGTGGCCTGTACTGGAGAATATGCTGTTGCGGTTGGAGGAACTACTGCAAGTTTATTGCATGCTGCAATTGTCACTTCTGTAAACAGAGTGGATGGAGTATACGAAAATGAATTGGCAGTAAGACTGATTCTGGTAGCCAATAATAATTTGATTGAATTTCTAAGTGCTTCAACAGATCCATTTAATGGAAACAACAATGCTAATACCCTCATAAACGAAAGTCAAACACAAATCACCAACAGAATCGGTGCTGCAAATTTTGACATTGGACATACATTCAGTACCGGAGGAGGTGGACTTGCTCAATTGGGAGTGGTTTGCAAAAACACTCAAAAAGCAAGTGGCATCACTGGCAGTCCGAATCCTGTTGGGGATGATTACGACATTGATTATGTAGCTCATGAAATTGGACATCAGTTTGGGGGTAACCATACATTCAACAGCACCACTTCCAATTGCGGAGGTGGAAACAGAAATTCAAGCACTGCATATGAAGTTGGCAGCGGCACCACCATCATGGCCTATGCGGGAATATGTGGCAATGATGACATTCAATTACACAGTGATCCATTTTTCCACAGCATTAGTTTTGATGAAATCAGCAATTTCCTGCAGGCAGGTGGAGCTTCCTGTAAAGTTTCGATTCCCACAGGCAATACTTTACCCGTCATTACTGAAATGTCCAACAATAATGTAAACATTCCTTTAAAAACCCCTTTTACCTTAACTTCAAATGCAACCGATGCAGATGGTGATGCAATTACATATTGCTGGGAGGAATGGGATTTGGGAACAGGAGGCGCATGGAACAATGGAGCAAACAGTGCTACTGCTCCTTTGTTTAAATCAAGGATTCCTAAAACAACAGGCAGCAGAACATTTCCTGATATTGCAAGAATCATTGCCAACTATCTTCCTGCTGTTCCCCCAAACACTACTTTGGGAAATCTAAAGGGAGAAACATTGCCTGCAGTTGCAAGAACAATGAAGTTCAGACTAACAGTAAGGGATAACCGATCAGGTGGAGGCGGTGTTGTAACAGGTGGTAATGGATGTCAAACAGGTTTTACAGGAACATTTCAGGTAAATGCCATCACAGGAACCGGTCCTTTTCAGTTAACATCCCCCAATGGTGGTGAGAGTTGGCCTGCCGCCTCATCCAAAACAGTTACATGGGACATTGCAGGTACAAATGCTGCACCCATCAACACAAGTTTTGTGAAAATCACTTTATCTACTGATGGAGGTTTTACTTACCCGGTTATAATTTTAGACAATACTCCAAATGACGGAACTGAAACCATCACGGTTCCAGACAATGTAACAACAACAGCAAGGATGCGTGTGGAAGCTGTTGGAAATATTTATTTTGATATATCCAATGCAAATTTCGCCATTACAGGGGCTTTGGCCAGTGGATTTTCCTTCAACAACGTTGCTGCAACCAATATTGCTTGCGGAACACAAAACGCCAATACAACTTTGACTTCCGTTTCACAAGGAGGATTCAATTCTCCCATAACATTGTCAGCAACCGGTAATCCTGCAGGTACATCAGTATCTTTCGGCAGTAACCCATTGAGTCCGGGAAATACGACTACCGTTACATTAAGCAATACCGGAACATTGGCACCCGGAACATATAATGTAACCATTACTGGATCAGCTGCGGGAGTTTCCAACCAAACTGTGAATCTTTCCTTCATCATTGCACCTGGTGTTAACCCTGTCATTGCCACTCAACCTTCAGATATTATTACCTGTACAGGAAGCAATGTATCTTTCAATTGTATGAGTACTACTCCAGGCAACACCTATCAATGGATGGTTAGTACGGATGGAGGAATAACATTCAACAATATTCCAGGTGCTAACAGTGCAAATTACAGTATCATTAATGCATCTAACTCACTCAACAACAACCGCTATAAAGTAAACATCATGACTGCATGCGGCATGACTGCATCCAATACAGTAAAACTTACTGTGAATGAATTGCAGGTTCGTTTGACTGCTACACCCGATCATATTGCCTTACTACCGGGAAATACAGTGTTGCTTAAAGTATCGGTAGTTCCAAATACAAACTATAATCTATTTTGGAGAAAAAATGGTGTACTAATCCCCAATAACAATATCGACAGTCTTATTGTAAACGTTGATCAAATAGGATTATATACAGTTGAAGCAGTGGATCCAAATGGTTTCTGCAACAGTGTTTCTAATGAAATAAACGTAACAGATTCCGCTACCGGAAATGTATTTATTTTTCCAAATCCCGCTACAAAAGATGGTAATTTCACAGTTTCCTACTACAATAAATTTGCACCCAACAAAATAAATAAACAAACCGTTTTTTTATTTGAAAGCAACGGAGCAAAAGTGTTTGAAAAAACTTTTGATGTAAAAAGTGGTTACAGCAGACTGAATATTTCCGTACCCAACTTTAGCGCAGGAGCCTATTTTGTGGTGTTAAGAGATGGTTATGGCAATAAACTTGGTGCTGGAAAAATAATCATCAGACATTGACAATGAATTAATAATTTTCACAAAGAATTTTGTACAATTTTAGGTTGTAAATTTTTATATTCTATTATAACTTTTATTTCTTAAAAATTGTTCGTTCACAAATAAATTCTGCAACATTTTGCACTAAAAAAACTATGTTTTAGTTCAACAATGATTTCTCTAAATTTCATATAATATATTTTTTTATTTTTACTATTTATTTTATGTTAAAATCTATTTTTTGTTTGTTAAGAATGTTAAAATATTTCCATTAATCCATAACTTGTGCGCCTATAAACAATATATAATGAAAAAAAATCTACTACTATTTTTTTGTCTTTTGATTTGTGTCATGGTTTCTAACCTTCAAGCCCAGCAAATTTTAAAAAGAACCTGCGGTACAATGGATCATCTCGACCTCCAAAAATCCAAAGACCCTAATTTGGCAGCAAGAATGGAAGCCATCGAAAATCATACAGCCCTGTACGTTCAGAATCAGAGAAATGCCAATTTATCCTCAACTCCCATTGTTACAATTCCTGTTGTGTTTCATATAGTTTATAAAACTGGCGCACAAAACATCAGTGATGCAAAATGCATTGCTCAATTAAATCAGTTGAATTTAGATTATGCCAAATTAAATACAGATACAAATACTGTTCCTGCTGTCTTTCGTGGATTGGCAGCTGATACAAAAATTCAATTTTGTCTGGCACAAAGAGATCCTAACGGAAATGCAACAACTGGCATTGTTCGTAAACAAACCACAGTAACTTCATTTGTTACAGATGACAAAGTAAAATCTTCTACCACAGGTGGTGATAATGCATGGCCTGCATCAAGTTACCTTAATCTCTGGGTTTGTAACCTAGGCAATAGTTTGTTAGGTTATGCTCAATTCCCGGGTGGTTCTCCATCAACCGATGGAGTTGTTCTACTTTACTCTTCTGTTGGAAGCATGCTAAGTCCTGGAACGTCCTCTCCATACAACTTAGGAAGAACTGCTACTCATGAAGTAGGTCACTGGCTAAACCTTCGTCATATATGGGGTGACGCAAATTGCGGAAACGATCAGGTTGCTGATACTCCCCCTGCAAAAACCAGCAACTTTGGTTGTAAGACTTTTCCATTCAGATCTACCGGTTGTAACACTACAACAAATGGAGAAATGTTTATGAATTACATGGATTATACCGATGATGCTTGTATGCAAATGTTTACGCAGGGACAATCGACAAGAATGACAGCATTGTTCTCCCCAGGCGGATCGCGTGCCTCATTGTTAAACTCTCTTGGTTGTCAACCTCCTGCCAGCGGTGGTGGAAGTTTTTCATTCAACAATGTTGCTTCTACAAACGTAGCTTGTGGAGCACCCAGTGCTTCAAGTACCTTAGTATCTGCTGCAATGGGTGGGTTTACTGCCCCCATAACTTTGTCAGCTATTGGAGCTCCAACAGGAACTTCCGTAACTTTCAGCGCAAACCCTTTAACTCCCGGCAATTCCACTACAGTCACTTTGTCCAATATGAACAGTTTGGCCCCAGGTACATATACCATTACTGTAACAGGAACAGCTACAGGTTCTGCCAATCAAACAGCAAATATTTCATTTGTAGTAAACCCCGGAGTCAGCCCGGTAATTACAACACAGCCTTCCAATATCAGCGTTTGCACCGGAGGTAACGTTACATTTACAAGTGCTACTTCAACAGCCAATGTAAACTATCAATGGATGTTAAGTATTGATGGTGGAACAAATTATATCAACATTCAAAATGCCAACAGTTCTACTTTCACAATATCAAATGTTGCCAACTCGCTTAACAATAACAAATATAAAGTTGTAATGACCACTGCTTGCGGACTTTCAACTTCAAACGTGGCAACTTTAACTGTTAATGAATTGGAAGTACTGCTAACTGCAAACCCTGAAAATGTTGCATTAACTCCAGGCAGAACTGTAATGCTGAAAGCAACAGTTATTCCCGCATCCACATACAATTTAGTTTGGAGAAAAGACGGATCCATCATTTCAAGCAATAACAACATCGACAGCTTATTGGTTTATGTTGACCAGATAGGAACTTATACTGTAGAGGCAATTGATCCAAATGGCTTCTGCAGCAGAGTTTCGAATCCGTTGACCGTTACCGACTCTGTTTCGGGCAGAATATTTATTTTCCCTAATCCAACTTCTAAGAACGGAAACTTTACCGTTTCCTATTACAACAAATTCGCGCCCAATAAAATAAACAAACAAACCGTATCAATTTTTGAAAGTCATGGAGCCAGAGTTTTTGAAAAAACATTTGATGTTAATGGCGGTTACAGCAGATTAAATATCTCTGTTCCCAACTTGAGTGCAGGAGCATACATTGTTGTATTGAGAGATGGATATGGTAACAAATTAGGTGCAGGAACGTTATTTGTAAATCAATAAAATATTTTTCCTCCAAAAAATCCCGGTTGTCATATAGAAACCGGGATTTTTTTATGCATGAACTTGCTGCTTTTCGTTTTCTTCTTTCAAAGTTTTTATTTTTATTTCCGGCAAATACAGAATCGGTAGTTTTGATAAGAACAACATTTTTTTTGATTCACTTTTTTCAAATATCTTTTCAAATATGTTATGGTGACGAGGCATCAATGAAACCATATCTGCATTGTTCTCCTCCAGATACTTTTCTATGGAACCGGAAATATTTTCCGACTTGATAAATTTGTAATGAGGTTCCAATACATTTAAAAAACTATTTAATCTATCGGATCGATAGTTTATTTCTTCCACAACATTCAATTCCATACCCATTACTCTCAGTACAATTAATTTTGAATCATTTTTTTCGCCAATATCCAGTAAAGGACTCAATGTTCTTATATCAGTATCCAAAGACAAATCAGTGGCAAAAACCATTTTTTTGATTTTTTTGAATTCATACCCTTCAGGAACAACCAGCAAAGGAATATTGCTTTTATTTATCAAGGTAACTATGGTATTACCAAACCATTTTTGAATGAATTTTCCGCTGTTTTTCCTGCCGCATACTATCAAACAATCATCATGCTTATTAGCATACTTCAAAATTAATTCATCTGTATCTCCCTCAACAGCCAGGCAAACAACAGGTAGATTTGAATTTATTTTGTATTCATTCGACAATCGGTTCAATTCTTTTTCAGCAGCAATTCTTAGTTCTTCAGATGTTACCACGGCATAAGCTTCAGGAATAGAAACAGCCGTCTTATATACGTGAAACAATACAACTCTAGATTTAAGGACATCAGCCAAACAAAATCCATATTTTACTGCATTGTAAGAAGTTTCCGTGAAATCGGTCGCTATAAAAATTGTTTTCATGCAAAATATTTTTTATCAGATAAATCAAGTGGCAAGCAAATTACCGAATCAGTAAATTGATAACAATGAAGAAAGTTTATTTTTAAATGACATGAATCATTCTCTCCATGATTCTTGTCTTAAAATTTCAACAAGAATAAAAAATACATTTAATTATTAAAAAAGATTTAATGACTGGAAATTTGAATCAAGAACAAATTGAGAATGTGCTTCAAAGTCAAGCACATGGAATTTTGGGGTGTATTGATGGAGAAAAGCCTTATGTTGTGCCTATATCCTATGCTTATGATGGTACAAACATTTACTGTCAATCAAAAGAGGGTAAAAAAATAAAGCTACTTCGTAAAAATAAAAATTTATGCTTTCAGGTTTTAATCATGACAAGTATGAACATCTGGCAGAGTGTGGTGATTAGTGGAACCTATGAAGAATTGGATAACGAATCAGCAATGAAGGCAAGAGCATTTTTATTTGATAAAATATTGACACTGTTTACGAGTGCCTCAGTTCATAAATTTGAACATGAAGGGGGCAATACAATAGAAGACAAAAACAGGATAAAAGATATAATGTTCAAAATTAACATTGTTGAAAAAACCGGCAGATTTGAAAAATAAAAAGGGACTTTTTACAAAGCCCCTTTCAAACAATTAAATTGATTTATTAAAATTTAGCAGTAACAGTAATTGAAGGATTTTTAGCGACTTTTCCCTCGGCAATTTTTGGCAATTCAATTCCAAAATCAGCCAACGAAATATCAAATGTTGCAGAAGAATTGATTGACTTTCCAGCTATATTGATTACCGCAGTTGTGGAAACAGGCTTTGAATTTCCTTTGATATTCAACTCCCCTTCTATTGTTGCTACATACTTTCCGGGTTTTGTAAAATTGATTTTATCAAGATTCTTGATGTTTCCTTTAAATGTTGCTTTAGGAAATTTTTCAGAATTCATCCAGTTTTCACCATTGAAATGATCCTGCATCATTGGATTTGAAAAGGAGAAGTTTTTTACTGAAGCTTCAAATGCGACTTCACCATTGGTAAGATTCAATGAGGCCACTACAGTTTTGTTGATTGCCTTAGGAAGACTATCGATAGAAGTGGTAGCATCAAAATTAATGATTGCCGAAGTAGTTGTTTTTTTCTGTGAAAAAGAAATCAAACTGATCAGAGAAACTGCTGTAAACAAAATTGTTTTTTTCATTTTTTGTAGATTTTATTTTTTGGGGTTTAAAAGAATACATCGTTTAAGAGAAACGGAATAAGCATTTAGAATTTCACTATATATGGCTCCGCTGCAAGATCCCTTGATGGATAACATATCTCCGGCATTTACAGACATTAATTTGTTATCCTCACTTTTTTGAAAAGAAAAAATAATATAAGAACCTGATTCATCGTCTGTCATTTTAATATTGATGGATGAATCCGCTTTTTCAGATTCTGAAACTACACCATTTACAGTCAGTATTTTTTCAGTGTATTTGGCATTTGCAATACTATCGTTCAATTGGAATTCCTTTATTAAATCCAAAGAATTTATTTCAAAATCGGCCTTAACATCGTTGGTATCTTCAAATTTCATGGAGAACAAATAATACATCAACCACACCCCTGCAATTAATGCCAACCCAATAAAGACAACCCATTTTTTTTTCATATTATTCAATCTGATTGATCAGCGTATAGAGTTAAATAAGTTCACAAATATACGATGTTTAAACATTGATTTATTATTTTGAGTAAATTTATTGCTAATGTTAAACAATATTTGTTCCTGTATTGTTCAAATATTCATCTGTTTAATTTGTTTACCTTCGTTTAAAAGCAAATCATAATAAATAAAATTATATTTAATTTTAATTTGTAAATATGCGTAGAAGTATTTTTACCTTTTTTTTAATAATCACATCTTTTGTAGTAAGATCTCAAACAAAAGATAGTATCATCAGCTACCCTTTGGTGGTTAAATTCAACAGCGAATGTTGCGGAGTGCCCGATGGCTCTCCATTAAGAAAAGCAATAGTGAAATTCAAGAAAAAACAACATTTAAAATCCATAGAATCTTTTAAAATAGGCCCTTTTGGAAGAGAAGGAGAATACATGATTGCCTTTACTTTAAAGGAAATGAATAAAAAGCAAAAAACTGCTTTTATAAAAATGATAAAAGTCACAACACCTGCAATGAAAGACAAAGGTTATGCTGTGTTTGAAGAAGATTATTCCTCTCCACTTTCATCACTTCCTTCCAATATTTCGATTGAAAAAGCAAATTTTAAATAATTCATGAATGATAAAAAACATACTGAGTAACAGACCTGCTAAAGTTTTTACATTTATTGCTTCCTTTTTTGTGGCCAATGCATTGATTGCAGAATGTATAGGAGGAAAGATATTTTCTCTTGAAAAATTGTTTGGCGTAGATCCTGTCAATTTTACTTTGTTTGGAGAATCCAATCTTTCGTTTTCATTGACTTGCGGTGTGCTGTTGTGGCCGATTGAGTTCATCATGACTGATATTGTAAATGAATATTATGGTCCAAAAGCAGTCAGAAGAATTTCTTACATTGCCGTTGGCTTGATTTCTTACGCTTTTGCTATGTTTTATCTTGCCATCAATACCACACCACCCGATTGGTGGCTAACTTCAGGTGAAAAAAATAATATTCCCAATATGCAAGATGCATTTTCAGGTGTATTTGGACAAGGCATGTGGATTATTATAGGAAGCTTAATGGCGTTTTTAGTAAGTCAAATAATTGACGTTACTATTTTCCATAAAATAAAAAAAATCACGGGAGAGAAATGGATTTGGCTTAGGGCAACCGGTTCCACAATGATATCTCAGTTGGTAGACAGTTTTATAGTTTTATTTATTGCTTTTAAACTGGGCAATGATTGGTCTTGGCAAAAAGTGCTGGCTATCTGTCTAATGAATTATACATATAAATTCACTATGGCAGTTGTTTTGACGCCAATGGTTTATTTGATTGAAAAACAAATTGAAATTTATGTTGGAAAAGATACTGCCATTAAAATGAAAAAATCTGCAATGGGCCAGGA
>CAZCOL010000001.1:46849-55045 GCA_964500545.1 uncultured Ferruginibacter sp. | reverse complement strand
TTTATGTTGGAAAAGATACTGCCATTAAAATGAAAAAATCTGCAATGGGCCAGGAGGAAGACGATGGCTTTATGAATATTCCAACAGCGGGATAAATATTTATTAATTTAAATTTTAAATTTCAAATTAAATTCAATCTGTTTCTATGGTTCGGGGCTGTAAATTAAACTGTTTCAAAAATAATTTTGTTCCAGTAAAAAAGAGGTAACGACGGCCCCCATGGTTAAAACCATGGGCTAATTCTTCTTACTTTGCACAAAAGAAATACAATAATTGTATCAAGAAAAATAAAGAGCTTGAAACAACCATCCAAGGTGGTAAATGAATTTTCTTTTTTAAAATATATACAAGCCCCATACCTGTCAAGAAAATCAAATTAAATATGATCGCCCCATACCCCAGAACCACCAAAGAGCTTTGTAATGGATGAAATCCTGCAATATTGTAGTTTTTATAACTTTCGTCCCAATGATAATACCGGAGTGAAACCGCTATTAAAAAACAAACGTTACATATAAATACAAATTTTGAAAAAATTCGCATGTTTTATTTAATAGAAATTATTTGTTGACTCCAGGCAGCATGGGCACAAATGAAAAATCATCAAAAGCCTCTTCTACAAGCGTGCCATCCGTATTCTTTGTAATCCTCAACATTTTATGACGAACATCCTCTGCTAATGGAATGACCATTATACCTCCGGGCTTCAATTGTTCAATCAATTTAGGTGGAATAAAAGGTGCTCCGCAAGTAATAATGATTTTGTCAAATGGTTCAAATTGAAGCAGCCCTTTAAAACCATCTCCGTTAAAAAATTTAATTTTTGATTCAGGATACTCTTTTTTAAGCATGAACTGCTTTGTCTTCATGTATAATTTTTTATGCCTTTCAACACTCAACACCCTTGCGCCCATGGCAGCCAAAACAGTACCCTGATACATACTACCCGTACCTATTTCAAGCACTTTATCGTTGGGTTTAACTTTCAACAACTGAGTTTGAAATGCAACAGTATATGGCTGTGAAATAGTCTGGTTTTCTTCAATTGAAAAAGCCCTGTCCTCATAAGCAATGTCATCCAAAGCAGAATCTAAGAAAAAATGTCTTGGTACTTTATTCATTGCCTCCAATACATTTTCATCAGTAATACCTTTGTCTCTTAAACTATCGATCAGTTTTTTTCTTAGACCTTTGTGTCTGTAATTATCTTCATATACCCTCATAAATCAATACTATGCAATTATTAATTCAAATTCATTTCCTTTATGATCCTGCTTATTTTAGCATCCAATTGTGCTTCTGACACTTCAAATTGATCTCTTTCCCTAAGCTTCGAGTTTACACTAAAATAAAATTTTATTTTAGGTTCTGTTCCACTTGGTCTTGCTGAAATGACTGAATCATCCTCCAATACAAATTGAAGTACGTTACTTTTAGGCAAATCAATTTTCCACTCGGTTCCATCAATCAAATTCTTTCCAACTTGCAATTGAAAATCTTTCAGCTCTTTTACACGAATTCCGTCTAATGTTTTATAGGGATTGTTTCGATATTGTTCCATCATCTCACTTATTTCTGCGGCGCCATTCATTCCCTTTTTGGTAATACTGACAAGACTTTCCTTATAAAAACCATATTGCATGTATAAATCAATCAACTTATCAAAAAGGCTTCTTCCTTTGCTTTTTTCATAGGCAGCCATTTCGCACAAAATGGTGCAGGCACTTACGGAATCCTTATCCCGAATTTCATTTCCAATCATCAATCCAAAACTTTCCTCACCTCCCACAATATAATTTTCCTTCCCTTCTTTTTGTTTGATCAGCGATGCAATCCATTTGAAACCAGTCAAAACATTGTAACAAGCCACCCCATTTTCTTTTGCAATCACATCAATCATGTTGGTGGTTACTATTGTTTTAATTACCATATCATTTGGTAAGGCAACTCCTTTTGCTTTTCTGGCTTCTATCATATAATTGAAAGCCAGTAATGCAGTTTGATTCCCATTCATCAACACCCATTCCCCTTTGTTGTTTTTTACTCCGATACCAACACGGTCCGCATCCGGATCCGTGCCCAGCAAAATATCCGCATCCAATTCTTTAGCCTGTTTCAATCCCATACTCATGGTTTCTGTTTCCTCGGGATTAGGATATATCACTGTAGGGAAATTTCCATCTGGTACACTTTGTTCTTTAACAATGTGTACATTATCAAATCCCAATTGCTTCAAAGCATCCGGCACCAGCATGATTCCGGAACCATGGATCGGAGTATACACTATTTTTAAATCGTGTTGTTCTTTGCATTTCTCAGGATATATGCTCAATCGCTGAACCATATCCAGATACAACTTATCCATTTCCTTTCCAATAATGGTGATATTGCTTTCTCCGCCATTCCATTTCACATCATCTACTGATTCAATTTTTTCTACTTCGGCTATAACGTTTTTATCATGAGGAGGTACCAACTGAGCGCCATCATCCCAATAAGCTTTATAACCATTGTATTCTTTTGGATTATGGCTCGCAGTGCAAACTACCCCACCCTTGCATTTTAAATGCCGAATGGTAAAACTGAGCTCAGGCGTTGGGCGTAAGCTTTCAAATAAGTACACTTTAATCCCATTAGCAGCAAAAACATTGGCGGTGATTTCAGCAAAATCCCTGCTGTTGTTTCTGCAATCATGTCCTATAGCCACACTTATCTCACCTGCAAATGATTTTTTTAAATAATTGGCATATCCCTGTGTAGCCATGCCAACAGTATATTTATTCATCCGATTGGTGCCAATACCCATGATTCCCCTCAATCCCCCCGTACCGAATTCAAGGTTTTTGTAGAAAGCATCAGCCAGTTCATCCGGATTGTGCTGTTGCATTTCCCTGATAGAAGACTTTACAGACTCATCGTAATTTCCGTTCAACCATTTATCGATTTTCATTTCAACATTCTTATCCATACTTTTTGATTTATTAACTCCAAAAATATATCATTCAGCATTCAAACAATCATTTTATATTTAAATTTGTCACTTAATTTCAATGCCGAATTTCCTGAGAAAAAAGCGAAACCATCTTGTTCAAAAACAACATATCACTTACCTTTTTTTTATTTTGTCATTTTCCCTTTTGTTTAGCACAGCAAGACTCTACATTTCAACAACGTTCATTGAATTCATTCAATGATAAAAAGAAAAATAATATTAAAACAATCGCGGCCATCAATGCAGGAATTTACTCAGGATCCATGTTCACACTTTATCAGGCCTGGTATAAAAATTATCCTCAAAGTAGTTTTCATACATTTAACGACATAAAGGAATGGCAACAGATGGATAAAGCAGGACATGTTTACAGTGCATATACAATGAGCAACTTTGCATCTGAAATATGGAAAAGCTCCGGAATGGAAAGAAAAAAAAGAATATGGATAGGTGGAATGGCTGGAGTTACTTATCAGACGGTCATTGAAGTACTTGATGGTTTCAGCTCTGAATGGGGCTGGAGCTGGGGTGATGTTGGTGCAAACATTCTGGGCAGCTTCTCTTTTATTTCACAGGAATTATTGTGGAATGAACAAAAACTTCATTTCAAAACCTCGTTTCACAAAAAAAGATACCGGGATCTTAATCTGGAAACCAGAAGCGATGAGTTATTTGGCAATTCACTGGCAGAAAGACTTTTAAAAGATTATAATGGTCAAACTTATTGGATCAGTGCAGATTTAAAATCTTTTTTTTCAAATTCCCGCATTCCTAGTTGGTTACAAATTTCTGCTGGAATGGGCACTGAAGGTATGTTTGGGGCAAATAGCAATATTTCAAAAGATAAAAACGGAAACTTTGTTTTTAACAGACCGGAAATCAAACGTTATCGACAATGGTATATTTCGCCGGATATCAATTTAACCAAAATAAAAACCAAACACAAGTCTATAAAAACCGCCTTGTTTATTTTGAACTCACTTAAATTTCCTGCACCGGCCATTGAATTTTCTAATTCAAAATTGAATTGGAAATGGATGTATTTTTAATAAATAACCTTACTTTCTTTACCTTAGCAAAGCAAAATAAACTAATATGCAATATATCCAACAGATTGCTTTCCTGACATTGTTGATTTACGCTGTTTGGTTGTTCACAAAAAATATTAATCAAATCAGAAAAAACATCTTGTTGGGAAGAGATGAAGATCTTTCCGACAATAAGAATATCCGATGGAAAAACGTTTTTTTACTGGCCCTAGGTCAAAAAAAGATGTTTCGCAATCCCTTGGTAGCAGTTTTGCATTTGATCATCTATGCAGGTTTCATAATCATCAACATTGAGGTGCTGGAAATATTATTGGATGGGATTCTTGGGACGCACAGGATATTCATGAAACCCATGGGATCATTTTATTTTTTCCTAATTGATTCTTTTGAAATTCTCGCATTTCTGGTTATTGTTGTTTGTGTCATTTTTTTGGCGAGGCGTAATATTATCAAATTAAAAAGATTCTCCTCCAGTGATCTTGAGGGATGGCCCAAAAAAGATGCTAATTTGATTTTAATCACAGAAATCATTCTGATGGGATTATTCCTCAAAATGAATGCTGCTGACTCGGTTCTTTCAAAAGATTCGAATGAACATTTTATCATCTCGGGATTTATTGCTCCAATTTATCAGCAATTGTTTACACATGGGCAAATTGAATTGATTGAAAGAACCTGCTGGTGGCTGCACATCATTGGCATTTTTGCTTTTCTGAATTATTTACCTTACAGTAAACATCTACATATTTTACTGGCTTTTCCAAATGCTTATTATGCCAGACTCAGTCCCATGGGTGAAATGCAAAACATGGAAAATGTACAGAATGAAGTTAAATATATGATGCAACCGGAACTGGCTCCAAGCGGTGACGTTCAGCCCATGAAGTTTGGTGCAAAAGATGTAATGGATCTTAGTTGGAAAAGCCTGATGGATGCATATAGTTGTACCGAATGTGGCAGATGTTCAAATGCCTGCCCTGCCTATCAAACAGGTAAATTACTGAGTCCCCGAAAAATAATGATGGATACAAGAGATAGACTGGAGGAAGTAGGAAAAAATATCAAAATAAACGGGCATTTTGTTGATGACGAAAAAAAATTGATCAATGACTATATCACCATTGAAGAGCTGCGTGCCTGTACTACTTGTAACGCATGTGTTCAGGAATGTCCTGTCAGTATAAGTCCTTTGGATATCATCATGGAATTAAGAAGAAGTTTGATTATGGAAGACAGCAACGCTCCGCAGGAATGGAACGGCATGTTCAGTAACATCGAAAATAATTTTGCTCCCTGGAAATTAAGCCCCGATGAAAGGGATAAATGGGCCAATGATTTTTAGAAGTTAAGAGAATTTAGCCCCTTTTCATCTAGGATGCATCATTTTTTGAATTGCATCTTTCTTTCGAATAAGTTTGATGAATTGTATCAAAGCTGTCGCAGCAAATACAGCACCTACAAACCAGTTGATGTAATCCTCTCCATTTGATATTTTACCTATCAGCCATTTTCCTCCAAAAATAAAAACTGCATTTCCGCACAAAGTGCCAATTCCGATTCCAATAATATAAGTGTTGTAATGCGAAGGAATGGGCAATAAAATATTTTTTGAAAATAACATTGCGCTCCAGCCAAACCAAAATGGAATTTGAACAGGATTTACAGCACACATCATCATTCCAAGTAAAAAACGATTCATATTGTTATCCAAAAGAATGCTTTTTGTATTTCCGCTGTCCTTTAATGCTGCTGAAAAACTCCCAATTGCCAATGCGATGATGACAAACAATGTGATCCATTCCATAAAACGCATTATCCTTGCTTGTTTTCTGATCCAATCAATTCCAATAAGTGAAATACGTACATAAATCATTTCCACCAATAAGGAACCAAATGAAAAATACATAGCATTGGACACACTTTCCTGAATTCCAATTTGCATCGCAGCAACATTCAGGGTTCCCAAAGGCAGAGATCCCAAAAAACTGATGATAAATCCCCAAAAAAGTACCTGAATCAATTTTGGCATGAATCAAAGATAGTAATTGTAAGGTGTTTTACTCAAGTGCCTTATCTGCTTTACGCATCACTTCATAAAGTAGTTTGGTTTTTCTTAAAAAACGATACCCTTTGACAAATGGCCATGGTTGAATACCCTGGGATACATTGTAAGCACTGATCTCGTAAAGTGCTTTCCAATGCTTTAATATTTCTGCGTATGCTTTGGATAACGTGTAACCGGTATCGTAAAAATGATTGGGTTCTGCTCCGCAACCATTGTACTCCAAAATAGTATAATTTTTTCCCTCTTTCAAGTCTTCAATAGAATTACACATGATATCATACCTGCCATAAAAAAAATCATTTAGCTGATGACTCAATTGATCAAAAATATTTACAAGTTTCTCATCAATATGATTTTTCAAATCAATAAAATGTGCACCACGATTGTGATTTGCCGCATAGCTCAAAATATAATTATTATTTTCAGGAATCACGGAATGCCAATTTTCCCGGTGTTTCAAATACAGTTCTTCAGTACGTTTGGATGCTTTGGGATGTTTTGCCACCAGTTGAGATAAATCAGAATTACCGTCACCTTTAACCTGCAAGGGTATTTTATGTAAGAACCCGGTTACCCGGCCTTTTAAATCCTTTGGGTGACGAATATAAAATACACTTACCTCCATTGGATATGTCACCATTTCCTGTACAATATATTCAACAGGTGATACAAAATGATATTTTTTGAATTGCGATGCATCGTCAATTTTACGAAATAAAATTCCTTGTCCCCCTACCTCTGGTTTTACAACAAAAGGGTATTGAATACCTGAAGCATTCAATAAATCTATTACGTCATAAAAAGAAGCTGAAGGCAATACATTGAATGTTTTGGGATATAAAGATTGCGGAAGCAAATCATACATTTCTTTTTTCGGTTCTCCTTCCATTCCTCCAAATGTTATTTTTGGATTACTTGGAGTAAAAAACCAAACAGAACGAGATTTCAAAATATAATAAACCCAAAATGGAACGAGAGGAGCATAAATCAATTTAAACGGCCATGATTCCCAATTGGTTATTTTATAAAATATACTTTTCATTTTTGATAGGGCTCTTTATTCGGAAATTAAAATAATGATGTTTCTGTTTTTAAAAATGGGTATTCGGAACATTAAAATTTAATATTAAGCCAGATACTTCATTTTTTCAAAATTAAATGCATTAATACAAACATCAATGATAAATTATTATTTACTTTGTTGTTACAAATTCTATCTATGATACATGTACCTACAATGGCCGAATTTATTGCAAGCGGTGAAAAACCAGAAATATTGTTTTGGGTAGGTTGTGCTGGAAGTTTTGATCAAAGGGCACAAAAAATCACCAAGGCATTTGTGACGATACTTGAAAAAGTAGGGATCAAATATGCCATTCTGGGAAAAGAAGAAATGTGCACAGGAGATCCTGCAAGAAGGGCCGGCAATGAATTTATGTTTCAAATGATGGCTTATCAAAACATTCAAATATTGAATGGCTACGAAATAAAGAAAGTAGTTACTGCCTGCCCACATTGTTTCAATGTTTTTAAAAACGAATATCCCGTTTTGGGCGGTAATTATGAAGTCGTTCACCATGCAGTATTTCTGCAACAGCTGATTGATGAAGGAAAAATAAAACTCACAGACGGAGTTGCTTTCAAGGGCAAAAAAATAACTTACCATGACAGCTGTTATCTTGGACGGGCAAATGATATTTATGAAGCCCCTAGAAAAGTTCTGGAAGCAATGGATGTAGCATTGGTTGAAATGAAAAGATGTAAAAGCAATGGTTTGTGTTGTGGAGCAGGCGGTGCACAGATGTTCAAAGAAGAAGAAAAAGGTGAAATCAGAATTAACATAGAAAGAAGCAATGAAGCCATTGAAACAGGTGCAAACATCATTGCTGCTGCCTGTCCATTCTGTAATACAATGTTGACTGACGGAGTAAAAAATAAAGAAAAAGAAAACGAAGTGGAAGTTTTGGATATCGCTGAATTAGTGGCAGCTTCGATGGGATAAGGGTGAAACAGTTTAACGGTTTAACAGTTCTAGGGTTTAATGGTTTAACAGTTTAAGGTTTAATTTTTACTTTTTACTTTTTAATTTT
>CAZCOL010000001.1:31844-46749 GCA_964500545.1 uncultured Ferruginibacter sp. | reverse complement strand
GGTTTAATGGTTTAACAGTTTAAGGTTTAATTTTTACTTTTTACTTTTTAATTTTTATTTGTTCTCCATGAATATCACTCTCCCCGATAATTTTCATCCGCAATCCAGGGTTTGGATTTATCAAAGCGATAAAGCTTTTGATGAATACCAAAGCAGAGAAATTAAGCAAATGTTGGAGAACTTTTTGCATTCATGGAAAAGCCATGGAGAAAAAGTGAAAGGATATGCCAATGTATTTTTCGACCGGTTCATTGTTTTAATGGCTGATGAATCTTCTGTGTCTGTAGGCGGTTGCAGTACGGACAGTTCAGTGAGAGTAATAAAAGAAATAGAAATTAAATTAAATTTGAATTTTTTCAACCGAGAACTTTTGACATTTTTTGTACATGATGAACTGATCCAGATTCCTTTAAACAAATTTGAAAATGCTTTAGACAATCATTCAATATTTCCTGAATCACTTTATTTTGACAACACAATTTTAACAAAACAAGAATTTGAGACAAATTGGATTATTCCATTGAAAAACAGCTGGTTAAAAAAATATTTAACTCCGAAAATTTTATAATTTCTTCGTCATTTGTCAACTGCATCTATTTCTGACATCCTGTCACCTTTATACTAATTGTTGTATCTTTGCAGCCACAATTTTGAATATTAATGGAGAATTTGATTTTAGATAAAAGTCATGATGAGGCCAGGCAAGGCGAGGTATTCTCTTCTCAATTACAGGGCGAAGAATTTTTCAGCAAAAACTTTTACATAGAAAGTTACGGATGCGCCATGAATTTTGCGGACAGTGAAGTGGTGGCTTCTATTCTACACAAGGAAAAAATAGGTACTACCCGGGATTTGAACAAAGCTGACATCATATTAATAAACACCTGTTCCATAAGAGAGAAAGCGGAAGAAAAAATAAGAAAACGTTTAACTGAATTTCGTCTGCTTAAAAAGCAAAAACCCGGACTGATCATTGGAATATTGGGATGTATGGCAGAAAGGCTAAAAGGAAATTTGCTGGAAGAAGAAAAACTGGTTGATATAGTAGTTGGACCGGATGCTTACAGAACCTTACCCCAACTGATAGAAGAAGCAGAAACAGGCCAAAAAGCAGTGAATGTTCTTTTAAGCCGGGAAGAAACCTATGCAGACATATCACCAATCAGACTGAACAGCAATGGCATCAATGCCTTCGTTAGTATAATGAGGGGATGTGATAATATGTGCTCTTTTTGTGTAGTTCCATTTACCAGAGGTCGTGAAAGAAGCAGAAGCGCTTTGAGTATTGTTGCGGAATGCGAGGCATTGTTCAACGAAGGATATCGTGAAGTTACTTTACTGGGACAAAATGTGGACAGTTATCATTGGACAGATGAGGCAAACGGAAGCATTGTAAGTTTTGCGAAATTATTAGAAAAAGTAGCATTGATTTCTCCATTACTCCGTGTAAGATTTTCCACCTCACACCCCAAGGACATCACAGATGAGGTGTTGTTCACCATGAAAAATTATGAGAACATCTGCAATTATATTCACTTGCCGGTTCAAAGCGGAAGTTCCAGAATATTGGAAATTATGAACAGAACTTATACCAGAGAGTGGTATATTGAAAAGTTCAACAGAATCAGAGAAATAATCCCTGATTGCGGAATTTCAACTGATCTTATTGCTGGTTTTTGCACTGAAACCGAAGAGGATCATTCTGCTTCTTTGAGCTTGATGGATTATTGCAAATACGATCTTGCCTACATGTATTATTATTCTGAAAGACCCGGAACGCTTGCTGCAAGAAAATTTGAAGATGACGTTCCTTTGGAAATAAAAAAACGCAGATTACAGGAATTGGTGGATTTACACAGAATTCACTCGCTTGAAAGCATGAAAAGGGATGTTGGAAAAATCTTTAAAGTACTGATAGAGGGAATATCCAAAAAAAATGAAGAAGAATTTTATGGACGTAATGATCAAAATAAAGTAGTGGTATTTCCAAAAATGAATTTCAACAAAGGTGAGTACGTTATGGTAAAAATCCATAGTTGTACTGCCGGGACCCTTTTAGGAAAAGCAATTGTTTAAATAATGGACTTACAATTAATAAAAAACAGGTTTGGAATTATTGGAAATGCTCCTGCATTGAATCACTCCCTGAATGTTGCTTCGCAGGTGGCAAACACAGATTTGAGCGTTTTAATAAATGGAGAAAGCGGAGTTGGTAAAGAGGTTTTCTCACAGATCATTCATTCGCTCTCGTCCAGAAAACACAATTCATTTATTGCTGTTAACTGCGGTGCAATTCCTGAAGGTACCATTGACTCGGAATTGTTCGGACATGAAAAAGGCTCCTTTACCGGTGCAGTTGACAGCCGAAAAGGATATTTTGAAACTGTAAATGGAGGCACCATATTTCTGGATGAAATTGGTGAAATGCCTTTAGGAACTCAGGCCAGATTGCTTCGTGTGCTGGAAACCGGAGAATACATAAGGGTGGGAAGCAGCAAGGTTCAGAAAACTGATGTGCGGGTTATAGCCGCCACCAACAAAGATTTGCTGGAATATACCAATAAAGGAAAATTCAGAGAAGATCTGTATTACAGACTCAATACTGTACCAATCAGAGTTCCTGCGCTTAGGGACAGACAGGAAGACATCATTTTATTGTTTAGAAAATTTGCAACAGATTTTGCAGAAAGATATAAAACAAGCCCCGTTCAACTGAGCGATGATGCAAAATCAATTCTTGTCAATTACTCATGGCCTGGCAATGTCAGAGAATTAAAAAACATTGCTGAACAAATTTCTGTTTTAAGTAAAGAAAAAAATATTTCCGGTGATCAATTAAACGCATTTTTACCTGAACACAACCATTCACGATTGCCTGCAATAAGTGGTGGTCCCGGAGCCGTCAGTCAGGCTGAGTTTGCAAACGAAAGAGAGATACTCTACAAATTGTTCTTTGATATGAAGAAGGATGTGAATGAACTGAAGAAAATGTTCTTCGAAATCATTCAAAATCCAAACATCAGCCAACATCCTCATGTTCCGGTTTTTGATTCAAGTAATAATGTTGAAATTAATACCGTTAAAGAATTAAGTGGCAATGTAAACAGTAATTTTTCACCAACACCCACTTCTGTAATTCTTAGAAGTGATCAAAACAGCCAGGTTCAGCAGCACATTGATGTGGAGGAATCCTTGAGCATAGTTGACAAAGAAAAAGAATTGATTATAAAGGCATTGAAAAAACACAGAGGAAAGAGAAAAGACGCTTCGATTGATTTAGGAATCAGTGAAAGAACCTTATACAGAAAACTCAAAGAATACGACATTGAACATCTTTAAGCAAATGAGTATCATCCCTTTTTTTTACAAACTAACGATAACATATAAAAGTACTTTTTATAGATGCATCACCGCATTTATGATGTTGTTTCTATTCTCGTTTGCCACTTGTAAATACTCCTTCAAAGACACCTCCCCCATTCCATTGGAGGTAAAAAATTTTCGGGTCAATTATTTAGAAAACAAAGCAGAATATGTCAACAATCAATTAAGTCCCAATCTTACAGAAAAATTAAAACAAAAAATCATCAATACCACCCGACTAAGACAAACCAATGCTGAAGATGCTGATTATGACATCAGCGGTTATGTTTCAAAATATTATACAAGTACCATCAGCATATCAGGGCTCAATTCGGGTGGAAACAGATTAACGGTTGGCTTTCATTTAATTTTCAGAAACAATCTTGATGAGAAAAAAAATTTCGAATCGGATATCATCAGAACCTTTGATTTTGATGCCGGCATCAGTCTCTCACAAGCTGAGGCTTCACTTAATAATGATATTGTGAAAAACCTGACAGACGAGATATTTAATAAAATATTTTCTAACTGGTAAAAATACAAGAACAGATGAATTATTTCTTTTTCAATGAATTTGTATTTTTAAAATATTAATTTAGTTTTGGGAGATGCAACAACAGGAGCTTTTTAAGAAAATGTACGATAATGAGTGGAATGAATCTTCCAATATTTTACTCCTGCAGAAAGAAATCGACACGTTTCCCTATTTCAGCATACCCTATTTTTTTGTCTTGAAACAAACGGAGAGAAAAGATGAAAACTATTCAACTCATGCAGCAAATGCATCCGTTCATTTTAACAATGCATATTGGTTGAATATTTTGTTGAATAAAAGTATTCATACGGATAACCGGAATTCAGTCAATGAAAAAGCCCAAGCGGAAGGCAGTTTGCCTGCGAATTCCTTGAATAAAGGAAACAAAAATGATGAATTGCTATTTGAGCCTTTGCATACAACCGATTATTTTGCTTCTCAAGGCATAAAACTAAGTGAGGAAGCACTTTCCAATGACAAACTTGGAAAACAACTCAAAAGTTTTACAGACTGGCTAAAAACTATGAAAAAAATTAACGGGGATAAGCTGCCTGAAATTTCCGGACCTGTTGATTCAGCCGTTTTAAAAATGGCAGAAAACAGCAATATGGAAACCAATGTAGATACGGAAGCAATGGCAGAGGTTTTCGTTCAACAAGGAAAAATATCAAAAGCAATTGAAATATATAATAAATTAAGTTTGCAAAATCCTTCTAAAAGTGCTTACTTTGCAAAAAAAATAGAATCATTAAAGAAACATTAATTTTATAATATGCTAGTTGTATTTGGAATATTGATCATCATCTCTTGTTTAATCCTTGGATTTATTGTATTGATTCAAAATCCAAAAGGTGGCGGATTATCCGGAACATTCGGCGGTGTGGGTACCCAGTTGATGGGTGTGAAACAAACAACGGACGTTCTTGAAAAAGGCACCTGGATATTTGCTGCTGCTGTTGGTATTCTTTGCCTTATCTCTCCTGCCTTTATCCCTAAAGAAGGT
The DNA here is from genome assembly GCA_964500545.1 of uncultured Ferruginibacter sp. Classification (GTDB taxonomy): domain Bacteria; phylum Bacteroidota; class Bacteroidia; order Chitinophagales; family Chitinophagaceae; genus Ferruginibacter. Next base: position 41,848 of record CAZCOL010000001.1, on the reverse strand, counting down.
ACTGAAAAAGGTGAAGATTTGATCAAGGGAATTTCAACCACTCCTCAGCAAAAAACTGTTACACCGCAGCCTGCACCTGCCAACACCACTCAAATGACAGGCACAACTCCGGCTGACTCAGGAAGATAATTTTTTTTGAAAAAAGATACAACCTCGCAAGTATAAAATTTGCGGGGTTTTTTATTATATCTTTATTAAAATTCATTTTTATACTCGATGAGGTCTATTTTCAAAATAACATTGGCCATTTTTATTGTCATAGGCTCATACTTTTTTTGGAATTTCCTTGGACCTGTCGTTTCTGCCCCAAAGGAAAAATATTTTTTCATAACTACCGGCAGCAATTACGAAGATGTAAAAAAGGCTTTGATAGAAAAAAAAATAATCAGTAACTCAATTTTCTTTAACTGGGTTTCAACACTCTTAAAATATCCTTCACATATCAAACCAGGTCGATATGAATTTTCCGGCGGTGAAAACATCATTGAATTGGTTCGAAAATTAAAATCAGGAAATCAAAAAGCCGTCAGGTTGGTTTTGACCAAATTGAGAACTAAAGAAGATTTTGCAAAAAAAATCGGAGAAAATTTTGAAACTGATTCAGCCGAAGCAATCAAATTTTTGTTGAGTAATGATTCTTTGTCCCCTTATCAACTGGATACCAATACTGTAATGAGCATCATCATTCCAAATTCATATTTACTTTGGTGGAATGGTTCTTTTTCCAAAATATTCAAAAGATTAAAAACACAACATGATTATTTTTGGGAAGGAAAAAGATATACAAAAGCAGTTAGTTTAGGAATGACTCCTGAGGAAATTTACACCTTGGCAAGCATCGTGGAAGAAGAAACAAATATGGAAAAAGACAAACCGAAAGTGGCAAGTGTTTATTTAAACCGCCTTCAAAAAGGGATGAAGCTTGAAGCAGACCCTACTGTAAAATATGCCATGCGTCAATTTGAACTGAAGCGCATACTCCACGGTCATCTCACCTATCCTTCAACATACAACACTTATATGCGAAAAGGACTTCCACCCGGACCAATTTGCACCCCCTCAATCAACACAATTGATGCGGTATTGAATGCCCCAAAAACAGACTATATATTTTTTGTTGCCAAACCTGATTTTAGCGGATATTCCAACTTTTCAAATAATTACAACGAACATTTGAAAAATGCAAAACTATATCAACAGGCGTTAGACAAGCTGTTAACCAATCATTCTAAATAAAAATCAATTGACAAAATTTGAAAGAATATTGATTACCAAAACCCCGCTTGCATTTATTTTAAACAAATGCAAACACTTCTATCCCCCGGGTTTTGAGGGAGTTCCCCTTTATGATGTCATTCGATTTTTTTACAAACAAATTAAAACCCATGGTTTAACTGAACGGGCTTCAGCTATTTCCTATAATTTCATAATGGCAATTCCGCCTTCACTTCTATTTGTATTTACACTAATCCCCAATCTCCCCTTCATTTCCAAAAAAGCAATCAGAACACAGTTGAACAGAATGATTCTGGATATCGTTCCTTCAAGAGTTTATAATAAAGAGCTGATCAGATTTGTTGATTCCTTTATTTACGACAATAAAATCGGGCTGCTTTCATTTGGACTTCTTGTTGCACTTTATTTTGCATCCAATGCGATGATGGGTTTGATAAGATCATTCAACCGGAAAAATTATATTGGCTTTGAAAAGCGAATGGGCATTGCTAAAAGATGGGTTGCCATCAAACTGACCATGTTGATATTTTCATTGTTTGTTGGTTATTTTTTATTGTTAATCTCTCAGGGAGCGATATTGAAACTATTGGTAAAAAATCCGGATTGGCGAGACATCATATCCAATACAAGGTGGATTTTTATCATTCTGTTGATCTTTTTTGCCATCGGTTTTATTTTTAAATATGCACCTTCAGTTGAAAAGCGGTGGAAACTGAATTCTCCCGGAACAATCACCACCACATTTTTAAGTATCCTGTCCTCTTTGGGCTTTTCCTATTTTGTTACCAATTTCAGTAAATACAATGTTTTGTACGGATCAATTGGAACCATTATGATGATCATGGCTCTGATATATATCAATTCGCTTGCTATCCTGATTGGTTTTGAATTGAACGTCAGCATCAATTCACTAAAAATAATCGCTCATCAGAGAAAAGAAACTGGAAAAAAGAAGGTGGATAACAATGTGAGGTAATTCGGTCATTCAAAAATTTGAGGGTAAAGCTTTTGGTCAATCCCTCAAATCAAAGTATTTTTGCAAACGTAATATAAAAAACATTATTATGGCGTACGACGTTATCGTTTTAGGCAGTGGACCCGGTGGTTACCCTGCAGCAATAAGAGCCAGTCAGTTAGGCAAGAAAGTGGCTATTGTGGAAAGAGAAAGCCTTGGGGGTATCTGCCTGAATTGGGGCTGTATTCCAACAAAAGCACTATTAAAAAGTGCTCAGGTTTATGAATATGCAAAACATGCTTCAGATTATGGAATAACAGTTGACAAAGCAACTGCTGATTTTGTGAATGTTATCAAACGCAGTCGTGGTGTAGCAGACAAAATGAGTAAGGGTATTCAATTCCTTATGAAAAAAAATAAGATTGATGTGATCATGGGAAATGGTAAATTGATTGGTGCATCAAAACTGGAGGTAACAGCAGCAGATAACAGCAAGCAAATTCTGGATGCCAAAAATATCATCATTGCCACCGGTGGACGTGCAAGGCAATTACCTTCGATGCCTATTGATGGAAAAAAAATCATAGGATACAGGGAAGCAATGACATTACCTTCGCAACCCAAAAGCATGATTATTTGCGGAAGCGGTGCTATTGGAAGTGAATTTGCATACTTCTACAACAGCATGGGAACGAAAGTAACCATTGTTGAATTTTTACCCCGAATCGTTCCAGTTGAAGATGAGGACATCAGTAAAGAGATGGAGAAACAATTCAAAAAGCAGGGAATGACCATCATGACCGGCAGCGAAGTAACAAAAGTGGACACTTCAGGAAATGGAGTTAAGGCTACAGTCAAATCTGCTTCAGGTGAAGTTGTGTTGGAAGCGGATATTCTTTTAAGCGCAGTTGGAGTAGTCGCGAATATTGAAAATATAGGTCTGGAATCTTTGGGTGTAAAAACAGATAAAGGCAAAATCATTGTTGATGCAAATCAACAAACAAATATACCAGGCTTGTATGCTATTGGAGATTGTACTCCTGGGCAAGCATTGGCTCATGTGGCCGCAAAAGAAGGCATCAATGCAGCCGAACACCTTAGCGGGCACAAGCCTGAACCAATGGACTATAACAACATTCCTGGTTGTACTTATACCAGCCCTGAAATTGCCTCTGTTGGATATACAGAAAAAGCAGCCAAAGAAGCAGGCTATGAAATAAAAGTTGGAAAATTTCCTTTCATTGCCAGTGGAAAAGCGGTAGCAGGTGGTACTACAGACGGATTTATAAAAGTTATTTATGATGCAAAATATGGTGAATTTTTAGGCTGTCACATGATTGGGAACAATGTTACAGAAATGATAGCTGAAGCTGTTGTTGCTCGTAAACTGGAAACAACTGCACATGAAATATTAAATGCTGTTCACCCACATCCTACTATGAGTGAGGGGCTGAAAGAAGCTACTGCTGCAGCCTATGGAGAAGCGATAGACATTTAATAAAACCGATTGAACAATCTAATTAACCCGATAAAAATTGTCGGGTTTTTTAATGCTGTTCAATTCACTTTTTAATTTTCACTTTTTAATTTTTAATTCATTTTGTCCGAAATAAATATCATATTATCCATTCTCGAAACGCTTAAAAAAGAAAAGCCGGACAATGTTTTCATCCATAGTTTACACCAACAATTTTGTAACAGAGGCGGACTTAGCAAAAAACAACTGGAGGGTTTACACGCTAAAGCAATAAAATGTGACCAAATTTCGGTTGCCAAAATTGCGACACTTGAAGCAATCATAAAGAAGAAACCTACAAGATATAAATCTGAAATTATTAAAACATTACCGGAAGAAAAAAAAGACTCATCTATAGATCTTGCAATCGAGGAAATACTGGAAAAATATCCTCAACATAAAATGGCACTTTTTTTACAATCCAAAATAAAGCACAATGATGTCCTTACGGAATTGGAAAAAACAGAAATTGTAAGGTTAAGAAAATTATTATTGAAATAAACTTCAAAAGACAATAATTCAAAAAATCATGATTACAATCCCCTAAAAAGAAATTATTTAATGAATTTAGATTAAATTTATTGACCTTAATTAATTAAACAACAATTGAATGAATAAGCTGCAATCGTTTAATGAAAACGGATATCTAATTCTCGAAAATTTTAATTCAAACGAAGAATGTGATGCGTTAATGAAAAGAGGAAAGGAACTTTCGGATGATTTCAATTTTGATGGTCACCCATCTGTTTTTCAGACAAATGAACAAAGCAGAACAAGCGATGATTATTTTTTGAATTCAGGGGATAAAATATCATTCTTTTTTGAAAAGGATGCATTTGATGAAAATAAACAATTGAAAAACGATTTATTTCATTCGTTGAATAAGATAGGTCATGGTTTGCATGATATTGATCCTGTATTCAATCAATTTTCAAGATCATTTCAAATGCAGCAGTTGGCAAAAGAATTGCAATTGAACCAACATGTCATTATACAAAGCATGCTCATTTTCAAACATGCGAAAATCGGAGGTGTGGTTGATATACATCAAGATGCGTCATTCTTGTATACCGAGCCCCATTCCTGCATTGGTTTTTGGTATGCACTGGAGGACGCTACTACAGAAAATGGTTGCCTTTGGGCAAAACCAGGAGGACACCAAACATCCCTCAGATCATGGTTCAGAAAAAAAGAAACAGGCGGTACAGAATTACATGTATTTGATGACACCCCCTACTCTATGGAGGGAATGATTCCACTGGAGGTTCAAAAAGGTACATGTATTGTGCTTCATGGTCTATTGCCTCATTACAGTTTACCTAATACAAGCGGAAAATCCAGGCAGGCTTATGCAATTCATACAATAGATAGAAATGCTGTATATCCAAAGGAGAATTGGCTTCAACGAAATAAAAATACACTTAGAAGCTTCAATTAATCAAATTAAGGAAATAGTGTTGCAATTTGATTCATTTTAATATTTCATAGCAGTTTGTTCCTGTTGATTCCTTTTTAGATAATATCTTAAATCCATTTTTTTTAAGAACGTTTAAGATGTAATCTTCTTCATTCTTTCCATTCAGATGATATACCTGTGAAAAAATCAACCAGCTTCTACCCTTTAAACCAATTACTTCTTTGTCATACTGACTCCAGTCATCTCTGTGAAAACCACCATAGACTGTATTACCCTTGTAAATAATATTCGGATAGGACTTCATATAAAACTTATAAGCAGAAGCAGCGGAACCATACACATAAATGTTATCTCCATACTGGATATGGGAATTGATATGATTCAAATTAATTTTCATCTCTTCCTTTTCAATTGGAATCGAGTTTGATAATAAAAAAAAGCAGATTAACAATGGAATTAAAGAATTGAAAAAACGCACAGTTGTAAATGTTGATTTTGAGAAGTCAAATAAGAAGAAAATCCCTTCCACCAGCAAAATCGTAATGAATGGAATTTGAAATAAAATAAATCGGGTTTCAAAAGGATAAAATCTAAAAAATGAAAGTAGCAAATGAACAACCATAGGCAATAATAGAAATAAAAGCTTTTTTTTATTATTTCTAAATGACCAAATTCCTATGAATAAAAAAGGTAAAAAAATTAAGCCTGCGTAATTTTTAAATAATAAATCCGTAAAAATCATTTTTGATTTGCTCAATATAAAATTCAAAAAATCCAATGAAAATAGATCATTCGGAACAAATGCTTTTTTCCTTGTCCAATACATCAGCATGTATTCCTGAGTGGGATGCTGGAACATAAACAAAAAATAATACAATAAAAAGGAAGTAATCCAGCATGAAACAATTATTAAGCCTTTAAATTGTTGTTCCTTAAAACTTTTCAATACGATAGTCGAACCAAATACAAAAAGAATAACAACCGCAATATTGGAAAACCAAACAGCAATAACTCCCGTTATAATTGCCAATATCAATGTTTTTATTTTATTATTATTTAAGTAATTAATTGAAGAAAGTGAAATGAGTAACCCAAATAAAACATCGGAAGAATACTGTTTTACCTCAAAAGAATAATTCAAAATTGTAAGATTTAAACAAAAAAAAGCACAGCTATACAATGCTTTCTTTTTGTCATTCGTAAATTTCAAAGCAAATAAATAAAGTAGTGGAATGGAAAAGACAAAGGAGAAAAAGGGAAAAAGTCTCAATGACCAATCAGTATATCCAAATAAAGAAGAGATGAATTTTTCGAAAAATAAAAAACCTATAGGAGCAACCTGATTATAATTCAAGGGCACTAACAATTCGGAATATGATTTGTTCACAATATTCCATGATAGCATTGCTTCATCCAACCAAAGACTTCTGTTGTGAAAAAAATTAATTAACGAAGCTGCAAGTCCTATAAAAATAAAAAGTAGCAGAAATTTTTTATAAGTAGTTTCATTAACTTTCGCAGGCATTATTTCAGTTTTAATAACCCATATTTCAAAATGCAATAAATAGCACGAAAGCCATCTCTCCAACCTATTTTCTTTCCTTCTTCATATGTTCGACCATAATATGAAATACCTACCTCGTAAATTCTTATTTTTTTAATTCGGGATATTTTTGCAGTCACTTCAGGTTCAAAACCAAACCTGTTTTCATTAAGTTTAATTCCCTGAATAAGATCCGTTCTAAAAAGTTTGTAACATGTTTCCATATCCGTAAGGTTCAGATTTGTAAACATATTGGAAAGCATCGTTAAAAAACGATTCCCAATAGTATGCCAGAAAAACAGTATCCTGTGAGGATTCCCACCCATAAATCTTGAACCATAAACAACATCTGCAAATCCTGATACAATTGGTTTCAAAAGATCATTGTATTCATTTGGATCATACTCCAAATCAGCATCCTGAATGATCAAATATTCACCGGTTGCTTTGGAAATTCCTGTATGCAAGGCTGCTCCCTTTCCCTTGTTGACTGGGTGTTTATAATATTGAATATTTAAATCCTTATTGTTATCAATGTATCGATTAACAGATTCCTCCGTATTATCTTTTGAGGCATCATTTACAATTATCACTTCCTTCTCTATGTTGTTGATCAGTTCAACTTTTTTTAATTTATCCAGAATCAAATGAATCGTTGCGCCTTCGTTGTAAGCTGGTATGATTATGGAAAGTTTTTTCATGATATTTGGATAGTTTTTTTAGACTCCGACAAATTGTTCAATTTTAAGAATCTACTTTTTAAAAATAACAAATATCTCCAAAACAATAAAAAAGCTTCCCCTTTATTTATAATGATATTTTAAATCTATTTAATAAGTATTATTTACCCAAAATATCTAATATAGTTCCTAATAGAATTTCTGTTCCCAATGCCAGATCTTCATTTGAAGCATACTCCAATGGGTTATGGCTGATCCCATCTTTACATCTTATAAAAATCATTCCGTAATCACAGGCATAAGAAAGTGCCAGAGCGTCATGAAATGGACCGCTCATCAGTTCAGGGGCATCAACATTCAATTTGTTACAATTGTCTTTAATGATTTTTTTAATCCAGTCAGCACAGTATCTTGGCTCACTATTGGTATCTTCTTTGATGGAATAGGTCAGTCCATTCTTCTTTGAAATCTCTTCGATTTTGTTCATTAACTGACGTTCATATTCATGCCGTCTTTCTAAATCAATATCCCTTAAATCAACAGTAAATTCAGCTTCTTCTGCAATGATGTTTCTGCTGGCAGGAAAAACATTGATTGTGGCGACTGTGCCAACAGTAGGATTTTCCTTTACTTGCGTAGCAATTTGATTCAAAGCAACAATAATCTCTGCTGCACCTAATAATGCATCTTTTCTCAATGGCATCGGCACGGACCCGGTATGACCTGCTTGCCCTTTAAGCTTTACAGTAAGCCATAATGGACCAGATATTCCGCTTACTATTCCTATTGGCTTTTGGGCAATATCCAAGACTGGCCCTTGTTCTATATGCAATTCTAAAAAACAGTAAATACTATCTTTAGCATATTCTGACTCTTTGAACTTTGTGATATCACAACCGAATTCCTTCAAAGCCTGTGCACGTGTTATGCCATCTTTATCTTTTCTATTTAATTCCCCTTCTTCCAGTTTTCCTAATATGCCTCTGGATCCAAACAATCCCTTGTTAAATCTCCAGCCTTCTTCGTCAGCAAATGAAATTATTTCAATCGGTCTTTGCGGAACTATTCCACTCTCTTTCATGGTCATCAACACTTCAATTGCACACAACACACCTGCTACACCATCAAAGCGACCACCATAAGGTTGTGAATCCAAATGCGATCCCATCATCAATACAGGCAATTGGTTGTTGGCTCCTTCCAAACGACCAATAAGATTTCCGAAATTGTCTATTCGTGTTGACATGCCGGCGTCCTTCATCCAGGATGCGGCTAATTCAAAAGCTTTTTTTTCTTCTAAGCTATGGGCAGGTCGGCAGGTTCCGGTTTCTCCAATTTTCCCAATCAAACTCATCGCTTCAAAATGCTGCTGAAGCCTCATTGAATTTATTTTCACAATTCAGGTAATTTATAATGAAATATTAATGATCATTTAATGGCAACCCTCTTTTTTGATACTCAATCCAGTTCACATATTCGGGCGATACTCGATGTTCGACCATGGTAATACAATCTGCAACCGGGCAAACCAATTGACATAAGTTACAACCTACACACTCCTCTTCCTTGATGGAATATGTATTGTAAGGCTTTCCAAATTCAAGATTAATTGACTGATGTGAAGTGTCTTCGCAAGCGATGTAACACAATCCACAATGGATACATTTATCCTGATTAATGTTGGCCACATGATGATAATTGATGTCCAACTCTTCCCAATGTATTATATTGTTAACAGATTTACCGATAAAGTCATTCAATGTATTGAATCCTTTTTCATCCATCCAGTTGTTCAAACCTTCACACATATCTTCAACAATTCTGAATCCATGTTTCATAGCAGCTGTACATACCTGAACATTACTTGCTCCAAGCAACATAAATTCCACCGCATCTTTCCAAGTGCTAACACCTCCAATGCCAGAAATGGGCACTTTATTGGTGATGTCATTTTGCGAAATAGTAGTCAGCATTTTAAGGGCAATAGGTTTCACTGCAGGTCCACAATAACCTCCAAAAACACTCTTTCCACCAACATAAGGATTAGGAACCAATGTATCCAAATCAACGCCGGTTACTGACTGAATGGTATTGATCAATGACAATGCATGAGTACCGGCCTCAACAACAGCTTTGCCTGTAGGTACAACAGAATGAACATTGGGTGTTAATTTTGTGATAACTGGTATAGTCGCTTTCTCCATCACCCATTCTACGACCATTTTGGCGATTTCAGGATCCTGGCCAACAGCAGCACCCATACCTCTTTCGGTCATACCATGGGGACAACCGAAGTTTAATTCAAAACCATGGGCACCTGTATCTTCTACTTTCTTGATTAATTCATGCCAGCTTTCCCTGTTGTTATCTGCCATTAAAGAAACCACCATGGCTCTGTCGGGAAATAATTTAATACACTCTTCTATCTCTTTCAGATTAATATCCAGAGGCCTATCACTGATGAGTTCGATATTATTCAATCCCATTACTTTGTGGCCTCCGTAATTCACTGCAGAATATCTTGAAGAAACATTCTTAACCTGAGAGCCTAATGTTTTCCAAACAACTCCCCCCCAACCGGCTTCAAATGCCCTTAGCACATTTATTTTTTTGTCGGTGGGAGGAGCACTAGCCAACCAAAAAGGATTGGGGGATTT
>CAZCOL010000001.1:23826-31744 GCA_964500545.1 uncultured Ferruginibacter sp. | reverse complement strand
TTGCTCCATCTTTCCCAGCCTGCACTGCATCCACCACTTCCTTTCCGCCATTTACGCAATCTCCCCCTGCAAATACGCCATTGATACTGGTAATGCCATTGTCTTCAACTATTTTACCTTGATTGTTTTTTAGTTGATTTTTATCCACCAATTCTGTGAATGGAGTTTGTCCTGCAGCTTTTATCACCATATCAACTTCAATAGTGAAAGTTTCTCCCGTAGGAACAGGTAATCTCCTTCCCCCTGCATCGGGTTCACCTAATTTCATTTTCTCTGCAACCAAAGCAGTTACATTACCATCTTTACCTACAACTTCTTTGGGAGCTGCCAACCATATAATCTTACAGCCGTCTAATTTAGCGATATTTAACTCCACTTCAGTACAAGGCATTTCATCCTGTGTGCGTCTATACAACATCGTTACCTCCGATGCCCCTAGTCTTTTTGCCTGTGTTGCAGCATCGATGGCCGTCATTCCCATTCCGATAACAGCTACTTTATCACCTACCTGAACCTTATCAAATCCATTGTTGCGTATATCATAAATAAAACTAATGGCATCTACCACTCCTGATAAATTTTCTCCCGGTATCTCCAGTTTCCTTGCCAATCCAACGCCAATAGCCAAATAAACTGCATCATAATTTTTCTGTAATTCCTCTAACTGAATATTTTTACCCAACTCTTGTTCATACTTTATAGTGATTCCCCCAATAGATAAAATATAATCTACCTCTTCTTTACAGAACTCAGGAGTGACCTTATATGCAGCAATCCCATAGGTCATCAGTCCTCCTCCTTTTTTTTCTTTCTCATAAATGGTTACATCCACTCCTTCACGTGATAACATATGGGCACAACTCAAACCGGCAGGACCGGCACCGACAATGGCTACTTTTTTACCGATACTTTTTTTCCGGTCAAACAATTGCCAATTATTTTTCATTGCCATCTCCGTACTGTATCGCTGCAACTTGGCAATGGGTATTGCTTCTTCATCCATCAGATTATAGACACATGCTCCTTCACATAATTTTTCAACTGGGCAAACTTTACTGCAACCGGCTCCCATAATATTGGAAGTGAAAATGGTATGTGCACTTCCTTTGATGTTACCTGTAGTAATCTGCTTAATGAATTTTGGCACATCAATACTTGTTGGACAACTTTTCATACAAGGTGCATCATAGCAAAACAAACAACGATTGGCCTCCACCATTGCTGCATCTTTTGTTTCAAATGGTGGGTGTATATCGGAGAAGTTTTCCTGGTATTGTTGTTTATTGAGTCTGTTTGAAAGTATTGACATAATATTTAAAGTTGAGATTTTAAATTTAGTTTTTGAATAAAGTAAAATTATAATTGAGTGATTGGTCCATAAGTTTCCGGTCTTCGGTCTCTGAAAAACTGCCACTTGCTTCTTACAGTTTCAATCAAATCCAAATCAAATTCTGCGATTAGTAATTCATCTTTATCTTCGGATGCTGTAGCAAAAATTTCTCCTAGTGGGTTTACAAAATAAGATGTGCCGTAAAATTTACCTAAGTTCCATGGTGCTTCTGTTCCTACACGATTGATACATCCCATGAAGTAACCATTGGCCACTGCATGTGCAGGTTGCTCTAATTTCCATAGATATTGAGATTGACCTACTGTTGTGGCTGAAGGATTATAAACAATTTCTGCTCCATTCAATCCCAAACATCTTGCTCCATCCGGAAAATGTCGATCATAACATATGTAAATGCCGACTTTAGCATACTTTGTCTGAAATACAGGATACCCCAAGTTGCCCGGTTTAAAAAAATATTTTTCCCAAAATCCCCCTGTATGCGGAATATGGTTCTTTCTGTATTTTCCAAGGTAAGCTCCATCTGCATCAATAACTGCAGCAGTATTATATAAAACGCCTGCTTGCTCCTTTTCATAAACAGGAACAATGATGACCATATTGTATTTCTTGGCATATTCAGCCAAGCGCTCTGTTGTAGCACCAGGAACAGTTTCTGCCGAAGCATACCATTTACTATCCTGACCAGGACAAAAATAAGGTGTGTTGAAAATTTCCTGAAAGCATAAAATTTGTACTCCTTTTTGCCCGGCTTCTTCAATCAAAGGAATATGTTTCTGAAACATGGCTTCCTTTATTTCTTCAATGGTTCCCTCTCCTTCTGTTTTAGGAAGACTCATCTGGATTAAACCTGATTTTATTATTCTTGGCATAGTTGAATTTTAATTCACCTTTTGAAGTAGGCTAAATAATCTGTGACACTTTATTTCTCTTTATAAATTTACCATACCCTTTTTCTACATTACATTTGTTATCATCAACCGCAATTTTTCCTCTCAATAAAACTGTTTTGACTTTTCCGGTCAGTTCCCATCCTTCGTATCCACTGTAATCCACATTCATGTGATGAGTGGATGCCGAAATCGTGTGTTTTTCATTTGGATCCAAAATCATGATATCTGCATCGCTTCCAACAGCAATGGTTCCCTTTTTGGGAAACATCCCGAATATTTTAGCAGCATTGGTACTGGACACTTCCACATACTTGTTCAAAGTGATCTTATTTTTCATCACCCCTTCACTGAATAACAACTCCATTCTATTTTCAATGGCGGGGTGTCCGTTGGGTATTTTTGAAAAATCATCTTTACCCATTAATTTCTGTTCCCACATAAAAGGACAATGATCTGTGGCAACCACTTGCACCAACCCTTGATTGATTCCTGCCCACAATGTTTCCTGATCTTTCTTTTCTCTTAATGGAGGACTCATCACCCACTTGGCTCCTTCAAAATTATTTTCATACAAACTTGCATCCAAGAGTAAATATTGAATACATGTTTCCACAAACATTTTTTGATTTCTTCTGGTTGCATTTCTGACAGCATTTAATGCACCTTCACAAGTCAAATGAACAATATAACCCGGACATTCAGTGTAACTGGCCATGTCAACAAATCTTTCACTTGCTTCTGCCTCAGTAATTTCAGGCTGTGACAGATAATGATACAAAGGTGCGAACTTACCTTCATCTTTATATTTTTGCACCAAGTAGTCAATCATATCCCCATTCGTAGCATGGACATTGATCATGCCACCGTGCTTTTTAACTTCTTCCATCAAACCAATCATTTGACGGTCATCTATCATCAATGCCCCTTTGTATGCCATGAAAGTTTTGAAAGAAGTGATTCCTTCCTTCTCAATCATGGATTTTATTTCCTTCTTGGTGTTTTCATTGAAATCGGTAACTGCCATGTGAAAACTGTAATCACCAAGGGCATTCCCATTTGCTCTTCCATTCCATTCATCCAAAGCGGATTGTAAAGAACTTCCCTGCTTTTGTAAAATGAAGTCAATAACTGTCGTAGTACCTCCAAACAATGCAGCTCTTGTTCCGGTTTCATAACTATCACTTGAATAGGTTCCCATAAAAGGCATATCCAAATGAACATGTGGATCAATACCGCCGGGCATAACCAATTTTCCCGAAGCGTCAATTACTTTGTCTGCTTTTTCAGTTATATTTTTACCTATAGCAACTATCTTTTCACCTTCGATAAAAACATCAGCTATGTAATCATCAGTTGCAGTAATTACCCTCCCGTTTTTAATTAATATAGACATTTCAATTATTTTTTTTCTTCATTAATATATAATAAACCGATGCACTTATTGCAAAACCAACAAACCATGCATAATTGTATAAATGATTAATAGTGGTTGGAAAAGTATCAGCACTTATCAGATTTATTTGAATCAGAAAACCCGGAACGTTTGGAATAATCCCAATCAACAATGCAATAATGGCTTTTGAATTAAATCCATTTTTATATCCATACACTCCATCATGACGATAAAGGTCTTCCGCGATGAGATTTTTCTTTCTGATAAAATAATAATCAGCAATCATTATCCCTCCCACAGGACCTAACAGGCTCGAATATGCGATGAGCCATGTAAAAATGTATCCATTGGGATCAGCAATCAATTTCCATGGAAAAATCAACACCCCAATTATTCCTGTGATGTAACCGCCCAATCTGAAATTGATTTTTTGAGGAGCAAGATTTGCGAAATCATTGGCTGGACTGACAATATTAGCCGCAATATTGGTTGCCAAAGTAGAAATAACAATTCCAATCATGGCGATGGTCACCATGACTTTGCTGTCAAATTTTGAAGCAAGCTTTACAATATCCCATTCTGTATTTCCATAGATGATGGCAGTTGCTGAAGTGACAATCACTCCTACAAAAGCAAAGAACGTCATTGAAGGGGGCAATCCAATAATTTGTCCGTTGATCTGAGCTTTTTGAGAAGTGGCATATCTGGTAAAGTCAGGAATATTCAACGATAATGTCGCCCAAAATCCTACCATCCCAGTTAATGCAGGAAAAAAGTAAGTAAAAAAATCACGGGTAGAGGTAAACTTAGATGGTTGTTCTAAAATTGGACCAAGTCCTTTTGCTGCAACGATGGCCCAAATTAATAATGCCAATGCTGCGAGGGGTAAGAAGAATGCTTTGAATACCAGGAGTTTTTTTATACTGTCAACTCCTTTGTATACAATGAACATGTTCAATGCCCAAAACAATAGAAAACAAATCATTGGAACGGACTGAGGAAATAAATGTGTAAGATCAATTTCAGGAAGTCCGGATTTCCAAACTCTTAATATGTTATAAAGGGAAGCCCCTCCTATCCATGTTTGAATACCAAACCAACCACAAGCCACAATTGCACGAAGCATAGCAGGAATATTCGCACCTTTGGTACCAAAACTGGCTCTCACAAAAACAGGAAATGGAATTCCGTATTTTGCTCCTGCATGACCATTTAATATCATTGGAATCAGCACGATGGTATTTCCTAAAAATATGGTAAGTACAGCCTGCCACCAATTCATACCACCCCCAATCAATGAACTGGCCAACATATATGTAGGAATACACAGGCTCATGCTGATCCACAAAGCCGCGTAATTCCATGTACCCCATTTTCGTTGACTTTGGGGAATCGGTGCAAGATCTTCGTTTGTTAATGATGAATTGAATTGTTGAGTCTGTTCCATAAGTTATTAATTGACATGCTCATCTGCAATTTTGATTGCCTCACTGATAATAGCCAACCCTTCGTCAATTTGTTCTTTGGTAACACAAAGAGGCGGAGCTACAAAAATATATCCCCAACGAACAAATGTATACATGCCCAATTCTCTGATTTTAGCAGCTACTTTGTTCATTACCATCATTTCTTCTGGCTTCGCATTGAATGGCGCCATTGGCTCTTTTGTTTGTCTGTTTTTTACCAATTCAATACATCCCAATAGGCCTGTGGTTCTGAAATTACCAATTGAAGGATGTTTATCCATGAGTGATTTCATTCTTTCAGTAACATATTGGCCCATTGCTGCAGCATTTTCAATCAGTTTTTCATCTTCGTATATTTTTAAAGTTTCCAGAGCAGCAGCGCAGCTCACGGGATGGGCAGAATAAGTCAACCCAAGTGCAAGCATTGTATCATCAAATTTGGCTGCAATTTTATCAGAAACCATCAGACATCCAAAAGGCAGATATCCGCAGGTTAATCCTTTTGCCATGGCAATCATATCTGGAATGATACCATGATTTTCAAAACCAAACCATTTCCCGGTTCTACCAAAACCGCTCATTACTTCATCTATAATCAATAAGATTCCATGTTTATCACAGATTTCTCTAACAGCTTTCAAATAACCTTTAGGATATTGCAAGCATCCGGAAGAACCTGATTCTCCTTCTAACAAAATTGCGGCTATATTGCCCGGACCTTCATAAGCAATCATTCTTTCCAATTGAGCAACAGCTTCTTTTAAAAGATTTTCTTCACCATATTCCCAACGATAAAAATAAGGCAAATCAAAATGGACAAAATTGGGTGCTTGTTGGGCATCAGCCGGAATCCTTCTTGGGTCACCACTTGCAGAAATCGCACCAATGGAAGCGCCGTGATAAGATTGATAGCGGCTAAGAATTTTATGTCTTCCTGTATATAATCTTGCAAGTTTAATTGCATTTTCAATTGAAGTGGCACCGCACAAGGTAAAAAATGCCTTATTCAAATCACCCGGACAAATTTCTGCTAATTTCTTTCCCAACTCACCCCTTACCTTTGTTACGCAACTTGGAGTAACATAACTTACTTCCTGCATTTGTTTTATAACGGCCTCGGTTATACGCTGATTTCCATGTCCGATGTTTACATTCATCAACCCTGAAGAAAAATCAATGATTTTGTTGCCATCGTAATCATATAGATAAACACCTTCTGCATATTTAACGGCAATTGGATTTTGTCCTTTTTGTTTGCTCCAGGAAAATAAAGTATAATCCAGATTTTGTTGGACTATTTCTTTTGTTTCTGACATTGTTGTGGAATTACTGCTCATGATTAAAAGTTCTTGATATTGAAATTGATTAATTAAATTTAACTCATCCAGTTCACGCCAGCTTCAGGATTCCATTTGGTGGTACTCTTTTTAAGTTTGGTCCAGAATTCGATTGAACTTTTTCCGGTAATATCTCCAACTCCAAATTTACTTTCATTCCATCCGCCAAAAGAAAATGGTTCTCTTGGAACAGGTACACCTACATTTACACCGATCATTCCGGCACTTGCCTTATCAATGATGTACCTTGCCATACCACCATTCTGTGTAAATACACTGGCAGCATTTCCATAAGGATTTTTATTTTCGATGGACAATGCTTCATCAACGGTGTTTGTTCGAATTATACTGATGACCGGACCAAATATTTCTTCTTTTGCCACAGACATTTCTGGAGTAACATGATCAATTACAGTAGGCCCGACATAAGTACCTTTTTCCTTACCTGCAACTTTTACATTTCTGCCATCCACTAAAATTTTAGCACCTTGTTTTTCCGCTTCGGTAATATATTTTTCAATTCGTTCCTGAGACTCTCTATTGATGACAGCTCCTAAATTTTCACCGGGAACAATCTTTCTTGCCTCATCACAAATAGCACTTACTATATGATCTATATTGCCCACACCCACCATTGCACTCGCAGCCATACATCTTTGTCCGGCACAACCACTCATTGATGCTGCCACATTTTGCGCAGTCATTGCAGGAATCGCATCTGGCAATACCATCAAATGATTTTTTGCTCCGCCCAATGCCAGACATCTTTTATAGTTAGACGTCGCTCTTTGATAAACAATTTTTGCAACTTTTGTTGAACCAACAAAAGATACTGCTTCAATTCCGGGATGATCACATATGGCTTCTACAATTTCCACATCACCATTCACAATATTGAAAACACCATCCGGTAAGCCGGCTTCTTTAAGCAACATGGCAATCTTAGCACAACTTAATGGAACTTTTTCCGAAGGTTTTAAAATCATACAATTACCCAAAGCAATTGCATTGGGTATGGTCCAATTGGGAACCATGCTTGGAAAATTGAACGGAACTATAGAGGCTACTACACCTAATGCAACATGCTCTGTTCTGCATTCTACCCCACGACTTACCTCCAAAACTTCGCCTGTAACCAATTGAGGCAATGATGTAGCAAATTCAGTAAGCTCTATGCACTTTTCTATTTCTGCAACAGATTCACCGTATGTTTTGCCATTCTCCTCACTGCATAATTCAGACAATTCTTTTAAATGTTTTTCCAATAGAGTCTTGTATCTGAAGAAAACCTGTACCCTTTCTTTTATAGGGGTTTTACTCCATCCCGGAAATGCAGCCTTAGCAGCTGAAACAGCATCATCCAGATCTTTTGATGATGACATCTGGACTTTGGACAATAAAGTCCCATCAATTGGAGAAACTACATCCATAGATTTTTCAGTGGATGCATTGATGAACTTTCCGTTGATAAAATTTTG
>CAZCOL010000001.1:0-23726 GCA_964500545.1 uncultured Ferruginibacter sp. | reverse complement strand
AGTAAAAATTAAAAAATCAATTCTTCATTCATTTAAAATAGTCATTTAATTCTTATAATTTTCCAATAATCTTGAAGCAAAGCCTATTTTTATGTTTATAATTCTTGGTTCTTTTATCAATTTAGCAAACTAAAGATTTTTCAGTTTTAATCTTAAAAAAATAAAAATAATTCATTTGTCATTAAAAATATAACATTAATTTTACTTAACAACAGATTTTTTGACTTTTTTGATGGAGACACATTTCACTTTAGACCAATTAGATTTTCAGATTCTTTCTTTTCTTCAAAAAGACGGGCGAATGTCCTTTACTGTTATTGCAGAGAAATTAAATGTTTCAATTGGAACCGTTAGAACTAGATTCAACAAAATGATTGAAGAAGGAACTGTAAATATTATTGGAAGAGTGAATCCTGACAAAGTCGGATTTAACTGTTATGCACATATTGCAGTTTTTGTTAGACCTGCTACATTGAAAGAAAAAGTAGCACATAAAATTGCAAAACTACCGGAGGTGAGTTTTCTCGCCATGACTTCAGGCGATTATGATTTAGAAGTAGACGCCATGTGCAGGGACAATAATCACCTGGTTGACTTTGTAAATGATATCAGCAAAATTGAAGGAGTAAACCAAACAAAGACTACCATCTATTTCAAAGTGTACAAGTATGCGCAGCCCGATTTGAAGCTGTTAAAAAAATAATCCATGACAAGAGAAGAAAAATTCATGATGGAAGCCATCAAGTTGGCTCAAATTGGCGTTCGCGAAAATCAAGGAGGCCCATTTGGATGTGTAATTGTTAAGAATGATACTATTGTTGGGCGAGGAAACAACAGGGTTACTTCAACCAATGACCCCACTGCCCATGCAGAAGTGGTTGCTATCAGAGATGCCTGTAAAAATATTGGAACATTCCAATTGGATGAATGTGAAATATATACAAGCTGCGAACCATGTCCAATGTGCCTTGGAGCAATATATTGGGCCAGGCCAAAAGTCATTTATTATGCAAACAACAGAAAAGATGCAGCAGATATTGGTTTTGATGATTCCATGATTTATGAAGAAATGGGCAAGTCCTACATTGAACGAAAAATCCCCATTTTAACTATCTCAAGAGAAGAAGCTTTGACTGTATTCAATGAATGGAAAAATAAAGAAGATAAAACCCAATATTAAAATTGATTATTAATTAGTTGACAAATTTACTTTTTGAATTCTTCTTTCAAAAAAACTGCTGTGTGACTTTCTTTGTTGTTAATCATATTCTTAGGAGTACCTTCATATAAGACTTTTCCTCCTCCTTCCCCACCCTCCGGTCCAATGTCAATAATATGATCTGCTACTTTGATCATATCCAGATTGTGCTCTATCACCAGTACAGTATTTCCTCTATCAACCAATTTATTTAAAACATCCAAAAGATGACTGATATCCTGAAAATGAAGACCAGTACTGGGTTCATCTAAAATATAAAATGTTTTACCGGTATCTCGTTTTGCCAATTCGGTTGCAAGTTTTACTCTTTGAGCTTCCCCCCCACTCAATGTTACAGCACTTTGCCCCAATGTTATATATCCTAAGCCTACTTCCTGCAGCACTTTTATTTTTCTGTAAATGAAAGGAACGGAGTTGAAAAATTCAGCCGCATCATCAACGGTCATATTCAACACATCGCTGATGGATTTTCCTTTGTATCGGATTTCAAGCGTTTCGCGATTGTATCTTTTACCATTGCATTTTTCACAGTGAACTAAAACATCCGGAAGGAAGTTCATTTCAATTACACGCATCCCTCCTCCTTCGCAAACTTCACATCTTCCGCTTTTTACATTGAATGAAAATCTTCCAGCATTATACCCTCTGATTTTTGCTTCCGGCACTGAAGCAAATAATGTTCTGATGTCTGTAAAAAAACCACAGTAAGTTGCCGGGTTACTTCTGGGAGTTCTTCCAATCGGACTTTGATCAATTTCAATGACTTTGTCTATATGCTCCAAACCCTTGACAGATTTATATTCTAGCGGATTGGTTTTGGAATTATAACAATGCTGACTTAAAATAGGATACAATGTTTCATTGATGAGTGTAGACTTCCCGCTTCCGCTTACTCCTGTTACTAAAATCAATTTTCCCAATGGAAATGCAACGGAAACATTTTTAAGATTGTGCCCATTCGCCCCTTTCAATTCAATTTGCAAACCATTTCCTTTTCGAACTTCTTTTGGAATTGGAATTATTTTTTTTCCATTGAGGTATTGTGCAGTTTCAGAGTTTGATTTTATAACCTCGGCTGGAGTTCCTTTTGAAACTATTCTTCCTCCATGTGTTCCTGCTTTAGGTCCTATATCAACCAAAAAATCGGAAGCAAGCATAATGTCTTTATCGTGCTCTACCACCAATACACTATTACCGATATCTCTTAAATTTCGCAAGGCTGTTATGAGTCGCTGATTGTCTCTTTGATGCAATCCAATACTGGGCTCATCCAACACATAAGTAATACCTTGCAATTGAGACCCAATTTGTGTAGCCAGTCTTATTCTTTGATATTCGCCACCACTCAAACTTTTGGAAGGTCTGTTTAGGGTAAGATAATTCAATCCTACATCCAATAAAAATTGTAATCGTTCCCTTATTTCCTTCAATACATCCTTGGCAATATTATTTTGCTTTTGACTAAGTCTTTTCTCAATGGCTGTAAACCATATTTGTAATTTGTCCAAATCCAAATCACTCAGTTCTGATATATTCTTTTCATCAATTTTAAACCATAAGCTATCTTTTCTTAATCTAGTGCCTGCACAGGATTGACAAGGCTTTAACAACATGAATTTCTCCGCCCACTCTCTGATAGCCTCAGTTGTATTGGTTGAAGTAAACCATCTTTTAATCATATTGATGGCGCCTTCATACTCTGCCTGATAAATATTTCCGGAAGAATTGGATTCATCCAATTCAACACCCAGCATTTCAATTTCTTCAGGCATTTCTTTCCCATACAACAATAAATTGATTGCCTTTGATGACAACTCACTTAGGGGTTTATCCAGATTGATTTTATTTTTTTTTGCAAGTTGCTGAACCTGTTTGAATGAGTGAGCTTCACGCTCCTCACCCATCGGAACGATACCCCCTTCGTTGACTGTTTTGGAGTAATCAGGTATAACTGCATCCATATTTATCTGATATACACTACCCAAACCTTTACAGGAGGGACATGCACCATAAGGAGAATTAAAAGAAAACGCATTGGGAGAAGGTTCTTCATAACTGATGCCAGTTTCAATGCACATCAACTGTTTACTGTATTGTTCCACTTTGTTAGAATCATTCACCAATAAAAAAAGCAACTCTTTTCCCAATTGCAACGTCTTTTGCACACTCTGGCTTAACCTCAGCTTCATATCATCCGTAATCTGCAATCTATCAACCACTACTTCTATATCATGAATCCTGTAACGGTCAAGCTGTAATCTTGGAGTGATATCAATGACTTCTCCATCAACCCTTACTTTTAAAAAACCTTTTTTACTGACATCTTCAAACAATTCTCTGTAGTGACCTTTTCTACCTCTGATCAATGGCGCAAGTAGGGTCACTTTTTTCCCTTTGAATTTTTGAAAAATGGATTGAACAATTTCTTCTTCACTGAACTTGACCATTTTCTTTCCAGTGTTGTAGCTGTATGCTTCACCGGCCCTTGCAAATAACAATCTAAGAAAATCATAGATTTCAGTAATAGTGCCAACCGTGCTTCTGGGATTTTTATTGGTCGTTTTTTGTTCGATTGAAATGACGGGAGATAAGCCGGTTATTTTATCTACATCGGGTCTTTCCATATCTCCGATAAACTGCCTGGCATACGCGGAAAAGCTTTCCATATATCGACGTTGGCCTTCATTGTATATTGTATCGAATGCAAGTGATGACTTTCCACTGCCGCTCACGCCGGTAAAAACAACAAGTTTATTTTTAGGTATCTGAATATCGATATTTTTCAGGTTGTGCTCCCTCGCCCCCGTAACTTCAATATAATCCCCTGAATCGATATGATTGATTTTTTTTGACACTGTTTTGTTTAATTCGGCAAAGATAACATAATTGAATACCTGAAAACATAACCATTATGAAAGTGAATTTTTATTGATATTTAAACGAAAAATTGGCTTTTATTTTGCATTTGTGAACATTTATAGTGTTAATCTGTTTTTAAATTTGAAAATAATTATTCCAAACTAACTACAATGAGAAGATTTGTACTTTTTTATTTTTTATTGCTACCGGGAAAATTTCTTTTTTGCCAGAATGCTTCATCATTCCCTGAAAAATGCAAACACCGTGCTTTATCTGGCGCTAATCAAAGGGTTGCATATTATCAATACCCATCAATGAACAATTATGATGTAAAATACCTCAAACTTGATTTGAATGTAGAACCGGGTAGTTATAACATTACTGGAGTTTGTTCTTATATAGTTAAAACAGTGAATCCTCTTGATACATTCATTGCTGAACTTAAAAACAATATGGTAGTTGATTCAATTAAAGTCAATGGTTCGATTTATTCATTTAACAGAGGCTTTGATCATTTATTGATTCCTTTTCCAACAACTTTTTCAGCAAATGAAACATTGAATATCCAAATTTACTATCGCGGTACAAGTGCCTCACAAATGGGAATGTATGCAGGAAGTATGCAGAGCGGCTCTTTGACTTATACCGCTACTTTATCCGAAAGTTATCAGGCAAGAGAATGGTTTCCATCAAAACAAATCCTTGAAGATAAAATTGATTCCGCAGATATTTGGATAACAACCAGTGCCGGAAATAAAGCAGGTTCCAATGGTGTGTTACAGGGAATAGACAATATGCCCAATGGAAAGGTGAGGTACAGATGGAAGACGATTCACCCCATGAATTATTATATGCCAAGTTTTGCAGTGGGTAATTACCAAGAATACATAAACTATGCCAGGCCTGCAGCTATATCACCTGACTCTGTTTTGATTCAACATTATATTGCTCCCGGTACAAATTATTTGAATTCCGTAAAAACTAATTTAGATAAGACTCCCGTTTTTATTGAAAAATTGAGTCAACTATATGGCTTATATCCTTTCAGCGATGAAAAGTATGGACATTGTATGGCCGCTATAGGCGGAGGTATGGAACATCAAACCATGAGTACTATGAGTTCGTTCTCAACAGACATCATAGCTCATGAACTGGGCCACCAATGGTTTGGGGACAATGTAACCTGCTCCACCTGGAATGATATTTGGCTAAATGAAGGATTTGCAACTTACTCAGAGCATTTGTTGATGGAAAAATTACCTTTACTTTTTACTCCTTTTACTGCCAATTTCAACATGCTTTCTATACACAATAATGTAATGACTGTTCCTAATGGCAGCGTTTATGTTCCGGATGCTTCCATCTACAATGAAAACAGAATTTTCAGCAGCAGACTGAGTTACAACAAGGGCGCAGCAATAGTTCACACACTGAGATTTGAGATGCAAAGCGATACTTTGTTTTTTAATACCTTAAAAAATTTTCAACAACAATTTGGCAATACAGTCGCATCAACTCAAAATTTCAAACAACTTGCTGAAAATACTTGTGGAAGAAATTTCAACAATTTTTTTGATGACTGGTATTATGGTGAGGGATATCCAACCTATAACATCACTTATTTCAAATCTTCTCCTGATACATTGTTGATAATGGTAAACGAAACAACCAGCGCACCCTCCATCACACCATTTTTCAGAGGATATCTTGAACTCACTGTAAACTCCCCACAAGGAGATACTACTCTATTGGTCAATCTATCGAACAACAACCAAGTATTTTCATTTGTATATAGAAAGACCCCCAATGGCATTGTTGTGGATCCTAACAATTGGATAATCAATAAAACCGGCACTATTACCAATGCAGCAATTGTTCCTGTAAAGCTGATTTCCTTTGAAGGAACTTCAAATAAAGACTGTCTTTATGAAATAAATTGGACTACTGCAGAAGAATCAAACGTGGATCGTTATGAAATTGAAACTAGTATCAATGGCATCCACTTCACCAAACATTCTAGTATCTATTCCAATTCTTCCGTTTCAGGCTCTTATAATTGTACATTGAAAGATCTGAATGAAAACAAATATTATTTCAGATTAAAAATAATTGAGAAAAATGGCTTTTACAGCTATTCAAATATTATCAGCGTTCGAACCAATTGCAATATTAATTTCAATGCAGAAATACAGCCTAATCCTGTCAAAGATTATGTCAATTTAACGATTTCAATTCCAATTGCCCAGACTTGCCAGATTTATATTTTAAATTCCAAAGGGCAATTAATAAAAAAAGAGAAGAGATTTTTTCAAAAAGGGAAAAGTGAATACAGAATTTCGAATATGAATCAATTGGCATCAGGTTCATATATTTTGCAGATAATCAATGAAAATGGGATGACCTTGAATAAAAAATTCATCTTGAAGCCTTAACTCTAATCCTTATTGTTCTTTACAGCAATGATTTCTGCTGCAATGCTTACGGCGATTTCATGAACCGTTTCACTTTTAATGAAAATACCTATGGGTGCTTTTATTTTATTTAAAAGTTCCGAATTGATCTGTTCGTTTTTGTAATCGTTGAACATTTTTTCAATTTTCTTTTTGCTTCCCAACAGACCTATATATTTGAAAGATTTTTCTAACAGAGCTCTTAATGCCATATCATCAGTCTTGTAACCGAAAGTCATAATTACCACATACACATTCCTTCCACTAGATATCATTTCCCCTATTTGTGAATAGCTATCTACAATATGAATTTCATGAGCAAACCTATTTTCCCGAATGGTGCTCAATCCTTCTCTTTCATCATAAAGATGGATATAAAAATCCATCTTGGTCATCAACTCAGACAATGCTAATGCGCAATGTCCTCCTCCAATGATGTGTAAAATATTTTTAAACCCTGTTTTCTCTTTGTAATAAAAGGAAGAAAAATCCTCATTCATTTCCAACTGAAAAGATTCTTGCAGGGACGCTTCATTAAATCTTAAACTATCAATCGTAAGTTCAAGTGTTCCGCTTCTATTAATTATTAGGGATTGAACAAGCTTATTAATTTCAATTAAATCAACAGATGAAATTTCATACATGAAAATGGTTTGCTCCCCGGAGCAAATCATACCACTTTGATTTTTAGTAGCAGATTTATCATGTACCTGCCTTATGATATTCGACTTATTTTCGGGTATCTGTAACCGTGATTTTGCCAGTTCAACAAATTTATGTTCCATGATACCTCCCCCAATAGTTCCACAGAAATCGCCATCAGAGGAAACGGCCATTTTAAAGCCCTGACGACCTGGTGAACTTCCGAGACTATCCAGAACATACAACAGCATAACCCTTTTTGACTGTTGTTTTTTTTGTTGTATGAACTTCCAAACTTGCATGAAGAGTTACTTCTTTCTGTTTTCAAGAATTTTCTTGAATGATCTTCCGCGAATTTCATCCAAAGTCAATCCTGTTGCCAATACTTCCTGTTCTGTGATTGCTCCGCTATTAAGCGCTCTTAAAAAATAATTCAACAATCCCTGACCGGTTGCAGCATCATCAAACACATCCCCAATCAGAGTAGCTCTGGCCGCTTTCTCAACAAAGGTTTTCAATCTTTCTACGGCATCATCATAGCTTTCCAGAAAAAAGGCAAACACAGCCGTATAGCGCATGGGTAATTGAGCAGGATTCAAATCCCATCCCTGATAGTATCCGTTCCAAAGTGAATGTCTGATATGGTCGTACCCTTTTTTCCAGGCACGATGAACAGTTGCAGCATTCTCTTTAAGTTGTTTGGAAGTTAATTTTGCCCCGCGATGAGGACCAATGGGCATTGTATTGGTAGCACCATCAGACAACCAGATACCTGTATGAGCCAACGCTACTTTCGTCATATGATGGGCAAAATCACAAACAGGATGATTCATTTCCTGATAGCGAGCGGTTATGCTGCAGGAAGCAGTATAGTCATAGGTTCCAAAATGAGTTGCAATGCAACGGCCCTTACTTGCTTTGATAAATCTCAACAAAGGATTTTCACCGTTTGAGTCCATGATGGATTGAGTTGTTTCCACCATCATTTCCATTTTAAGTGTTCCCTTTTTAAGTTTTAGTTGAGATTCCAAAATTTCAAAAAATCCTACCAAAGTGCTGACTTGTTCAGGTATGGTCACCTTTGGCAACATTACCACAAAATTTTCGGGCAATTTTCCTCCGGTATGCTTCACAAGTGTTGTAACGAAAATATCCAATGTTCGGATACCTCTTTCTTTCATCTCCTCTGTAAATGGCTTGATTCGAATACCAATGAAAGGTGGCAACGATTTTTTCTTCATCCCCATTGCCACCTCTTCGGCGGCCTGAACAGCTGTTTGATCTTCCTCTTCATTGCTTCTGTTTCCATATCCATCTTCAAAATCAATCCTGAAATCCTCTATAGGTTCAGATTGTAGCTTTTTAATTACTTTGCCGTAAACTTCAATGGATAGTCTGGCTGGATGTTTTTTCTTTTGTTCATGACTTAATTTTTCATATTCCTTTGCGACAACTGCAATTGATTTTTTTGTAGAAATTTCATTGATACCTTCTAATCCGAAAATTCTGCCAAAACTGATAAAGTCAGGCGCATAGGTTTTAAAAGATTCTAATGCACGATTACCCAATACTTGTGCAGAATCTTGTTTAAACAAATTGGCACCACCATAAACCGTATGAACCGGCTGACGATCCGATCTGTCTCCCGGATATATTTTTTGAAAATCGGTATTTGCTTTTTTAAGTTTTTCAAACAGCTGTTTTTTCTTTACAGCAGGAATAGATGAACTCATTTTGAATGATTTTTAATAGTTGAATTTGATTTTAGCTGCCTCTGTATGTTGAAAATCCGAATGGATTTATCAGCAAAGGCACATGATAATGACTTCCGTCAAAAGTATTGAATTGTATTTCAACTGATGGATAAAACCCCATTGTGTTCATACTTTTAAAATACCCATCCGTATCAAATACCATTTTGTATTTACCTGCAGGTAAAATCTGAGAGGCAGGCAGCAAATCGGGTATTCTTCCATCTGCATTTGTTATGCCCTGAGCAATGGTCCGCCATGTTGAAATATTGTATTGTTGAAGCTGAATGCTGATATTGTACCCTGGTTTTCCCAATGATGTATCCAATACATGAGTGGTAATCTGACTGACGAATTGGCTAGGCCAGTCTGCATTTGCAATACTTTTTTTAAGGCGCAGCAAACTGATTTTTTGCTGTTCTCCCATTGCAATAATCAGCTCATCTTCTTTTGAATTTTTTAATCTGTCTTCCAATAATCGAAGCATCTCAACTGCAGATTTTCCGGTAGCGCAAACAATAAAAATAAAACCAAATTTTGTTTCATAATCTTGATTTGCCTTTGCAAGTTTTTCAATGATATCTATGGATGCAGATTCAACACCCGCTTGCTCTTTTCCTGTATGATGAAGGGTTGATGCAAATTTACTTGTGAGACTTTTTACATCTCCAATTTTGGGATGATGCATAAATGCTTGCAACCAGTCATCTTCTTTACAATGATTGTACCAGATATCATTTGACAACTCCATCAGATGAGCCGCATCCTTGAATGGCCCGGAGTCCAGTAACTTCAAAACCCATTTTGAAGAACCGCAACATTCTGTGAGTATTTTTATTGCTTCCTCCCTTGATAATTGATTAAAGTCTGTTATGTTCATTAATAAAATTTTCAGTGTTCAGAATTATTTTATTGAAGCACCCTGATTGATCCAGCATCTGATCATATCGCGTTCCTCCTGGGTGATGTTGGTTTTGTTATTTTGTGGCATCGTTTTCGTTATGACCACTCTTTGCATGATCAGGTCTTTCTTTTTTAAAATTTCGTCCGGCGTTTCGAACTTCACTCCATTGGGAGCAGTTTTGTAAAAATCATCGGTTGGTTTGGATGAATGACAGGTTACACACCTTTTATTGACAATTTCAGAAACCTGATTGATACTGATGGTTTCATTACATGCTCCCGGATCTTTTGGAGGTGCTGATATGAATGCAGCACCCAACAATATCAATACTGAAACAGGCATAACCCATACCGACAGCTGACCTTTTTCTTTTAAATTCAAATAATGTTTTACACCTGCTGAACCAATAGTAATTATTCCCAAAATCAGCCAGGGGTATTTGTAACCAAAAGTGCTTGGGAAATGATTACTGATCATTACAAACAATACCGGAAGGGTAAAATAATTATTGTGAAGTGAACGTCTTCCTGCATTCTTTCCCAATTCAGGATTTAAAGGTTTATTTTCTTTGGCAGCCTTAACCATTGCCTTCTGAGAAGGAATAATCACAAAGAACACATTTGCAACCATTATAGAACCAAGCATTGCTCCAAAATGAATATATGCAGCCCTTGCGCTAAATACCTTTGTGTAGAAATAGGCAAATCCAATTGCAATGATGGTTCCAATTAAGGTAAATGCAATATTTCTTTTTCCTATAGGAGATTTACATAACAAATCATAAATGATCCATGAAAGTATAAAAGATCCAATACCTATAGAAATTCCGGTAATAGGAGTGATATCCAGCACATTCTTATCAATCAGCAATGCTGATGCATTGAAATAATATACAATGAACAATAAACAAAATCCTGAAACCCATGTAAAATAGGCTTCGTATTTAAACCAATGAAGTTCTTTAGGAATTTTTTGAGGTGCAACTTTATATTTTTCCAGATAATAAAAACCGCCACCATGAACTGCCCATAAATTTCCAGCAAGCTCATCCCTGAGATCCTTAGTTCGATTCAGTGCATTTTCCAGAAATACAAAATAAAAGGAAGCTCCTATCCATGCTATTCCAAATGTAATGTGCATCCACCTCACTACGATATTCATCCACTCCATCAAATGCGCCTCCCAGGGAGTACCTGCAACCAGAAGGTAAATTACCGCAATTATTGTAACAGAAGTCAAAACAATTCCTGCATAAACATAATTCTGTGAATCCTGAAAAATGGACAAAGAAACTGACTCTTTTGGTTCGTCATCATTTACGATAGTTTTCTTTTGATTTTCGTGAACATTTCTGAGATAATAAGTCATGATGATAAGCATGACCAAAATAATAAACAACATCGTAAGCAATCCGACTCCTAACATTTCTTTTATTTTATTTCTTATGTCCGAATATTCTCAATCTGCTGATACCTCCATCAGGATAAATATTCAACCTGATATGCGAGTACAATCCACCATTTGACAATTGTTCCTTGTATTCATGTTCATTGTCTGCACTTAGTTTTTGATTGGGCAAAATTTCTTCCCATTTTACATTACCGCTTAATACATCATTGTCATTATCCGACAAACAGGCTTCTATCATACAAGAATCCGGATAGTTCCCTTTAAAATGACAAGTATCAACAATTATTCGATTTACAATTCCTTTTGTTGCCAGTTTCAAAATCACCCAATCTCTGTTGTTGGGTGTTCTGTTGCGTTTCGTTTCCCATCCATCTCCCATATTAATGCCTCTGTTCGGCATCGTAAGATTACCCATTGCACTGAAGAACATATCATTACAAGCTAACGCACTACCACCATTGATGGCAGCAAGTAAATCTATTTCCTGATTTTCATTTACTTCATTCCAATTTTTAAACACTTCCCCGTAAACTCGCAATCTAGCTACTCCTCCATCCGGATAAATATGTAATCGCAGATGAGTAAAAATCTCATCGCTATTGGATTCATAAAAATTTTGACTTCCCGGATCCAGGGGCGATTTAGGCAGAATCTCCTTCCACCCAAGGGTTGAATCATCCCAATCATTGACCAATGATTCGTCTTTCAAATTAATCGCTTCGATGGATGCATGAGGGGGATGATTGCCTAAAAAGAAATTGGTGTCTATATCAAATCCATTGATTTTTCCGGAGGTAGCTAATTTTATGACTGCCCAATCATGACCAGGAGTTCGTTTTCTGCGGCTCTCCCATCCATCCATCCATTTTCCTCTGTCCGTATATTTATCTGTAATGAAAATACCTCTTCCGGGCTTAATCAGGTTTTCTTTTTCAGCAAAAAAATCATCTGTTGCAAATAATACTTTACCACCCAATCTTTCAGCAGCCAAATCCGTCAATTTTGCGAATGAAGGCGGAGTTTTAGTTATTTCTGTTACTTTTTCAAATGCCATTGTGCAATTTAATTTTTTTTGATTGAAATCTGTTTAACAATCAGGAAGTTATTTATTAATAACCAAACGACCTGCCTTTATTTGATCGTTCATAATGTTATCCTGAAAAACAATTTTTCCTGAAATGATTGTTTTTTTTATAACACCTGTTAGTTTCTTTCCAACATAGGGAGAGATGTTATATCGATGTAACACTTCATCAGCATTCACTTCGAAATTATCTTCCGGTGACCAAATGACAAAATCTGCATCATTACCAATTTTAATAGAGCCCTTGTTTGAAGCCCTTATAAAGGAAGCAGGATTTGATGTTACACAGGGAATAAATTTCTCTACATTCATAGAATTTTTCAATGCGGTCCATGAGGCAGACAACAAAAACTGAAGTCCCGCAATACCACCCCATGCCTTCAATAAATTACCTGATTCGATTTCTTTGATATTTGGAGGAGCAGGAGAATGATCTGTTGAAATAAAATCTAAAACACCATCCACCAATGCTTTCTTTAGTAAATCATTATTTGATTTTTCTCTGATAGGAGGTGCGCATTTGAATATAGTTGCTTTATCAGGTATTTCATCTGCATTAAAATAGATGTAGTGAGGACAGGTTTCTGCTGTAAGAGGCAAGCCTTCTGCCTTTGCAGCTGCAATTAAAGGCAATGCCTCAGCAGAAGAGACATGAACAATATGAACAGGGCAATTGTGCTTTCTGCAAAGTTCAATCATCATTTTAATTGCCTCATTTTCCCAATGCTTAGGTCGACTGGCCAAATATTTTTTATAATTACCTGTATCTTTGGAAAGTCCTGTCTCCTCTTCAGCATCATACATTTCACAATGCACCAACAATGGAATATTGTATTTAGCAATTACAGGCATTGCAATATCAAGATCTTTTCTGCTAACATTTGGAAATTCGTCAATTCCTGAGTGTACTAAAAAACATTTGATGCCAACAATTCCTGAAGAAAGCAGCTCCTCCAAATTATTCGCATTTTCTGGAATTAATCCTCCATAAAAAGCAACGTTAGAATTTAATTTATTTTTGGCAGCTTCTGTTTTTTGTTGAAATGCAAAGATATTGGTTGTAACAGGGCTTGCATTCAATGGCATATCTACGATGGTTGTGATACCTCCTGCAACTGCCGCTCTAGTTGCTGTTTCAAAACCTTCCCAATCGGTTCTGCCGGGTTCATTCACATGTACATGAACATCAATTACCCCAGGCATCAAAACATCCTTACCCATGTCAACAGCGTCCGGATCTTTTAAAAAATCAATGGCAACAATTTTCCTTTCCATGCAATAGACAGTTGCAGGTTGTAATTTCCCTTCAACCCAGCATCGATCACTGTATATACTTTTTATTTCAGTCATTTTTTTGTTTCATATAAACCCAACAACACTTTTTCCGGAGTCATAGGAGCAGAAAAAGCAACACTACTTTTTGGATTAAATGCTTTGATTGCATTTCTTAGTGCAAAGAAAGTACCGATTCCATACATCAAGGGGGGCTCTCCTACTGCCTTTGATTTAAAAATAGCGAGGTTATCATTTTGAGTGTCTAAAAAATGAATATCAATTTTTTTTGGCACAGAATAGATATCCGGTACTTTATAAGTAGAAAGTGCATTGCTTCTTAACTTGCCCTGTTCATCAAAAACAATTTCTTCCATTGTCATCCATCCAATTCCCTGAACCAATCCTCCTTCAATCTGTCCTTTGTCTATAATTGGATTCATACTGGTACCGAAATCATGAACCAGTTGTACAGCATCTACCTCATAGGTTCCACGTAAACAATCGACTGTTACAGTTGTAAGAGCTGTTCCAAAAACATGGTAAGCAAAAGGATGGCCCTTTTCTTTGGTCATATCAAAATGTAATCCGGGAGTAGCATAATGGCCATGCTCACTCAAACTAATTCGTTTGAGGTAACCAGCCATAACCAGCTCTTTCCAGCTCATATTAGCGGGTTGACCTTTTACAAATACTATTTCTTCTTTTAAATCAACATCAGTCTGGCAACAATTGAATGATTCCGCTGCAACGGTTTTCAATCTTTCCAATAACGCTTCACAAGCCACCTGAACAGCTCTGCCGTTCAAATCAGCAGTGGCGCTTGCTGCAGAAGGTGAAGTATTGGCAATTCGATAAGTATTGGTTGAATTCAATTTTATCAAATCAGTTGAAACAGAAAAAATGGAAGCAGCAACCTGAATCATTTTTGTATTGACTCCTTGTCCCATCTCCACAGCGCCTGTGCTGATATTGATACTGCCATCAGTATAAATATGAACAAGTGCTCTTGCCTGATTCATAGGGGTTTTGGTAAATGAAATGCCAAAACAAATAGGCATAAATGACATCCCTTTTTTATAAAGAACATTTTTTTTATTAAAATCTTCAATATCAGTTTCAATCCTTTTTATGTCAAGCAAGTCATGTAGTTTATTCCAACAATCATTTGCTTCACTTTCAATAATCTGTCCATACGGAAATTCATCCCCGGTTTTTACAAGATTTTTTTGCTGTATTTCTGATGCAGGAATTCCAATATATTCTGCAGCTTTTGCGATAGCTGATTCAATCACAAACATTCCCTGAGGTCCCCCGAAACCCCGAAAGGCTGTATTGGGAGGTAAATTCGTTCTGCATGAATAAGCAGTAGCTGTAACGTTGGGAATAAAATAAGAATTGGTAGTATGAAACAAAGTTCTTTCCAACACAGCAGGAGAAAGATCGGCTGATGCTCCGGCATTTTGATAAAACTCAACTTCGTATGCCTTGATGTTGAATTGTTCATCCAACCCTATTTTATAGTCAGATGTATAAGGATTTCTTTTACCTGTCATGCGCATGTCCTCCATACGATGCAGAGAATACTTCACAGGTTTTTTCAATAAAAAACTCGCCAAGCCGCAAAAAATCGCCCACGGGGTAGCCTGGTCTTCTTTTCCTCCAAACCCACCGCCAAGGCGGGTTACATCTACTTCTATGCGATGCATTGGTATTCCCAAAACATCCGCCATATGGCGTTGAACTGCCGTTGGACCTTGAGTAGATGAATACACTTTTATTGCCCCATTTTCTGCGGGTAATGCATAGGCCCCTTGAGTTTCAATATACAAGTGTTCCTGACCATTTGTTTCTGCAGTTCCTTCAATTACATATTTACAATCTGCAAAAGCCTTTTTACTGTCTCCAATTTTAAAAGTACGGGGTGGAACTATTAAAGAACCATTTGCTTTTGCAAGCCTGGGATTAGTAACAACAGGCAAAGGATCAATTTCAATTTTAATTTTTTTAACTGCAGCATTAGCAGCCTCAACGGAATTGGCTACCACAAATGCAACAGGCATACCATTATAATGAACTTCATCTTCAGCCATCAGTGGTTCATCGGGAACAATTCCACCAATTTGATTTTTTCCTGGAATATCTTTATAAGTGAGTACTTTAACAACTCCTTCAGTTGACAATGCCTCGCTTAAATCTATTTTTATTATTTTTCCATGAGCAACAGGTGAGCCAAACACCATACCATAAAGAGTTCCTGTCAATGTGGGGATATCATCCAAATAAACGGACTCTCCTCTTGTATGGGTATAAGAATCGATATTCTTCATCAGTTAATCAATAATTTTTTGGGATCAATATGGCTGAATGATTGTATAAAATGAGCTTTGATCAATTGAGAAAGCAATAATCTTTTGTAATCCTCAGTTCCTCTTGCATCGCTGATAGGTGAAATTTCTGATTGAACAATTTCTATCAATTCTTCAACTAATTTTTCTGATACAGTTTTGCCTGATAGAAAATCACTTGACTTGGAAAGATACATTGGAACAGGCCCAACACCACCGGCAGAAATACCAGCTTTTTCAATGATGGATTCTTTCATCTTTATTGATATTGCGGAATTTACACTGGCAATATCCAAATGAGTTCGTTTACATACTTTTTCAAAATTAAATACATCATGGGAAGCAGGTAATTCGAAACTTATTTTTTTAATTATTTCATTTTCTTTTTTGTCCAGCTTTTTGTAGCCGTAATAAAATTTCCTCAATGGAACGGTTCTTTCATTTTTTTCATCAAATAAATGCAATTGGGCATCTAAGGCAAGAAACATGATGGTTAAATCCCCAATTGGAGAAGCATTGGTAAAATTTCCTGCCACAGTGGCCATGTTACGAATGGGTGTTGAAGAAACAAGCTTCATATAATTTTTAAGATCTTTGAAATGATCAATAAAAACAGATGAATTTGATATTTCAGAAACCGTGGTCGCTCCGCCCATTATACAAATGTTTCCCTGCTGTTGAATTCCTTTCAACTCAGGTTGATTCATTAAAAAATCTATTTTTTCATATGCAATGGTATCATGTTGCTGAACATACAAATCGGTACCTCCGCCCACTTTTTTAATTTCATCTCCGGAATAAATTGGGGGCGCTATATTTTTTAAACGAGAAGCAATGTTTAAAAAATATTCTGGAACTATATTTTTCTTAACAGCATACTCAATTGGATCTACAATACCTCTTTCTTGAAGCTGATCACTTACGGATCCAGCTGCCTTTTCAATTGATTTGTAGCCTGTGCAGCGACAAATATTTCCATTGACAGCATCTATTGCATTTTCACAGCTTGGCTGCTTATCATCCAGGCAAAATCCTGTTAAGGAGACAATGAATCCGGGAGTACAAAAACCACATTGAGTAGCAGCGAAATCCGAAAAGGATTGCTGTACAATATTTAATTTTTCAAGATTGATTCCTTCAATTGTTACGATGTGTTTACCATGAGCATTCCCTAACGGCATCAAACAACTGGTAACAGAATGATATTTCACAATATCTCCTTGCAATGTTCCGACCAGCATTGTACATGCACCGCAATCACCCTCGCGACATCCGATCTTAGTTCCGGTTAGATGCTCATGATACCTGACAAAATCAAGCATCGTTATTCCTTTGGGCAGGGATATTTTAATTTCGGTGTTATTTAATATAAATTGTGTCAATTTTAAAAAAATAATTAACATTAAAGATAAGTAAAACGCAATTAATGAATGGTTTATACAATAATATTCAACAAAAAAAATTGTATTACAGAATTATTGCCCTTTGGGTCATTACAGAAGCTTTTGCCGGTGGCATCATGCATGGAATAAAAATCCCTTTTACAGGACTCATCATCAGTGGCTTGGCCATACTTTGTATCACTTTGATAGCCTACCATGTCTCTGACAAAAATGCAATCATCAAAGCCACCTTAATTGTTGCCGTATTTAAATTCATGCTTAGCCCGCATAGCTCGGGAACGGCATATATTGCTTTGTTTTTTCAGGGTGGCCTGGGTCATATCTTATTTTTAAATAAAAAATATTTTTCTATTTCAGCCACTATACTTGGATTTTTAGGTGCGGTAGAATCTGCAATTCAAAGACTGCTGGTACTTGTAATAGTTTATGGGAATGAATTCTGGGAAGCTTTCAATCAGTTTATTCATAAAATAACCGGAGATAAAACAATTAATAATTACAGTCTAATTCTTGCAAACTTATACATTCTGATACATGGAGTAGCTGGAATTTTAATAGGAAAATACAGCGCAACCATTGCAAAAAAATCTATATCCTGGAAAAATGAAAATGCTGATTTTATTTTCAATATAGCAGAAAACTATGACGAAATATCTGCTGAAATAAAAAGCAAAAAAAGAAAAAAGTACAAAGTTGTTTTTTTAATATGCTGGTTGATATTAATCCTGATTTATTTCTATCCTGAAATATTTTCAAAAGAATCCATCATTCCTTCAAATAAGATCATTAGAATATTCATTCGATCCATAATCATTGTGCTAACCTGGCTATATGTCCTATCGCCATTATTAATGAAATTGATTCATAAAGCCCTGGCAAATCATCAATCAAAGAATCAAGAAATTATTTTAGCTGTAACAAAGCTCTTACCTGAAACCAAAGCTGTTTTTTTGCGCAGCTGGAAAATTTCCGCTCAAAGCAAAGGAATTAAAAGATGGAAACTATTTTTAAAACTATTGATTGTAAATACGATTTAATTACATCTTAGCATACAAATTGGGTAATAGTTATTCCATATCGGGAAAGTTCATAGGAGGCGGTCCTTCGGGAAATTCATTGGGGTGACCTACATGATCTCTGCCATCATGATCCCTCGGTGGAGGTGGAAAGTCATTTCTATGATGTGGGGGATGAAATTCTTTATTTGGTTCATTCATATCCTTGTTTTGTTGGTCAAATTTATTCCCGGGCCTTTTATGTTGATCGAAATGTTGACTTTTATTCTGCAATTCATTATGCTGTAAATGGTCTGACTTTATTAATATTCGCTGAATCACTTTATCCAACTTTTCTTTTTGGTCAGGATTACACAACGACCTAAGCTTACTGAAATGATTGAATACCATCGTATCTATCTCCATTGAAATAATTGCAGCGTGTTCAGCATAATTCAAGACATCCGCAATGTTAACAGAATCTTCTAACAAAAGTGTAAACAATGCAGATTTTACATTACGTTCCTTTGATTTCATTTCATCCATTTTGTCGAAATGATCTGACATTAGATTTAGAATCAACCTTTTTTGCAAACTGTCCGGCTGAAGTTCATCCAGTAAAATTTGACCTCTGGGTTTGGGGGGTAAAGGTCTTGGATGGTGATTGGTTCTTAACCAAAGTACAGCTGAAAATACAGTATTTGCAATCAGCAGTATCAAAATAATAAAAATGAGTAGTTTGTTTTTATTGTTTTTCATGTGAGTATTTTTATTTTAAATAATTGCCACAAACAATAACCTTAATAATCATAGCAGATTGTTAAATGGCTTTCTCATCTGGGTATTTCATTGTAATATTTAATTGTAGTTGAATTTAAAATATATTCCTTTTCTAATTCCTCCATATATTTTGAGGAAGATTCTTTAACTAAAAACTGATTACTGTTACTTTGAAATAAAATAGCAACATTGAATAAAAGTAATAACATTGAAATCGAAATGATTAGTACTGGTCTTCCGATTAAGCTTACAGAATATTCTTCCGCATTCAATATCTTATTAAGCAATTTTGCAGAAACGAACGGAGACAATTCGGCACGATGCATATTGTCCATCGAATGAAGTATCTCTTCAATTTTTTGATCGTTATTCATTTTTTTATTTTTCTTTATAATGAGATTTTAATGCCACTCTAAGATTTTCACCTGCACGATGAATCAGTCCCTCTATGCTTTTAACTGATTTATTCATCAAAGCCCCTACCTCCTGATAACTGAGCCCCTCAGCTTTGATTAAAACAAAAGCAAGTCTTTGATTTTCGGGCAAATTTTTTAATGCACTGAAAAGTAATGCTGCATTTTCCTTTTGTTGTATGGCAATTCCGGGATGATGAAATTCCTTTGCTTCAACTTTATTGTGATCAAGACCAATCATATTTTTAAAGTAACCGATTGTTTTTTGTGCTTTTCTTTTTCGCTCCAGCTCCAATGACTTAGTGATTGCTATACGATAAATCCAGGTTGACAATTTCGAATCTCCCCTAAACCCATTGATACTTTTATATACTTGCACAAAAACTTCCTGAGTTAAATCCTCAGCATCCTGAAATTGTTGAACAATACTCAATACCGTATTAAATACAATATGCTGATATTGCTCCACCAATTGGGTGAAAGCAACCTTATCCCCTTTCTTTAAGAGTTCAACAAATTCAATGTTATCGGACAACAGTCAAGATTTAGTGATTGGATGTTTTTTTATATAAAATCCTTTGTAAAAAATAAAAATAATGCTATTCTCAATAATTGAACCAATTGTTACCTTTGAATATTATTTTTAATCCATCAAGATGACAAAACTATCTGTCAATA
Source organism: uncultured Ferruginibacter sp. (assembly GCA_964500545.1). Classification (GTDB taxonomy): domain Bacteria; phylum Bacteroidota; class Bacteroidia; order Chitinophagales; family Chitinophagaceae; genus Ferruginibacter. The sequence continues at coordinate 3,518 of CAZCOL010000001.1, read as the reverse complement.
TCAATAAATTAGCTACTTTGAGAAATTCAAGGGGAGGCAATAACCCGGATATCATAAAAGCTGCCAATGACATAGAACGCTTTGGAGCAGATGGCATTACTGTTCATCCAAGACCCGATGAAAGACATATTAAATATGCTGATGTATACGATTTAAAAAAAATAATAACGACAGAATTTAATATTGAAGGCAACCCCCTGGAAGAAAAATTCGTAAAACTGGTTTTAGACAATCAACCCACCCAGGTTACACTAGTTCCTGATAATATCAATCAACTGACCAGCAATCATGGTTGGAATACCATTGAACACAAGGATTATTTAAAAAAAATAATAAAGATTTTTAAGTCTGAAGGAATCCGCGTCTCCATTTTTGTTGATCCGGTAATTGAAATGATTGAAGGGGCAAAAGAAACCGGCACCGACAGGATAGAATTATATACTGAAAACTATGCGAAGGAATTTCAAAAGGGAAATAAAGAAAATGCTATCGCTCCCTATATTTCAGCAGCACATAAAGCTTATGAACTTAGTTTGGATATCAATGCAGGACACGATTTAGATTTACAAAATCTGTCATTTTTTACAAAAGAAATACCTTGGTTAAAAGAAGTATCAATCGGTCATGCATTGATTTGCGATGCACTTAACCTGGGGCTTGAAAATGCGGTTCAATTGTACAAAAGACAATTGCTAAGAAATTAATCAGTTAAACAGAACTATAATTTTTAAGCGAAAAGGGAATTACTTATTAAAGATGCTCTCCAATTTGGCTTCCAATGCAGCTCCACGAAGATTTTTTCCAATTACCACACCTGAAGGATCAATTAAAAAATTCTGAGGAATACTTTGAATGCCGAATTGCTGAGAAACTGCGTTGTTCCAGCCTCTCAAATCGCTTACGTGTGTCCATGTCAATCCATCGCGGTTAATTGCTTCAATCCAGGGTTCCTTGCTTCTGTCCAGTGAAATGCCCAGCACTGTAAATCCTTTATCCTTGTATTTGTTGAAAGCATTTACAACATTTGGATTTTCACCCCTGCACGGACCACACCAACTTGCCCAGAAATCGATTAATACATATTTTCCTCTGTATGATTTGATATTGACCATTTTACCATCAACGTCAGCTTGCTCAAAATCGGGAATTACTCTTCCCAAAGGATCTTTTTTAGCATCATTGATTTGCTGACCGATATAACTTCCTATCGGAGAAACTTTCACTTCCTGAGACAATTTTGAATACAGCTCTTCCATCATATCTCCATCGGCATTAAGCTGGTTGATGCGATAAATTGCCAATGGGGAGATAAATGAATTTTTATTATTCTCAATGAAGTTGATCAGTTGATAAATACATTGCTTTGAAGCCTCTTTATCGATTACAGCTCCTTGCTGAAACATTGGTTCATAAGGGGCAGTGATTCTGCTGTAAACAATAAAGTCGTCATGAGATTTTGAACCGGCTATAATAGATTTGTTTAACTCATCTTTTTTAGCCGAAACAGTAATGTCGCTATTGTCTAAAAACAATAAAATATAATCCTGAGATTTATCAAAAGTAACCAACTTGAAATCTGGCGCTTCCACTTTTCCATTTATTGAAAACTTTCCATTCAACAATTTTGTTGTGGCTTCGGGCATTCTGTTGTTTCCATTTAATAAGTCCACTACAGTACCATCGGGATAACCTTCTACTGTTCCACTGATGGTGTATCCTTTAGCACTTTTTTTATCAGTAGTAGTTGTATTTGCTGGAGCAGATTTGTCAGTTGATTTTTTTTTATTTTGTGCAAATGTTATTACTGGAAATAACAATAACAAAAGGCATGTTTTTTTCATCATATTAAATTATAAAGTGTGTGGATTGCAATATTAAGTTTTTTCTTTCTTCTCTCCTAGTCAGGTGTTTAAATTTGAAGTTAATTATTTCTTTATTAAAAAGTCAACTGATCAAATTACAAAATGAATAATATTAATAAACTGATATAAATTTTAATCTACCATCTTACGTTAATAACCAGTTTCTTATCATTTTTTCTCCATCAGAAGTCAACACACTTTCAGGGTGAAATTGCACACCTTGTACATCATATTTTGTGTGGCTCAAAGCCATAATTACATCTCTATCATCTACAGCGATAACTTCCAAAATATCAGGCAAATTTTCTTTACTAACTGCCCAGCTATGATAACGTCCAACTAGCTGATTTTCATTTATTTGAGAAAACAACCTGTTTTTTTTATTTAGAATTTTAATAGGGGTTGAAATTCCATGATATGGAACTTCCAAATTCACCAATCTGGCACCAAAAACTTCTGCTATGGCCTGATGCCCCAAACAAACTCCTAAAATGGATTTTTTAGCAGCATACTCGCGGATGAGATTTTTTAATAACCCTGCTTCATCAGGAATACCGGGCCCGGGAGACAAAATGATTTTATCGTATCCTTTCACGCTATCAAGATCAATTTGGTCATTTTTGCAAACATCAATTCTGATATGCAATATCTTTTCAACCAAATGAACAAGATTGTACGTAAATGAATCGTAATTATCAAGTATCAATACCCTGGTCATTTCAGAAAAATGAGTTTATAAAAAACAAAAAGACGGAAAAAATCCGTCTTATATATGTTCAATTTATTTTTAAGCTATGCAAACTTTTTTGAATCTTCCAAAAACTTAGCCAACCCGATATCAGTCAATGGATGTTTCAACAAGCCCAAAATGGAATCCAAAGGAGAAGTACAAACGTCTGCGCCCGCCTCAGCACATTTGATAATATGATTTGGATTGCGAATTGACGCTGCTAATATTTCTGTTTTAAAACCCTGAGCGCTGAATATCTGCCTCATTTGGTGAATCAGCTCCATTCCGTCCCAGCCGCTGTCATCAATGCGACCAATAAAAGGCGAAACATAGGTTGCCCCTGCTTTCGCAGCCAAAATGGCCTGACCTGCAGAAAACACCAATGTGCAATTGGTTTTAATTCCATTCTCTGTAAACCATTTGATGGCTTTTACTCCATCCTTTATCATTGGTACTTTTACCACAATATTTTTATGTAAGGCAGCCAATTTTTTTCCCTCTGCAATGATTCCGTCAAAATCTGTAGAGATCACTTCCGCACTGATATCACCATCCACCATTTCACAAATGGTCTTGTAATGTTGCATTACCGCGGCATCTCCTTTAATTCCTTCTTTTGCCATCAAGGACGGATTGGTTGTTACACCATCCAAAATACCCAATTCGTGAGCTTCTTTGATTTGAGCCAGGTTGGCTGTGTCTATAAAAAATTTCATACAATTTTATTAAGTCAAAATTTTAAAGTGAAAAGTAAAAACAAATTATTTTTAATTATCTCAAAGTTACAATTCAGCATTATTTTTCAACAAAGATTTTTTAAAAATCCTGGACATGTAAACAAAAAAAATGGCAAGTTACTTACATCGCACCGCTCAACCATCTACCCTTGCTACCTTCCGGTCCTGGGGGAGTTCAACAGGAGCTGG